>JAFAPI010000256.1 GCA_019247195.1 Gammaproteobacteria bacterium
GGGGGCCGTTTGGCGACGGCTGGGAGGCCGCCGGCTGATCCAATCCATGAACACAAGCCAATCCCTGAGCGTGGCTGTAACGCAGCAGTTTTGCGCCGCCGCGTAGCGCCGGTCCCCGCCGACTGCGTAACATCCTCCCTCCCCACGGCTTCCTCGGCATCGACCGACACACCTAAGAGGCCATGAACGCATCCCTGCAGCTTGCGCCGCCCTCGAGGGGAGGGGAGGACTTTCTCGCTGGCGGGGGCGAGATGGGCCAGCGGATGCGCGAGTTCGACTGGAGCGGGAGCCCGCTGGGTCCGCCTGGGCTTTGGCCCCAGTCCCTGAAGACCATCGTGCGGGTGATGCTCGATTCGCGCTATGCCATGTGGATGCTGTGGGGGCCTGAGCTCACCTTCTTTTGCAACGATGCCTACCTGCCGACGGTCGGCATCAAGCGCGACTGGGTGCTGGGTGCGCGCAGTGACAAGGTCTGGGAGGAGATCTGGCCGGATATCGGACCTCGGATCCGCCAGGTCCTCGAGCGTGGGCATTCGACGTGGGACGAGGGGTTGCGGCTCTACCTTGAGCGGCACGGGTTCTCGGAGGAGACCTACCACACCTTTTCTTATAGCCCCGTTTATGACGATGCCGGCCGGATCAGCGGCATGCTTTGCGTCGTCACCGAGGTCACGGAGCGTGTGCTCGCCGAGCGCCGCTTGCAGACGCTACGCGAGCTGGGGGCGCGGGCGAGCTTTGTGGAGCGCGCGCCGAACGCCTCCGAGGCGTGCCGCGTCGCCGTCGAGTCACTGGCGGGCAACCGCAGTGATCTGCCGTTCGCCGCCGTGCTGCTGGTCGACCGGCCGCAGCGCAGCGCAGAGACTGTCGCGACCACCGGTACTGACGCGGCGACGCTAGGCCTCGAAGGCCGGCTGACGCTAGAACGGCCCGCCGGCGCCTGGCCGCTCGATGAGCTGGCCCGCACGCGCCGTCCGGCGCTGGTCGAGTCAATCACGGTACCGACCGGCGAAGCAGCACGCTCCGTCACGCGGGCCTGGGTGGCGCCTATCACGGCGCCGGGTCATGAGGGCATCGCCGCAATTCTGGTGCTGGGACTGAGCCCGCACCTCCAGTTCGATGATGCCTATCAGAGCTTCCTCGAGCAGCTGGGCGTCTACATCGGTCAGGCCATCACGAACGCCCGCGCCTACGAGGAAGAGCGGCTGCGCGCCGAGGCGCTGGCGGAAATCGACCGCGCCAAGACCACGTTCTTCTCCAACGTCAGTCATGAATTCCGTACCCCGCTCACGCTACTCCTCGGACCACTGGAGGAGATGCTCGAGGCCGCTGACCTCAGTGAGCGGGCCCGGGAGCGGGTGGGGCTCGCGCACCGCAACTCCCTGCGGCTGCTGCGCCTCGTGAACGCGCTGCTCGATTTCTCGCGCATCGAGGCGGGACGTGCCAACGCACTGTTTACCCCGGTCGACCTGGCGGCCCTCACGGCTGACTTCGCGAGTACTTTCCGCTCCGCGCTCGAGCGGGCTGGGCTGGAGTTCCGCGTCGAATGCGTGCCCCTTGACGAGCCGGTATGGGTCGACCCGGAGATGTGGGAAAAGGTGGTCCTCAACCTGCTCTCCAATGCCTTCAAGTTCACGCTGCAGGGTCATGTCGCGCTGCGTCTGTGGCGCGAGGGGGCCGAAGCGGTGCTGGAGGTAGAGGATTCCGGCGTAGGCGTACCGGCCCATGAGATGCCGCGCCTCTTCGAGCGCTTCCACCGCGTCGAAGGCGCGCAAGGGCGCACCTTCGAGGGGTCGGGCATCGGCCTGGCGCTGGTACAAGAGCTGGTGCGACTGCACCGCGGTCAGATCTCGGCGCGCAGTGCGCTCGGCCTCGGCACCACGTTCCAGGTGCGGGTGCCGTTCGGTACCGCTGGACTCCCACCGGAGCGCATGCGCGCGGCACCGCGCGCCCCAAGCGGCGCCGCGCGTACCTTCGTCGAGGAAGCGCTGCGTTGGCTGCCGGAGTCGGTGCAGGGTGGAGTGCCCCTCGAGGCCACGGCGGCCGAGGCTGCTTCACATCGGGCGCGCTTCGCCGCGACGCTCGGTGCGCGCATCGTGCTGGCCGACGACAACCGCGATATGCGCCAGTACCTGCGCACGCTGCTCGACCCCTATTACGCAATCGAGGCGGTGGGCGATGGCGCGGCCGCGCTGGCGGCCATTCGCAGGGAGCGGCCAGCCCTCATCATCTCGGACGTCATGATGCCGAGGCTCGATGGATTCGGGCTGCTGCGTCAGCTGCGCGCCGACCAGGAACTTGCGGCGCTGCCTGTGATGCTGCTCTCGGCACGGGCGGGGGAGAGCGCGCGCGTCGAAGGTCTCGACGCGGGAGCCGATGACTACCTGATCAAGCCGTTCGCGGCGCGGGAGCTGCTGGCGCGGGTCGGGGCGCTGCTCGAGCGCACCCGCGTGCAGGCCCAGGTGGCCGAACGCAACGCCCAGTTCGTGACGCTGGTCACCTCAGCGCCGGTCGGTATCTTCCTGCTGGATGCCGACCTCAAGGTCCGCGAGGTCAACCCGACCGCCCGGGCGGTATTCAGCAGTCTCCCGGAACTCGTCGGCGAGGACTTCGAATCCCTGGTGCGCCGCCTGCGCCCGCCCAAGGCCGCGGAAGAGATCCTGCGGCTGTTCCGCAACACGCTGCAGACCGGCACGCCGCACTTCGCCACCGACCGGGTGGCGGACCGGCTCGACCGCGCTGCGACCGAGTACTACGAGTGGCAGATCAACCGCATTCCGCTCCCCGACGGGCGGTTCGGGGTCGTGTGCTACTTCCGCGACATCTCCACGCATGTGGCGGCGCGGAAGGCGCTGTTGGAGCAGCAACGCGAGCTCGAGTCCGCCGATCAGCAGAAGAACGAGTTTCTTGCCATGCTGGCGCACGAGTTGCGCAATCCGCTCGCGCCGATCCGCAACCTGAGCGAGGTGCTGGGGCGGACGCTCGCCGACAACCCCGAAGGGCGTGCGGCGGTCGCCAGCATCGACCGCCAGGTCACGCACCTCGCCCGCCTGGTGGACGATCTGCTGGATGTGTCGCGCATCACCCGCGGCCAGATCGAGCTGCGCAAACAGATCGTGCCCGTGCAGGCGGTCCTGACGCGCGCGCTCGAAACCGTGGATCCGGCGCTGCGCCACAAGCGGCATCGGCTGAGCGTTGCCGAAAGCGAGCCCGGACTTACGGTACACGGTGATCCTGAGCGCTTGGTGCAGTGCCTCGCCAATGTGCTCAACAATGCCGCCAAGTACACCGATCCGGGCGGCGATATCCGCTTGGAGACCGTAGTCGAGAATACCGACGTGGTGCTGCGTGTTACAGACTCGGGCGCCGGCATCGCTCCGGAGCTGCTGCCGCGTGTCTTCGATCTCTTTGTGCAGGGTGAGCGCACCCTCGACCGGGCCCACGGCGGGCTCGGTATCGGGCTGTCGATCGTGCGTCAGGTGATCGAACTGCACGGCGGCGCGGTCCGCGCCAGCAGTCCGGGCGTCGGTGGGGGCTCGACATTCGAGCTGCGACTGCCGCTGTCACAGGAGCCGGCGGCACCGCGCGCCGAGCGCACCGTGGGTCGC
Organism: Gammaproteobacteria bacterium; assembly: GCA_019247195.1. Classification (GTDB taxonomy): domain Bacteria; phylum Pseudomonadota; class Gammaproteobacteria; order Steroidobacterales; family Steroidobacteraceae; genus 13-2-20CM-66-19. Next base: position 3,606 of record JAFAPI010000256.1, read on the forward strand.
GCCACCGCGGAGCAGGTGCTGATCGTCGATGACAACGAGGACGCGGCCGAGTCGCTCGCGATGGTCCTGCGACTCGATGGCCACACGGTGCAAACTGCCTACAACGGCGAGCAGGCCCTGGCGCGCGCGCAGCAGCTGCGGCCACGGGTCGTGCTGCTCGACATCGGACTGCCGGGGCTGGACGGCTACGAGGTGGCACGCCGGCTCAAAGCGCGCCAGCCGGCAGGTGAGGAGCTGTGTCTGATCGCCATCACCGGATATGGGCAGGACGCAGATCGTGAGCGTGCGACCGCGGCAGGGTTCGCGCACCACCTCGTCAAACCGATCGATTTCTCCTCGCTGCAGGAGATCCTGCTGAGCATCCCGCCGCCCCGCCTGGCTGACCCTCAGGGCGCGTCGGCGTAGAGACGCACCAACCGGTAGAGGAAGTCGCGACCCTCAAGCAAAGACTGCACGCTCAGATATTCGTTCAGGCCGTGGATGTGGCCCAGGTCCGGGCCGGCGAAGACCGGCTCGATGCCGTAGGTCGGAATGCCGACCGCGTTGGTGAACTCTCCGTCGGTCGCTCCGGGCTGCAGGATCGGCACGACCGGCACTCCCGGCCAGAACTGAGCCGCCAGCTTCTCTACCGGTCCCATGATCTGCGGCGTGAGGGGTGGGGGCGGCGGAGTAGGGCCGCGCGTCTCGAGCAGGGTGACCTTCACCTGCGGATCGGCGACTACCTCCTCGAGTTGGGCGCGTACCGCCTCCGCGGTGACCCCGGGAAAGATGCGGCAGTTGATGTTGGCGCGGGCCCGCTGCGGCAGGGCGTTGGTCGCGTGGCCGGCATCGAGCATCGTCGCTACGCACGTGGTCCGCAGCGTCGCGTTCCAGGTGGGATCCTTGGCCGAGACCAGCGCGATGGCCTGCGGGTCGGGCGGATCCTTGAGCAGTGCGTTCATCGCGCCGGCGATCTGCCCCTCCCCCCGGGCCGCCTCGATCTTGGCCATCGCTTCGAAGTAGGCGCGGCTACCCTCGGTGAACTGAGCCGGGAACTCGTAGGCCGCGACACGCTCCAGGGCGCGGGCAAGGCGATAGATGGCGTTGTCCTTGAGCGGACGCGAACTGTGCCCGCCGGGATTGGTGACCTCCAGGCGATAGTTCTGCGGAAACTTCTCACCGGCCTGAACCTCGAGCACCGTGCGCTTGCCGGCGGCGTCGAGCTCGCCCATGGCCCCCTCGTTGATGGCAAAGGCCGCATCGATGAGATCCCGCTGGTGCTCCGTTAGCCACTGGGCGCCGTTGAAGGCACCAGCAGTCTCCTCGCCGCACGTCAAGGCCAGCTTGAGCGTGCGACGCGGGTGCACGTTCTGCTGCCGCAGCCGCATAAGAGTGTCCACCCAGATAGCCGCTTCGGCCTTATCATCAAAGGCGCCACGCGCATAGAAATTGCCGTTCTCCTCGACGAGCGTGAAGGGGTCGCGTGTCCAGTCTTCACGCTTGGCCTCCACTACGTCGATGTGCGCAAGCAGCAGGATGCCCTTTAGCTTCGGATCGCGCCCGGGGTAAATCGCGACCAGTCCGCCCTCGCGGGGGTGGTCGGGCGCGGTGAACAGATGCAGATCAGTCTCCGGGAAGCCGGCGCTCTTCAGGCGCGCCGCCATGCGCTGGGCGGCCAGCGTGCAGTCGCCCGCGGAAAGCGTGGTGTTGGTTTCCACGAGCTCTTTGTAGACGGCGCGAAATTGAGTGACATCGTCGGCGCCGACGGCTTGCAGGCTGCCGCCGAGCAGTACGGCGGTCAGCAGCGCAGAAACACGCGACATGGAGCTCTCCTGGGCAAGTAGGGAATTAAAGTGCGTGGGCCCGACCTTGGCAAGTAGGGGCGCGGTTTTTTGGCGCCGCGCGCCGCAGCATTTAGAATAGCGACGCTCGATAACTCAAAGAACAAGCCGTCATTGCGGGCGGCAGGGAGTCACGTTATGCACTTCGTGTGGATGTTCATCATCGGCATCGTCGTCGGCGCCATCGCCCGTTTCATCATGCCCGGCGGGGAACATATGAGCCTGATCATGACCGGGCTGCTGGGCATCGCCGGCTCCTACGTGGGCGGGTTCCTGATGCGGATGTTCTCCAGAAACCCGCCTCCCGGGGCTCAGGTTCACCCGGCAGGTCTGGTGATGTCGGTGATCGGCGCGCTGATCGTGCTTTT
>JAFAPI010000007.1 GCA_019247195.1 Gammaproteobacteria bacterium
CTCGATGAGGACATGCCGCCGCTCCTGGCCGCCTTTGCCGCCGTCGGCGTGCACGCCGAGATCGCCGACTGGGACGATCCCCTGGTCGAGTGGGGGCGCTTCGACGTCGCGCTGCTGCGCTCGGCCTGGGACTACACCGACCGGCTCGGTGAGTTCCTCGCCTGGGTGGAGCGCACCGCCACACTCACGCAGCTGCTGCACCCACCCGAGATCGTGCGCTGGAATGCGGACAAGCACTACCTGCAGACCCTCGCCGGCGCCGGCGTCGCGGTGGTGCCGAGCACCTTCGCCGAGCCCGGCGCCGATGGCGCCGCGGCGGTCGACGAGTTCCTCGCGCGCGAGGGCTGTGCCGAGCTGGTCGTGAAGCCCGCGGTCGGTGCGGGCGCCCGCGATACGCGCCGCTACGCCCGCGAGGCGGCCGCGGCGGCGCGGGCCCACGTGCAGCGGCTGCTCGGCGCGCGGCGCAGCGTGCTGCTGCAGCCTTACCTGCCGAGCGTGGAGCGCGACGGGGAGAGCGCGCTCATCTACCTCGACGGGCACTTCAGCCACGCCATCCGCAAGGGCCCGCTGCTGCCGGCAGGTGGCGCCGCCACTGCCGCACTCTTCGCCGCCGAGGAAATCACGCCGCGGCGGCCGGCGGCGGCGGAGCTGGCTGCCGCCACGGGCATCCTGCGGGCGCTGCCCTTCAGCTCGCTCCTCTACGGGCGCATCGACCTGATCCGCGGCGCCGACGGCGCGCCGCTCTTGCTCGAACTGGAGATCACCGAGCCCTCGCTCTACTTCCGGCACGGTGCCGGGGCGGCGGCACGCTTCGTGGCGGGCGTCGGGCGGCGGCTCGGATGGCCCGCAACGTCCGAAAATGTGAGACCGCGCACGCAGAACGTCTCGTAAGCCCTGGCGCAAGAAAACCTTCACATTTCCGACATCTGACTGTCTCCGCCACCGCTCAGCCTTGGCCCATGTCCAGGGCGCAGTGGAGGCGCACGGCCGCATGAAGGCGACGGGACTGAACGCACTCATCGCGCGGGTGGATGCCGCGGAGTACGGCTTGTGTCGCCGGCTCAACCGCGGCGCCGCCTTCGCGATCCCGCGCCGCGTGTTCCAGGCCGCGAGCCGCCTCGGCGACGGGATCGTCTGGTATCTGCTGATTCTCGTCCTGCCGCTTCTCTACGGGCACGCGGCGCTGCGACCGGCCATCGTCATGGCGCTCAGCGGTGCCCTCGGTGTGGCCCTCTACGCGCTGCTCAAGCGGACTTTCGTGCGCGAACGCCCGTTCATCACCCACCGCGGCATCGACCGTGTCGGTGCGCCGCTCGACCGCTACAGCTTCCCCTCCGGTCACACCCTGCACGCGGTGTCCTTCACCTGGCAGGCCGCCGCGCACTTCCCGGAGCTGCTCTGGGTGCTGCTGCCGCTCGCCGCGCTGATCGCCGCGTCGCGCGTGGTGCTCGGGCTGCACTATCCCTCGGACGTGCTGGCCGGCGCCGCCCTCGGCGTCGCGATCGGCGGCCTCGGCGTGGCGGCCGGCTAGTGCGCGGGCCGGCGGCGGCGGCGCGGCGGCGCGGCGGCTAGCGTCGCGTGCGGGTGCTGTTCATCTCCGACGTCTACTTCCCGCGGGTCAACGGCGTCTCCACCTCCATCCGCACCTTCCGCAGCGACCTCGCGGCGCTGCAGGTGCAGACACTCCTCGTCGCGCCGGCCTACGCCGGTCAGGCGCCGGAGCCGGACGTGCTGCGGATTCCCTCCGGTGGCGTACCGGCCGACCCGGAGGACCGGCGCATGCAGCTCGGCGCGCTGCGGCGCGCGCTGGCGCGGCTGCCGGCAGCCGGGTTCGATCTGGTGCACATCCACACGCCCTTCGTGGCCCACTACGCCGGCGTGCGCTTCGCCCGGCGCGCGGGGCTGCCCTGTGTGGAGACCTATCACACCTTCTTCGAGGAGTACCTGCATCACTACCTGCCGGCCTGCCCGCGGCCGCTCGGGCGCTGGCTGGCGCGGGCACTCACCCGCGCCCAGTGTGGCGCCGTGCAGGCGTTGATCGCTCCATCCGAGCCGATGCGCACCGTGCTGCTGGGCTACGGGGTGCGCACCCCGATCCACGTGCTGCCGACCGGGCTGCCCGCCGACCGCTTCCGCGCCGGGGACGGCGCCGCCTTTCGCGCCCGTGCCGGTATCCCCGCGCAACGGCCCCTGGTCACCTACGTCGGCCGCGTCGCGCACGAGAAGAACATTGGCTTCCTGGTCCGCATGTTTGCGCAGGTGCGGGCACGGGTGCCGGACGCGCTGCTCGTGATCGCCGGCGAGGGGCCGGCGCGCGAGGCGCTGCGCGCACAGGTGGCGCGGCTCGGACTGGCCGAGTGCGTGCATTTCGCCGGCTATCTGGCGCGCGACAGCGCGCTGCTCGACTGCTACGCCGCGGCCGACGTGTTCGCGTTCGCCTCGCGCACCGAGACCCAGGGCCTGGTGCTGCTCGAGGCGCTCGCCCAGGGCACGCCGGTGGTCTCGACCGCCGAGCTCGGCACCCGTTCCATCCTCACCCCCGACAGCGGTGCGCTGGTGGTGCCGGAGGAGGAGACCGCCTTCGCCGCGGCGGTGGCGCGCGTGCTGAGCGATGCAGCGCTGCGGCAGGAGCTGGCCACGCGGGCGCGCGCCCACGCCCGGCGCTGGTCCTCGGCGCGCATGGCGCTGCAGCTGCACGCGCTGTACGCGCAGCTGACCGCGGCGCCGCACACGCGACGGCGGGCCGCCTAACGCCCTGGCAGGGGTCTTCGCCACGCGACAACACCCGGCGGCGCTGCGTTCTGCGCTAGACTTTTCCCGGCTGCATGGACGGGGGGCGCGGAGCATGGGTGCAAAGCGGGCCTTGATCGTGGACGACTCCAAGTCCGCCCGCCTGTTTCTGGCCCGGGTGCTCGAGAAATACGACATCGACGTCGATGCCGCGGAGACCGCGGAGGCGGCGATCGATTACCTGAACGAGAACCGTCCGGACGTGATCTTCATGGACCACATGATGCCGGGCATGGACGGCCTGCAGGCGGTGCAGGCGATCAAGAACGACCCGCGCACGGCCACCATCCCCATCATGATGTACACCTCACAGGAGGGGGAGCTGTACCTCGGTCAGGCGCGCGCGCTCGGCGCGCTCGGGGTGCTGCCCAAGCAGATAAAGCCGGCGGACGTCTCCAAGGTCCTCTTCCAGCTGCACCTGGTACCGGACCGGCGCAGCGAGGAGCAGTCGAGCTTCACGGCACTGAACCTGCAGCTGCAGGGCGGCCCCGAGGGCGTGCCGCTCGCCAAGCCGCTCACCGACAGCGCGCTGCGTGAGCACTTCGCCGAACTGCGCCGCGCGCTGGTCGCGGGCATCGACACGCAGACCGACCGCATCACCGCCGAGGTGCGCGCGCTGCTGCTCGAGTCCCTGCCGCAGCCGCCGCCGGAAGCCGCCCCCGTGGCACCGGCGCCGCCGGTCCGGCCGCTGCGGCTGTGGTGGCCGTGGCTGGTGCTGCTGTCACTCGGCATCGCCGCGCTGGGGGCGGTCGCCGCGCTGCGCACCGCGCACGCGCTCGGTGAGCTCAAGGATGAGGTGCGCGCCTTGCGCGTGGCCGGAAGTGCCGCACCCTTCGCCAGCGCCGCGACGGCGCCCCCCGCGGCGGGGGCAGCCGCGCTGGTCACCCCGGCCAAGCCGATCGTGGTGCTGGTGCCGTACGGCGCCGAGGCGCTGGGGGGCGCGCGCCTCGAGGTCATCCGCAAGCTCCTGTACCGCGTGGCGCGCGACCACAGCGCCGGCCAGGTGGAGATCCACACTTTCGCCGGGCGCTTCTGCCTCATGGGCAATCCGCAGGATGGCTATTCGCTCGCGCCTGAGGAGATGCCCTACGCGCGTTGCGACGTGGTCGGCAACCCCTTCGAGGACAACGTGAGCGCCGCGCAGCGCACCCCGCTCGCCCTCGCCAACGCCATTGGCGACGTGCGCGCCTCGACCCGGGGCGCCCTGCAGGTGCAGATCAGCGCCGGCGAGCCCGGGGACCTGGCCCAGCCCTACCCGAGCGTCGTGCCGGGACTCACCGCCGGTGAGTGGAATCGCGCCGCCGTCGCCAACAACCGCGTCGAGATCCGCACGCGTTGAATACCCCCTCGAGCGAGGCGTCGGGCGGCGCCGCGGCGGAGCCGCGCCCGCCACGCTGGCTGCGCAACCCGCATCTGCAGTCGATGCTGGCCAGCACCGGCTGGCGCCGCCGCCGCGTGCACCGCGCGGCCGCCGCACTCCGGCGCGCGGCGCGTGAGCGCATCCTCGACTGCGGCGAGGGGGTACGGCTGCAATGCTTCATCTCGCGCCCGCCGGAGCCGCGGCACGGTGCCGTGGTGCTGCTGCACGGCTGGGAGGGCAGCGCCGATTCGCTGTACGTGCTCTCCCTCGGGGCGCAGCTGTTCGCCGCCGGCCACACGGTGGCGCGGCTCAACCTGCGCGATCATGGCGCGACGCACCACCTCAACCGCGAGCTGTTCCACTCCTGCCGCCTGTCGGAGGTGAGTGGCGCCATCGGCGCACTGCAGCGCGATCTGGGTGCCCCCCTCGCGCTGGTCGGCTTCTCACTCGGGGGCAACTTCATGCTGCGCGTGGCGGCCCAGGCGCGCGAGCGAGGTCTCGAGCTCACGCAGGTGATCGCCGTGTCCCCGGTGCTCGATCCGACCGAGACACTCGCGGCCCTGCAGAACGGCCCGCCCGGCTACGAGTACTACTTCGTGCGCAAGTGGCTGCGCTCCCTGCGCATCAAGCAGGCGGCGTGGCCCGGCAGCTTCGACCTGCGCGCCATCGGGCGACTGCGCGACCTGAAGCGCATGACCGCGGAGCTGGTGAGCGCCCACACCGAGTTCCCCTCGCTCGAGCATTACCTGCAGGGCTACGCCATCACCGGCCCGCGGCTCGCCTCGCTGGAGGTTCCGGCGACGCTGGTCACCGCGCGGGACGATCCGATCATCCCGGCCGGCGGACTGGCGCGCATCGCGCGCCCGCCGGCGCTGCGCGTATGGGTGACGCGCTACGGCGGACACTGCGGCTTCTTCGAGCGGCTGCGCGGGCCGACCTGGCTCGAGCAGCGCATCCTGGCGCAACTCGCCGCGGCCCCCTGAGCTCTCAGCCGCGCTTTTCCTCGAACTGCACGACCGGCTCGCCGCTGCTCACCGTCACCGTGCCCTCGATCACCGCGCCCTTCGCCACGGCGATGCTGCCCGCGAGGATATCCGCGCGCAGCACCGCGCTGGCGCCGATCTCGAGCTTGCCCTCGATCACGAGCCGGCCGGTGATGCGTCCGGCGATCACCGCCGCCTTGGCATGGATCTCCCCCTCCCACTGGGCATCCACCGACATGTGCAGCGTGCCGCCCACGCGCCCATCGCCCCGGATCCACCCGCACATGACGAGCGGTCCGGGCGCCTCGAGGTCCCCGGCCAGGCGCGCGCCGGCGGCCACGAAGGTCGGGGCGTCGCCGAGCTGATCGATCAGCCGCCGCTTCTGCGTCGCATTCATCGGCTACTCCGGCCGCGCGGGGAGGGGTCATAATACGGGCCGCTGGCGCCTGCGAAGGCCGACGATGGTCACATTCTCCACAGCCAGGGGGGCTGTCCTTGCGCTGCTGGTCACGGCGGCGCTCACTGCGTGCAGCCGCGAGCAGGAGGACTGGCAGGCGGCCGAAGGCGTGCATACGCGCGAGGCCTACGCGCACTTCATCGAGCAACACCCCGACAGCGAGCTCACCGGCGAGGCCCGGGCGCGCCTGGCGCAGCTCGATGAGGAGCGCGACTGGGCACACGCGGAGGGACGGGGCAGCCTCGAGGCGTACCGCACCTTCCTCAGCCAACATCCCCGCGGGCGGCTCGCCGAGCAGGCCCGCATCCGCATCGAGGGGTTCTCGCTCGGTTCCGCTCCGCGCACCGAGCTCACGCCGCGGGTGGCCGACGCACGCGCGGGCGTGTCGGCCCTGCAGCTGATGCACGCGCCGGTGAGCGGGGCCTCGCCCGATGCACCCGCGCCCGCCCCGTCCGCCCTGGAGCGCGGGGACACCGTGCCGGCGGCGGCTCCCGCCGCGGCCCCGGTGTCCGTGCCGCCCGCCCCGCCGGTGAACGCGGCGACGTCGATGCCCGCCGCACCCCGCGGGGGCTACGGCGTGCAGCTCGGCGCTTTCGGCAGCGAGGCGAGCGCGGATCGCGAATGGCAACGTCTGCAGGCCCGGTTCGGCTCGCAGCTCGGGGGACTCGCACCGCGCATCGTGTTGGCGAGCGCAGCCGGCGCGCCCCTTTACCGCCTCCAGGCCCCGGCCGCCGGCGAGGCGGAGGCACGGGCGCTGTGCGACTCGCTGAAGGAGCAGGCGCAGGCCTGCGTGCCGGTCATCCCCCGCTAGCCGTCGTCGGCCGACGACGAGGCACGCCGGCGGACGCCTGAATGTCCTGAAACCGCAGCAAACTGACAATTCGCGTCAGGTATCGTGGGGAGAGGCACGCAGATAACTGATTGATTATATTGAACCTTAAGCGTTGGCATAGGCCTTGCTTCGTATCCCTCAGCTGCGAACAACTTCCCCGTGTTCGCTCCTGTGCGCCGCGAAGCGACTTCCCCCGCCTCGCGGCGTTTTTTTTGGGTGACCCGAGGGGAAGCTTCGTGCGGGCGCGTCCCGATAGCCGCCGCCGCAGTGACTCGACCGCTACCCTCAGTATCGGCGCGTCTGCCGCGACGTCGCTGCGCTGGCGCCGCGCCGCTGTGCGGGGCGCCCTTTCGCTCTATATTGCACGGCACTCGCCCGGGTACCGGGCAGCGAACTCACGAAGAACGGGGGCACTCTGGCCACTCGGGGAGCGGCGCTGAGCGCGGCGAGCCGGTCCTGGCAGGTCGTGGGGCTGCTGTTCGCGGCCTACGTGATCCTGCAGCAGAGCGAAGCGCTGCTCTGGGATGCCCACCTCGTGCCGGGGGCGGGGAGTCTGGGGGCTGAGCAGGCCCAGCTGCAGCCGGACCCGCAATACGCCGCGGGATTCGTTCTGGTCAGCGCGGTGGCGCCGGGCTCCCCGCTCGATGCGGCGGGCGTGCGCGCCGGTGACCACCTGCGTTTCCAGCCGGTCTGGGACTACCTGCGCTACAGGTATCGCGGCGAGGCGGTGCACGCCACCCTGGATCATGGGGCGCGGCGACGCCCGCTCGAGCTGACCACCGCGGCGCGCGCACCGGCGGGGGTAAGCGACACGGACCTGAGGAGTGCGCTGTTCGACCTGTCCAACCTCATCCCGGCATTGTTCGGTGCCTTCGTGATGTGGCGCAGCCGCGGGCGCGCCATACCGATGCTGCTCGGTGCTTCGCTGGTCGTATTCGGACTGGGGGTGGCGGCTCCGCAGCTGTGGCAGGCGTGGCCGCGCACTTTCCTGCTGCTGTGCGGCCTGCACCTCGCGACGATCGTCTCGGTGAATTGGTTCCTGCTCGCGTTCGCAATGCGCTTCGCGGCCGAATCGCTCGGCGGCATCCGCCGCTGGCAGCGCGCGACGCTCCTGGGCTACGGCGCGATCAACCTTGCGATGTGGGCGATCTGGTTCTACTGCTCCACTCACGTGACGACGCTGCGGTGGTGCGGCGATGGAACCATCCCCCTGCAGCTGGTCAGCGACCTGGGCTTCCTCGCCAGTTTGCTGCTGCTGTTTCTCGGCTGGCGGCGCGCGCGGGTGGAGGAGCGACGGCGCTTCGCCCTGCTGCTGCTGGGATTTTCCGCGATTGTGTTATCGCAAATCATCGCGGTATTCGTGCTGATCGGACAGTTGTACAACACGACGCACCCATTGCTGCTGTTCGCAGAGTTGCTGTCCGGGGTCATCGCCCCGGTCACGCTGAGCTACGCGATCCTGCGTCATCGGGTGCTCGACCTGGGATTCGCCGTCAATCGCAGCCTGATCTTCGCCGCGGTCAGTGCGATCCTGCTCATCGCCTTTGGCGTCGCCGAATGGGCCCTGGGTCACCTGCTGAAGATCGAGGGCCGCGAGCGCAGCGCGCTGCTCGAGGCGCTGCTGGCGCTCGGCGTGTTTCTCATGTTTCACCGCGTCCGCGATTTCGTTAAGCCGCGCGTGGAGTGGCTCTTCTATCACACGTGGCAGGAGAACGAGCGGGCGCTGCGACACTTCGTGCACGAGGCGCGTTACATCCTGAAGGAAGGCGCCCTGGCGCAGGCGTTCGTCGCGGAACTGGACCGTTTCTCCGGCGTGGCGGGTGCCGCGCTGTACCTGCGCAGCGAGTCGGGCAACTATGCCCTGCTCGAAGGCAGCCTCCAGGGTGTACCCGCGAGCATCGACGCCGATGACCCCGCGCTCGTGGCGCTGCGCAGTCGGCGTGCCCTCACGGAGATCCAGGACACGCGCTCCACGCTGCGTGCGAACCTGGCCCTGCCGATGCTCAATCGCGGTGAACTGCTGGGATTTGCACTGCTCGGCCCCAAGCTCTCGGGGGCCGGCTACCGCCCGGATGAGCAGCAGGCCCTCGCCTTTGCAGCCGAACAGATCGGCCTGGATCTGCACGCGCTGCAGATCGAGCGCTTACTGGAGCGGGTGCGCAGCCTTGAGGCCGGCAATCAGGCATTGCACGCAGCCCTGGCAGTCCGGACACCACTCCCGGTGTGACGAGGCGCCCGCCAAGGCTCGCCTTCCAGCGTCTCTTCGCGGCCCCAGAAAAGGATCGGCACGCAGACTCCGGTCCTCACCTCGGTCCCAGAACGATCACGCGCCCTCGCGCAGCAGCTGCAGCGTGCGCTCCAGGGTCGCGAGCAACGGCTCAAGGTCTGTGCGTAGTCTCTGCGCGGCGCCGGTCAGCACCAGCAGCCGCGTGCGGCGCTCGAACAGCTGCAGCCCGAGCGCCAGCTCCAGCGCCTTCATCTGGTGGCTGACCGCGGATGGCGTGAGGCACAGCTCCGCCGCGGCGAGCTTGAAACTGCGGTGCCGCGCCGCCACGCAGAAGGCGCGCAGCTGCCGAAGCGGCGGAGTCGGTCGGGGCATGTCGCTGATTCCTCGGGAGCCGATACCCGGCCGAAGCAAGATCCATGCCTCACCGCCGCTCCCGGTCCGGCCGGCTGCGCGCGTCCCCGTGCCTGAGCCCGGTGCGCGGCGGTGCCCGCCTGCACCCCTCCGGTGCAGATGACCGTTAGAATCCAGCCCGCAGCGCAAGACCATGGAATATCGCGACTACTACCAGGTGCTCGGTGTCGAGCGAAGCGCGGCGCCCGAGGCCATCAAGAGCGCGTATCGCCGCCTGGCGCGCAAGTTCCACCCCGACGTCAGCAAGGAGCCCAACGCCGAGGCACGCTTCAAGGAGGTCCAGGAGGCCTACGAGGTGCTGAAGGATCCGCAGAAGCGCAGCGCCTACGACCAGCTCGGGAGCGAGTGGAAGTCGGGCGAGAGCTTCCGCCCGCCCCCGGACTGGGGCAGCGGTTACGAGTTCTCCGGCGGCCGGCGCCGGCGCGCCCCGCCGGGGCGTGCGGCCGGGGGCGAGGCCGGCGCGGAGGACTTCAGCGACTTCTTTTCCTCCCTGTTCGGGGGCGGCAGCCCGTTTGCTGGCGCCGCGAGCGCCGCGCGCGACCACCATGCGCGCGTGGAGATCGAGCTGGAGGAGGCGCATCGCGGCACCACGCGCACCTTCGAGCTGCGCCGGCCGCAGCCACAGGCCGACGGCACGGTGACTTTCAGCACCCACACGGTGCGCGTCAGCATCCCGGCCGGGGTAACCGACGGGCAGTCGATCCGCCTCGCCGGCCAGGGCGAACTGGCCGCGGGATCGCGCCCCGCGGGCGACCTCTTCCTCGAGGTGCACATCCGCCCGCATCGGCTCTTCCAGCTGGACGGGCGTGACGTCACGGTGACCTTCCCGGTGGCCCCGTGGGAGGTCGCGCTCGGCGCCGGAGTGACGGTGCCCACGCTCGGCGGCTCGGTCGAGATGCAGATCCCCGCCGGCGCGCAGGCCGGGCAGAAGCTGCGCCTGCGCGGACGTGGCCTCCCGGGCCATCCGCCCGGCGATCAGTACGTGCAGCTCAAAGTCGTACTGCCGCCGGCAGACAGCGCGCCGGCGCGCGCGCTCTATGAGGAGATGCGCTCGAAGCTCGCCTTCGATCCGCGCGCCAACTGGCCGAGGTCGTCATCATGACGGGAAACGCGCCGATGGAGGCACACGTGCTCGACGAGGGCGACTGGCTCGCAGCCGGCGAGATCTGCGCCCTGTGCCGCATTGAGCTTCACGCGATGCTCGAGCTGGCCGAGCACGGGCTGCTCGCGCCGCGCCTGACCGCCGAGGGTTGGCAGGTGCCGGCCGCGGCGCTGCCCCGGCTGCGCATCGTCGCCCGCCTGATGCGTGACCTCGGAGTGAACGCCAGCGGCGCGGTGCTGGCGCTCGAGCTGCTCGAGACACAGCAGGCCCTCGAGCGGCGGCTCGCCGCGCTCGAGCGGCTGCTCTGAGTCACTGCCCGAAGCTGTCCCCGCCGCGGCGCAGCCACTCATTCTCCTCGCGGGTGCTGGTTCGGTCGAGCAGTGGATTGCGGTGCGGGAAGCGCCCGAATCGCTCGATGAGCTCGCGGTGGTTCTCCGCCGAGCGCAACGCGCCGGCGAACACCGCGTGCAGCGCCTGCGGCGCCTCGGTGAGCAGCCGGCGGTAGGCGGCGACCGATTCATCCTGTACCTCGCGGTTCTCCGCGTGCTGCAGCGGCATGTAGAAGAAGATCCGCTCCACCACATCGAGCGCCGCGTCGCCCGCCGACTGCATCCCCGAGAGGGTGAGCTGCAGCGCCTGCGCATCGTGCAGGAAGGCCCGCGCGGTGCCGCGGTAGATGTGCCGCGGGAACTGATCGAGGAGGATGATCAGGCTCAGCCGCCGCCGCGGCCCGTCGGCCCAGGCGGTGAGCTCGCCGCCGGCGGCGCGCTGCAGCAGCGTGCCGAACCGCTGGCGGATGGTGGCATCGCGCTGCGCGCGCACCGCCGAGCGCGTGGCGCCGAACCAGAAGGACATGCGCTTGTCCAGCTGCGCGGCGGTGAGGGGCAGCGGGCCGAACCAGAACTCGCGGATGCTGCGCGCCTCGTCCATCAGTCCGCCTTGACCGTGTCGGACTCGAACAAAGTCTCCAGCTGCAGCGCCGCCTCGCGCGAGGTGGCGAGGAACTTGTTGGCATCGTCCTTCACCGCGTACTGCGCCGCGAGAGTCGCCTCATCGTGGGCGCGGAAGCGCCGCAGCACCTCGCGCGCCACCGTCGGCGGGTGACCGCTCGCCTCGAGCAGGGCCCCGGCCAGCTCCAGGCTGGAGGCGAAGGTCTCGCGCGTGATGTCCGTGACCCCGAGATCCATGAGCGCGAAGGCGTGCTGGCGGTTACGCGCCCGCGCGAAGATGCGCAGGCGGGGGAACTGCTCGCGCACCAGCTGCGCGATGCGCAGGCTCGCCTCCACTTCATCCACCGCCAGCACCAGGAAGCGCGCCCCGGCCGCACCCGCGGCGCGCAGCAGCTCGAGTCGCGCGGCATCGCCGTAGTAGACCTCGCTGCCGAAGCGGCGCAAGAAGTCGACGTGCGTCTGGCTGGAATCCAGCGCGGTGAAGGGGATGCCCTTCACGCGCAGCACGCGCGCCACGATCTGTCCGAAGCGGCCGAAGCCGGCGATGATCACCGGCACCGGCTGTGAGTCGATTGCATCGAAGGGCGCCGCGGCGCGGTGCGCCAGGCGCGCCCGCAGCGCCTCGAAGCCGAGCAGCAGCAGCGGGCCGGCCATCATCGACAGCGTCACCGCCAGCACCAGCAGATCCGCCGCCGCCGCGGGCAGGAGCCGCTGCCGCGCGGCGAGCGTGAACAGCACGAAGGCGAACTCGCCGCCGGCGGGCAGCGCGAAGGCGAGCCGCAGCGCCACCTCGCGCCGCTGTCCGGCCAGCCGGCCGATGAACCCCAGCAGCACGATCTTCAGCGCCATGAAGCCGAGGCTCACCAACACGACGGTCGCGGGCATGCTGCGCAGCAGACCGAGGTTGGCCGACATGCCGACCGAGACGAAGAACAGCCCGAGCAGCAGCCCCTTGAAAGGCTCGAGGTCGGCCTCGAGCTCGTGGCGGAACTCGCTGTCGGCGAGCAGCACGCCGGCCAGGAAGGCGCCGAGCGAGGCCGACAGCCCGGCCGCGTTGGCCGCGAGCGCGGTGGCGATCACGGTAAGGAGCGCCGCGGCGGTGAAGATATCGCTCGCCTGGGCACGAGCCACGAGCCGCAGCGCCGGTCGCAGCAGCAGCCGGCCGCCTCCCACGATCACCACACCCACCACCGCGAGCAGTTTCAGCAGGGCGAGCCACCAGCCATCGCCGCCCCCGGCCGCACCGCTCGCGCCGAGCAGCGGCAGCACGGCGAGCACCGGCAGCACCGCCAGGTCCTGGAACAGCAGGATGCCGAAGGCGGCGCGGCCGTGCTGGCTGCGCAGCTGCTGACGCTCGGCGAGCATCTGCAGCACGAGCGGGGTCGAGGACAGTGACAGGCCCATGCCGACGACGCCCGCGGGCACCGGCGCGAGCCCGCACCCCCACGCGGCGAGACCGAGCGCGACGCCGCAGGCGAGCACCTGCGCGGCGCCGAGGCCGAACACCAGGCGGCGCATCACCCACAACCGCGTCGGCTGCAGCTCGAGCCCGATGATGAAGAGCAGCAGGACGATGCCGAACTCGGAGACCTGGCGGATGCGGGCGACATCTCCCACGAGGTTCAGGCCCCACGGGCCGATCACCACTCCGGCGACGACGTAGCCGAGGATGGCCGACAGCCGCAGCAGCCGGAACAGCGACACCGCCAGCACCGCGGCGCCGAGCAGGATGGCCGTCTGCGCGAGAGAGATCACGCCGGCGATTCTGGCAGGAATCCGCCGCCGCCATCACCCTTGAGATCCCCGGCGCAGGTCCCCATCTGCGCCCCATGCTCGAAGAGGAGTCGACCGGCACGGGCGCGGCAGCGGCAAGCGATGCGGCGCTCGATGCCTACTCGCGTGCGGTGATCGGCGCGGTCGAGGCGGTGGGCCCGGCGGTGGTGAGCGTCTACGTCGGGGGCGGAGGCGCGGGACGCGCGGGGGCCGGCTCAGGTGTCGTCGTGACCCCCGATGGCTACCTGCTCACCAACGAGCACGTGGTGCGGCGCGCGGCCTCGGTGCGGGTCAGCTTCGTGGACGGGCGCAGCACCACCGCGCAGCTGATCGGCACCGACCCGGCGACCGACCTCGCCCTGCTCCGCGCCCAGGCCGGCGCGCTGCCGTACGCGCAGCTGCGCGCCGCGCCACGCCTGCGCGCCGGGCAGCTGGTGGTCGCGCTCGGCAACCCGCTGGGCTTCGAGTCGACCGTGTCGGCGGGGGTGGTCAGCGCCCTGGGGCGCTCGCTGCGCAGCCGACACGGCCGCCTCATCGATGGCATCGTGCAGCACACCGCGCAGCTCAATCCGGGTAACTCCGGCGGACCGCTGGTCGACACGCACGGTCACGTCGCCGGCATCAATACCGCCATCATCGCCCACGCCCAGGGGATCGGCTTCGCGGTCCCGGCCGGCACCGCGCAATGGGTGCTCAGCGAGATCCTCACCCAGGGGCGGGTGCGCCGTGCCTGGCTCGGTCTCGCCGTGCGCGAGCGAACGCTCGAGCTGCGCCGGGTACGCGCCCTCGGCCTGAGCGCGCGCGGCGCGGTGGAGGTGCTGTCCCGCGAGCCCGCCAGTCCGGCCGCCGCCGCGGACCTGCAGCCCGGTGATCTCGTCGTGGCCGTGGACGACACGGCCGTGGATGGTATCGATGCCCTGCACCGTGCGCTTTCCCAGGTGGCCCCGGGCGGGCAGCTGCGCCTGTCGGTCGTGCGCCGGATGCAGCGGCTGAGCGTCGTGCTCACGGCGCGCGAGCCGCCCGCCTGAGCCGCGGGCGCTCTTGCGCGGATTTCAGCTTGCAAGCCGATCGCGGACTTGTATGATCGATCGCATAGTGTCGGTGTAAGACAGTCTGGCGGGACGAGGCCCAGCCCTCCGTCGCCATGCCGGCTGCCCCCCGCGCGCCCGCAGCGGCGGCGCGGCTCTCCCGCGCGCCGGAATTAACGCAGCGAGTATCCGCGGCCCGTGTGCCGCGGCGCGCTCGTGCGAGCGGGGACACCATGCGCGGCGGACTGCACGACCCGGCCTACGAACGCGACAGCTGTGGCTTCGGGCTCATCGCGAGCCTCGACGACGCGCCGAGCCACGAGCTGGTGCGCACCGCCCTCGGCTCGCTCCAGCGCCTGACCCACCGCGGCGCGATCGCCGAGGATGGCAAGACCGGCGATGGGTGCGGAGTGCTGCTGAAGGCGCCGCACGCCTTCCTGCGCGCTCTCGCCGCCGAGGGCGGTCTGCCCCTCGGGCCGCTCTTCGCCGCCGGGCTCGTCTTCCTGCCGCACGGGGCGGCGGCGGCGGCCGCGGCGCGGACCGCGCTCGCGCAGGCCCTGGCGGCGCAGGGGCTCGCGCTCGCGGGCTGGCGCCCGGTGCCGCACGACCCCACGGCCTGCGGCGCGCAGGCACTGCAGAGCCTGCCGCGCATCGAGCAGCCCTTCGTCAACGCCGCCAGCGGCATGGACACGCCCGCCTTCAACCGCGCGCTCTTCGTCGCCCGTCGCCGCGCCGAGCAGGCGCTCGCCCACGAGCCGCACTTTTACGTGCCGAGCCTGTCGGCGAGCACCCTCGTCTACAAGGGCATGGTCATGCCGCAGTACCTCGCGCAGTTCTACCCCGATCTGGCGGACGCGCGCCTCGCGGCCTCGGTGGCGGTCTTCCACCAGCGCTTCTCCACCAACACCCTGCCGCAGTGGCGCCTGGCCCACCCCTACCGCTACCTCGCCCACAATGGCGAGATCAACACCATCCAGGGCAACCGCAACTGGGCGCGGGC
>JAFAPI010000178.1 GCA_019247195.1 Gammaproteobacteria bacterium
CGCGCAGAGCTCATCCGGCACCGACGCCACCATCGGCGATCTCACGCGCCACAAGGTGCAGGTGCACGCAGATACTGCCGCGCCCGGGAGCAGCACGCGCGCCATGGAGAACTACCGGCGTTTTCTCGAGTTGCAGAATACCGACCCGAAGCTGCGCGCCGAGGCCATGCGGCGCCTCGGGGACCTCAACCTCGATGCGGGCGAGATGGAGCGGATGGAAAAGGAGCTCACCGCCGTAGACCTGCAGGGCGGCGAGGCCATCAAGCTATATTCGACGCTGCTCAAGGCCTATCCCGACTACGCGCGCAACGACCAGGTGCTGTATCAGTTGTCGCGCGCCTACGAGACGACGGGACAGCCCGAGGCGGCGCTCGCGACGCTCGATCGCATCGTGCAGAGCTATCCGCAGAGCCCGCAGCTCGATGAGGTGCAGTTCCGCCGCGGTGAGCTGCTGTTCTCCGCGAAACGCTATCCCGAGGCCGAGCACGCCTACGCCGCGGTCATCGCGCGCGGCGCCGCCTCCGGTTTCTATCAGCAGAGCCTCTACAAGCACGGCTGGTCGCTCTTCAAGCAGTCGCTGACGCTCGAGAGCCTGCCGTCCTTCGGCAAGGTGCTCGACCGCGAGCTCGGTACGAGCGGCCGGGGAGTGCGCCTCGAGAGCCTGAAGCGCGGCGAGCGTGAGCTGGTGGAGGACACGCTGCGGGTCATGAGCATCAGCTTCTCCTACAACGAGGGTCCGCAGACCCTCGAGCAGTACACCCGGGAGCACGGAGAGCGGCCCTACACCTGGCTCCTCTACCAGCGACTCGGCGACTACTACGTCGACAACCAGCGCTTCCAGGACGCCGCCACCGCCTATCGTGCCTTTGTCGCGCGGGATCCCTATAGCGATCACGCCCCGGATCTGGACATGGCCGCCATCGAGGCGTACGGCAAGGGCGGCTTCAGTCAGCTGGTGCTCGAGGGTAAGCACGAGTTCGTCGAGCACTACAACTTCGATTCACCGTATTGGAAGACGCGCAAGCGCGCCGACCACCCGCGCGTGGTGCAGGAACTCAAGACCAACCTCAAGGACGTCGCGACCTACTTTCACGCCACCGCCCAGAAATCCAAGCGCGTGGCCGATTATCAGGAGGCCGCCCGCTGGTACCGCGATTACCTGAAATCCTTCCCGGGGGATGCGGACGCGGCCGCCACCAACTATCTGCTCGCCGAGGCGCTCTTCGAGGGCCACCAGTACGCCGAGGCCGCGAGCGAGTACGAGCGCACCGCGTATGACTACCCGCGCAGCGACAAGTCGGCCACGGCCGCCTATGCCGCACTGGTGTCCTATCAGAAGGCCGAGGAGGGCCTCAGCGGCGCGGACAAGGACGCCTGGCACCGTCGTGCGACTGACGCGGGGGTGAAGTTTGCGCAGACTTTCCCCGAGCATCCCGACAGCGCCGGTGTGCTGACCCGCTCGGCTGAGGAGATCTTCCAGCAGGGCGACCGGCCGCGCGCGATCCAGGTCGCCGAAGCCGTGCTCGCCCGCCAGCCGCCGGTCGATGCCGCCAAGCAGCGCATCGCCTGGACGATCATCGGGCAGGCGAACTTCGATCAGGGCGAGTACGCGCGCGCCGAACCCGCCTTTGCGCAGGCCCGGGAACTCGCCGCGGGTGATGCGAAGATGCAGGCCGACCTCACCGAGCGCCTCGCGGCGAGCGTCTACAAGCAGGGCGAGGCCAAGCAGTCCGCGGGGGATGCCGGTGGCGCGGTCGAGGACTTCCTGCGCGTGGCGCGCGTGGCCCCGGGTGCAAAGATCCAGTCGAATGCGCAGTACGACGCCGCGACCGGCCTCATCAACCTCAAGCAGTGGGACCGTGCCATCAGCGTGCTCGAAGAGTTCCGCCGCCAATACCCGCAGAACCCGCTGCAGCCGGAGGTGACGCGCAAGCTCGCCGTGGCGTACGCAGCGGCCGGACACCCGGGCGAGGCCGCGATGGAGTTCGAGCGCATCGCCGCCAGCCCGGGCGAGGACCGGGCCGTGCAGCGTGAGGCACTCCTGCAGTCGGCCGACCTGTACGCGAAGGCCGGCAACACGCCCAAGGCCGCCGGCATGCTGGAGAAGTTCGTGGCCGCCAATCCGCAGCCAGTGACCGACGCCGAAGAGGCGCGGCAGCGTCTGGCTGATTATGCCGCCAAGGCCGGCGACACCGCGCGACGCGATCACTGGTATCACGAAATCATCAGCGCGGACGCGCAGGCGGGGGCGGCGCGCACCGAGCGCACGCACTACCTGGCCGCGAAGGCGCAGCTGGCGCTCGCGCAGCCCGCGCGCGATGCCTTCCGCGCGGTGCGCCTCACCGCGCCTCTGAAGAAGAGCCTGATCGTCAAACGCACCGCACTCGAGACCGCGATGGAAGGCTACAAGCGCGCGGCGGAATACCAGGTCGCCGAAGTCACCACCGCGGCGACGTACGAAATGGCGGAGCTGTACCGAGTGCTGGCCCATGACCTGCTCACCTCGGAGCGGCCGAAAAATCTCAAGGGCGATGCGCTCGAGGAATACAATTCACTGCTCGAGGAGCAGGTTTTCCCCTTCGAAGAGCAGGCGATCAAGGCCCACGAGCTGAATGCCGCCCGGGCGCAGCAGGGCGTGTATGACGAGTGGGTGCGCAAGAGTTTCCAGGCGCTGGCGGAACTGAAGCCAGCGCGCTATGGCAAGACGGAGCTGACACAGGATGTCATCGCCAGCCTCGAATAGCCTGCGCCGCGCGTGGCCTGCGCTCGGTGTGGCGCTGCTCGCGGCGTGCGCGGGTGAGGCACCGCGCCCAACCGCGCCGGCAGCGCCGCCTGCGGCGGCGGTCACTCCAGCCGCCGCTCCGGCCGCGTCCCCGGCGGGGCCCGCAGCCACCGCGGAGACGACCTCGCCCCGCCCCGAGGTCAGCGCTGCGGCCCGCAGCGACTTCCAGCGCGCGGTGAACTACATGCAGGCCGGGAACCTCACCGAGGCCGAGCTCGGCTTCAAACAGGTGGCACTGCAGTACCCGCAGTTCGCCGCGCCCCTCGTCGATCTCGCCCTACTGCAGCGCCGGCAGGGCCAGCTGGAGGTCGCCGAGACGACCCTGCACGATGCGGTGCAGCGCGAGCCGGGCAGCGCCGTCGGCTGGACCGAACTTGGCGTGACGCAGCGCATGCGTGGGGAATTCAAGGAGGCCGCCGGCTCCTACCAGCAGGCCATCAATGCCGACGCCCGCTATGCACCCGCGTACCGCAACCTGGGCGTGCTCTCGGACCTGTACCTCGGCGATCCGCAGCGGGCGCTGCAGGCGTTCGAGCAGTACCAGCTGCTGACCCGCGAGGAGAAGCCGGTGAGCGGCTGGATCGCGGAACTGCGCCAGCGCCTGGGCATGCCCCCGCTGAGGAAGCCCGGCAGCGAGCCCGCCGCCGCGCCTCCCGCGGAGGGCGCGCCCGCCGACTCCGGTCCCGCACCCGCGGACGCCGCCGCCCAGCCGGCCGCGCCGCAGCCAGGAGGCTAGTCATGCCCGTCCGACGCCGCGCACCCCTTGCCTGCGCGCTCCTCGCGTTGAGAGCCGTGCCGGCGCTCGCCGCCGAGCCGCCCACGGAATCGCCGCCACCAGCGCCCACGCCCGCGCAGCTCGAGCCCGGCGTGCAGACGAGCCCCGCCGCGGTCGCCGCGCCCGCGGTGACACCGGCGGTCACGGCGCCGCCCGCGGCGGCGCCGGCCCAGCCCGGTGCGGCGCGCGCGGCCGGGAAGGACGGCGCGCGCAAGGGGGTCGACCGCCTGCAGCTCGACACCAGCGACATCAAGGGCAACCGGGAACTGCCCAAGGTGATGTACGTCGTACCCTGGAAGCGCTCCGACCTCGGTGACTTGGTCGGGCGCCCGGTCAACAGCCTGCTGGATGAGGTGCTGCAGCCCCTCGATCGCGACGTGTTCCGGCGCGAGAACCGCTACTACGATGCGCTGCAGCCGGGCGCGAACACCGCAAAACCGGACGCGGCGCAGGGTTCGGCGCCAAAGCCCTGAAACATAACGGGCGCAATGTCAGGATGAGAGCTAAGTCGCAGCTTTTTGGGTTTATGTCATTCAGTTTTGACCAGGGTCCGCGTGTGTGGCGCGGCTTTTTTGCGAGCGGGAGTGTCAGATGCCTGTCTGGAACTTGATCGTGCGTTTCTTCCAGGGCGGTGGGGACTTCATGTACCCCATCGCCATCGTATTCGTGGTCGGCCTGGCGATCGCCATCGAGCGCTACATTTATCTCACGGCCACGGCGGCGCGTAACCGCGGGCTGTGGAACGAGATCGTGCCGCTGCTGTCGCAGGGCAATTTCCGCCAGGTAGCGCAGGCGACCTCCAAGTCGGACTCGGCGATCGGTCACATCCTCAACTACGGCCTGGCGCGCATCCAGTCCGCGCGTCGTCGTGACGACATCGAGAAGGCGATGGAAGAGAGCCTGATGGAAGTGGTGCCGCGACTGGAGAAGCGCACTCACTACCTGGCGACCTTCGCCAACCTGGCGACACTGCTTGGCCTGCTCGGCACCGTGATGGGTCTGATCCGCGCCTTCGCCGCGGTGGCGACCGTCAATCCCGCCGAGAAGGCCAATCTGCTGTCGGCGAGCATCTCGGTGGCGATGAACTGCACGGCCTTCGGTCTGATGACGGCCGTGCCGCTGCTGTTCATCCATGCCTGGCTGCAGACCAAGACGACGGAGCTCATCGACAGCCTGGAGATGGCGTCGGTGAAGTTCCTCAACGCCATCACCGAACGGCAGACCGCCCCGCCCGCGCCCGCCGCGGCCTGAAGGCCGCGCCGTACGCCCTGATCCGGCCCGCCAGGACTGAAGGTCCGCATGCGTCGTTCGTACCAGTACCGCAAGCTGGAACGGCATACCCGTCGCCCGGCCGAGCTGCTGCTCGTGCCGATGATCGACATCTTCACCGTGCTCGTGACCTTCCTGCTGATGACCGCGGTGTTCTCCCGCACCGTTATCCTGCAGCTGAACCTGCCGGCTTCGCAGACCGAGTTCCGCGAGCCGCCCCCCGGGCTGGTGCTGGAGGTCATGGTGCGCAAGGACCTGCTGCAGGTCTCCGACCGCAACAGCGGCCCGCTCGCCACCCTCCCCAACACCGCGGCCGGCTACAACTACGATGGCCTGACCGAGTACCTGAAGCGCGTGAAGGCGAAGTTTCCGGAGAAAACGGACGCGACCATCCTGCTCGAGCCCGATACACCCTACGACACCCTGGTGCAGGTGATGGACCGGGTGCGCGTCTTCGAGAATGGCAGCGGCGCCGCCACCGTGCAGGCCGAGCTCTTCCCCGACATCTCGATCGGGGATGCGCCGCTCACTGACGCGCCGGGCCCGCTTGCGCAGGCGGGTGCGCCCAGCGGAGGACAGCGATGAGTATCTCAAGCCGTGCACTGCGCATGGCGCAGCACCACGTGCGCAACCGCGCCGATGCGCAGCTGAACCTGATCCCGCTCATCGACATCCTGTCGGTGATGGTGGCGTTCCTGCTCGTCTACTCGACCGAGGTCGAGGTCATCCAGAACTCCAAGGGCATCGAGATCCCGCAGTCGATTGCGCAGGTGGCGCCCAAGCAGTCGGTGGTCGTCATGGTGACCAAGACCGATCTGTTCGTGCAGGGCGAGTTCATCACCACCGTGGCCGACATCCGCGCCACGCCCGGCACGCTGGTGGAGCCGCTGCGCACGGCGCTCAAGCGTCCCCTGCTGGTCGGCAAGGAGATGACCGAGCGCGACCTGGCCCAGCGCGAGATCACCATCATGGCCGACAAGGCGCTGCCCTACGAGGTGCTCAAGCGCGTCATGGCGACCTGCACCGACGCGGATTACGGCCGCATCTCGCTCGCCGTGATCCAGAAGGAGAAACCGGTGCCGAGCGCTCAGTTCAAGCCGGTGTAGCTGA
>JAFAPI010000242.1 GCA_019247195.1 Gammaproteobacteria bacterium
CCGTTCGAGGTTGGCTTACCAGCGCTTCGGTGCGCCGCCGCCGCGGTTGCCACCGCCGCCGCTGCGCTCCTGCGCCTCGTTCACCCGCAGCGGGCGGCCGCCGAGGTCCTTGCCATTCAGATTCTGGATGGCGCGCGACGCATCGGCACGCGACATCTCGACGAAGCCGAAGCCGCGCGGGCGGCCGGTGTCGCGATCGGTGATCAGGCTCACCGACTCGACCGTGCCGTGCTGCGCGAACAGCTCGCGCACCTCGGCGTCGGTAGCGGAGAATGGCAGGTTGCCAACATAGATTTTCGTCATGCAATCAACTCCTGGTTTTGGGATTAGACGGCAGGAGTGCATACCGAAAACCGGCGCGAGGCACGCTGCCACCTGGTCGGGAACGATTCGGCTTTTCAGACTCGGAAGCCAACTCGCGAACAGGCGGGCGGCAGGCGGCAGGAAAGGGAAAGGTCACGATCCGGCGCGCACCTTACCGCAAGGCAGCCGCGGCGCACAAGCGCGGAGGACGCGCCCCGGGCAACACCGTCCGCCGGCTGCGCAGCGGCGGGACTGCAGGCGTGATCGAGGCCCACGATGAGCAGCGCGACCGCCAGGGCGCCGGTCACCGCTGTCAGGGGTCGGTTGGTCACGATCACGACACTCCTCCCGCGCCGCGGCGCCGCGCCAGCCGCGCGGCCCTATGCAACTTAACCTCCGACACAGTTCCTAAAAACTGGCCAATCGCGAAAAGATTGTTCTGAATATCCTTATAATCTGACCATGGACCAACTCGCGACGATGCGCACCTTCGTGCGCGTCGCCGACCTCGCCTCCTTCAGCCGCGCGGCGGACGCGCTCGGGCTGTCGCGCGCGGTGGTGAGCACCCACGTCGCGGAGCTCGAACGGCACCTCGGTTGCCAGCTCCTGCACCGCACCACGCGTCGCGTGGGCCTCACCACTGACGGCGCCGAGTACCTGCAGCGCTGCCGCCGCATCCTGGATGAGCTCGAGGCGGCCGATGCCACGCTGCGCGGCAGCCGCGAGCGGCCGACGGGGCGGTTGCGGGTCGACGTCCCGGTCCAGTTCGGCCGCGCGCTGCTGCTGCCGGCGCTGCCGCGCTTCCAGGCGCGCTACCCGCAACTGCAACTGGAGGTGCAGTTCAACGACCGCATCGTCGACTTGGTGGCCGAAGGGGTCGACGTGGCGGTGCGCGCCGGGCGGGTGCGCGAGCCGCACCTGATCGCCCGCCGGGTGGTGAGCACGCGTTTCCTGACCTGTGCCTCCCCGCAGTATCTCGCCGCTCACGGCACCCCGGCCGACCCGGAGGCGTTGCGTCAGCACAAGCTCATCGGCTACCTGCGCACGGCGGGGCGCCCCGCGCCGTGGCTCTTCCAGCGCGGCGCGCAGCGGCGCCGGCTGGCACTGCCCTGCCAGGTCGCCTTCAACTCCATCGAAGCGCAAGTGGTCGCCGCCATCCGTGGCATCGGCGTCGTGCAGGCGGCGGACCTGGTGGTGGCGGAGGCGCTGATCAGCCGCAAGCTGGTCGCGGTGCTGCCGGAGTGGGCGGCGGCCGGCCGGCCGATCTCCGTCGTGGCGCGGCGCGGCCTGCGCGGCTCTGCGAAGCTACAGGCCTTCGCCGACTTCGCCGCGGAGCTGCTGCGACAGTATCGCCAGCGCGTGGACGCGCTGCTCGAGCCCTAGGCGAATGGCTGCCGGTGGTGAGGCGAATCGTACGCGCGCGCGGATCGTACGGCGACGCCGCGCTCACGGCGCGGCAGCCGCAGCCGTCGGTGCGCCACGGCCGGGGCTCGCTGTCCTGGTCAGCGGTAGCGGGCCAGCAGCCGCTCCAGCCCCGCCGCGCCCGGACAGAGCGCCTCGTGGCTCAGGCTGTTGAGGGGGGCGTCGGGCGTGGCGTTGACGGCGTGAAACTCGTTCGTCGCCTCGGCCTCGTCGATGTACAGCAGACCCGTCAGGTATTCCCCGGCGCGCATCCGCTCCTGGATGTGCGCCGCGGCGGCGCTGCGGTTGGTCGGATCGTAGGCCGCGTCGAGCTTGCGCAGCACGATGCGGCTGCCGTCGTGCATCAGCACCGGCAGCGTCTCCCCGGGAGCGTAGTCGGCGGTGATCTCCCGCTCGAGCGGGATGAAGTCCGCGTGCACCGCCGGCTCGTAGTGCTCGCGCGTGTAGGCGTAGCTCTTGGTCGAGCCTTCGTGGTCGTTGAAGGTGACGCAGGGTGAGAGCACGTCGATGAGTGCGAAGCCCTCGTGCTTGAGTCCGGCCTGGATGAGCGGCACCAGCTGCTGCTTGTCGCCCGAGAAGCTGCGCGCGACGAAGGTGGCGCCGAGCGTCATGGCGAGCAGTACCGGGTCGATGGGCGGCTGGAAGTTGGTCTCGCCCTTCTTGGCGCGGGTGCCGATGTCGGCCGAGGCGGAGAACTGTCCCTTGGTGAGTCCGTATACCCCGTTGTTCTCGATGATGTAGAGCATGTCGAGGTTGCGCCGGATCGCGTGGCAGAACTGGCCGAGACCGATCGAGAGGGTGTCGCCGTCGCCGGAGACCCCGATGTAGGAGAGCTGGCGGTTGGCGGCGTTGGCACCCATGGCGATCGAGGGCATGCGGCCGTGTACCGAGTTGAACCCGTGCGCACCGCTGACGAAGTAGGCAGTCGTCTTGGAGGAGCAGCCGATGCCCGACAGCTTCACCATGTTCTGCGGCTCGAGCGCGATGCCCCAGCTCGCCTCGACGATGGCGGCGGTGATCGAGTCATGGCCGCAGCCGGCGCACAGGGTCGAGAGTGCGCCCTCGTAGTCGCGGCGGGTGAAGCCCAGGGCGTTCTTCGGCAGCGAGGGGTGCGCCACCTTGGGTTTGGCGATGAAGGTCATGACGGGCTCGCGCTGCCGGCGACGCTCACCTTGCGCGCCTCGCTCTGCGTCCCGAGCTCCGCGAGCACTCCCTCGACGATGAAGGCGGAGGAGATGGCGAGCCCGCTGTAGTGCAGGAGCGAGCGCAGCTTGTGCTTGTCCACGGCAGTCTCGAGGGTGAGCAGGGCGCGCAGCTGCGCGTCGCGGTTCTGCTCCACGACGAACAGCAGCTGGTGCGCGGCGAGGAAGCGCTCGACGTCCTCGGTGAAGGGGAAGGAGCGCACCCGCAGGTAATCGAGCGTCACGCCGCGAGCGCGCAGCACGTCGAGGGCCTCGCGGATCGCACCATCGCAGCTGCCGAGGGAGACCAGGCCGGCCGGACTGTCCGCCCGCGCATCGATGACGGCTCGCGGCACGAGCCGCCTGGCGGTGGCCCACTTCTTGGTCAGCCGGTCGAGCACCAGCTGGTACTCCGCCGGGTCCTCGGTATAGGTGCCGAACTGGGTGTGTCCCGAGCCG
>JAFAPI010000057.1 GCA_019247195.1 Gammaproteobacteria bacterium
CAGCCTACGTGTGGAGTCTCGATACCCGCGCCGACGCTCTCTTTGCCCTGGGCCGCTGGGAGGAAGCGGTGTCGGTCCTGCGGGCGGCCGCCGCCCTCGATGAGGACGGACAGCCCAATGTGAGTCAGGTCATCAACCTCGCCTTCATGTACGCCCGCTTGGATCAGCCGGTCGAGACCCGGAACCAGCTCGCCGCGTTGCGTCCGGAGACGGTCAGTGCCTACGGCCACATGCAATGGGTCCACGCGCAGCTCCTCGCGGCCACCGCCCTGGGTGATTCGGTGGAAATCACGCGCTGCCTGGAGTTCATGCGTGCGCACCAGTCGGATGCTCGCGTGGCTTATCAGGCGGCACTCGTTCAGACCGGCCGCCTGGAGGAGGCGGCCACAGTGCTCATATCCAGACTCGCGGCGCCTGAGGAACGCGCGGACGCGCTCCTCTCGGTGCAGCGCTACGACCCCGCCGGGGTCACCGCCGCGACGCCCCGGAGCAAGGACTTCAGGCAGCAATGGACGCGACTGCTCCAGCGGGAGGACGTGCTCAAGGCCATCCGCGAGGTAGGCCAGATCGGGAGCTACCCGCTGCGGCGCCCATGAGGTTCAGCGAATGACTGGACCCCCGATCCAGGCCTGGGCCGCGAGCCGCCGGGGTTGATCCGGGTCTCACCCCGCGCCTATACTGCGCGCCCTTTTGGCACCGGGACTTACACCGGGGCCGTCGCTTTGAATAAGGCATCGGGCGAGGTTGGAGCCTAGCGCTCCAAGACCACTCGAGACACGCCGCCATCTGGGCTGGCGTAAATCTCCTGTCGTCTCAATAACTTAGCTCCTGCCGCCGGGGTCGGGACCGCACGTGCGCGTGTGGTAAAGAGGACAGACATGGCTATCGGACTGGTCGGCCGCAAGGCCGGCATGACGCGCGTTTTCAACGACGCGGGCGAGACCGTCCCGGTCACCGTGATCGAGGTGCTGCCCAATCGCATCACCCAGGTCAAGGCCAAGGACAAGGACGGGTATCGGGCCGTGCAGGTGACCTATGGGAGCCGGCGCCCGAGCCTCTACTCGAAGGCCGTGAACGGACACTACGGCAAGGCGAGCGTGGCGCCCGGTCGTGCGCTGGTCGAGTTCCGCCTCGCCGAGGCCGACAACGCCGAGTTCGCCGCCGGGACTGAGATCAAGGCCGATCTCTTCAAGGAGGGCCAGGCGGTCGATGTGACCGGCACGACGATCGGCAAGGGCTTCGCCGGCACCATGAAGCGTCACAATTTCGCCGGCGGTTACGCGAGCCACGGCAACTCCCTCTCGCACCGGGCGCCCGGCTCGATCGGCCAGCGCCAGACCCCGGGTCGCGTGTTCAAGGGCCGGCGCATGTCCGGCCACATGGGCGTGCAGCGGCGCACCACCGAGAACCTTAAAGTCGTCCAGGTCGACCTCGAGCGCAATCTCCTCCTGATCCGCGGCGCCGTGCCCGGGGCGGAGGGCGGCCAGGTCATCGTGCGCGCTTCCCTGAAGGCGGCCCGCCGCGCGCTGCGCCGCACGGTCGTGCCGACCAAGGTCGGCTCGGGTCCGTCCAAGGATCCGGCCAAGGCGGGGAAGAAGTAAATGAAACTGAAGCTCGTCAGCGGCGCGGACCTGCAGGTCTCCGAAGCGGCCTTCGGCCACAAGTTCAACGAGGCGCTGGTGCACCAGGTGCTGACCGCGTACCGCAACGCGGGCCGCTCCGGCACGAAGGCGCAGAAGTCGCGCGCCGAGGTGCGCGGCGGCGGCCGCAAGCCCCATGCGCAGAAGGGCACCGGGCAGGCGCGCGCCGGCTCGAGTCGCTCGCCGATCTGGGTCGGGGGTGGCAAGACCTTCGCGGCGAAGCCGCGTGACTTCGCGCAGAAAGTGAATCGCAAGATGTATCGCGGCGCGCTGCGCGCGATGCTCTCGGAGCTCGCGCGCACCGAGCGGCTGCTGGTCACCGACGACATCCCGCTCGAGGCGGCCAAGACCGCGGCGCTCGCGCGGCAGCTGCGCGAGTGGTCGCTCACCTCGGTGCTGATCGTGGTCGAGGCCACCGACGAGAAGCTCTACCTCGCCGCGCGCAACCTGCGGCACGTCGAGGTGCTGGAGGTCAGCGCCCTCAACCCACTCGCGCTCACCGCTTACGACAAGGTGCTGATGACGGTCGGCGCGGTGAAGCGCCTCGAGGAGCGCCTGCAGTGAACCGTGAGCAGCTGATGAGCGTGCTGATCGCTCCGCACGTGACCGAGAAGACCTCGCTCGCGATGCAGAACCACAACCAGTACACCTTCCGGGTGCGCCGCGATGCCACCAAGCTCGACGTGCGCCGGGCCGTCGAGCTCATGTTCGACGTCAAGGTCGCGGGCGTGCAGGTGGTGAACGAGCCGGGCAAGCGCCGCCGCTTCGGCAAGACCACGGGCCGCACCCAGGACTGGAAGAAGGCGTACGTGAGCCTCATCCCCGGGCAGACGATCGACTACGAAGCGCGCGCCAAGGCCTGAAGGACCGCACCATGGCTCTCATCAAGTACAAGCCGAGGACCCCGGGCCAGCGCGCGGTCATCAAGGTCGACCGTTCGCACCTGCACAAGGGCGGCCCGGCCCTGCAGCTGACCGCGCACCAGTCCAAGACCGGCGGCCGCAACCACTTCGGCCGCATCACGACCCGTCACCACGGCGGGGGCACCCGGCAGAAGTACCGGCTCATCGACTTCAAGCGCGACAAGGACGGCATCGTCGGCCTGGTCGAACGGCTCGAGTACGACCCGAACCGCACCAGCCACATCGCCCTCATCAAGTACCCGGACGGGGAGTGGCGCTACATCCTCGCCGCCAAGGGCATGAAGCCCGGCGACGAGGTGCGCTCGGGGGCGGACTCGCCCATCAAGCCGGGCAACGCGATGGCGCTGCGGCACGTGCCGGTCGGCTCGATCGTGCACAACGTCGAGATGAAGCCCGGGCGCGGCGGGCAACTGGCGCGCAGTGCCGGCTCCTCGGTGGCGTTCACGGCGCGCGAGGGCATCTACGCCTACCTGCGCCTGAAGTCCGGCGAGACCCGCAAGGTGCACATCGATTGCCGCGCCACGATCGGCGAGGTCGGCAACGACGAGCACAACCTGCGCAGCTACGGCAAGGCGGGCGCGAAACGCTGGCGCGGGGTGCGCCCGACGGTGCGCGGTCTGGCCATGAACCCGGTCGATCACCCGCACGGCGGCGGCGAGGGCAAGTCCGGCCAGGGCAACCCGCACCCGGTCTCGCCGTGGGGCTGGAACACCAAGGGACTGAAGACGCGCCACAACAAGCGCACCGACAACATGATCGTGCAGCGGCGCAAGAACCGCATCCGCTGAGTGAGAGCGTAAAGACATGCCACGTTCACTGAAGAAGGGTCCGTTCGTCGACCTGCACCTCGCCAAGAAGGTGACGACCGCGCAGGCCAAGAACGACCGCAAGCCGATCAAGACCTGGTCGCGCCGCTCGATGGTGATTCCGGAGATGGTCGGGCTCACCATCGCCGTGCACAACGGCCGCCAGCACATCCCGGTGCTCATCACCGAGAACATGGTGGGTCACAAGCTCGGCGAGTTCGCCCCGACCCGCACCTTCAAGGCCCACTCGGGCGATCGCAAGGTGGAGGCCGCGCCGGCCTGAGGCCGCGGACAATCCCATGCAAGTGACCAGCAAACTGCGCTACGCGCGCATCTCCCCGCAGAAGTGCCGCCTGGTGGCGGACGTGGTGCGGGGCAAACCGGTCGGCAACGCCATCGCCACGCTGCGCTACATGCCCAAGAAGGGCGCCGGGCTCGTGCGCAAGGTGCTCGAGTCCGCGGTCGCCAACGCCGAGCACAACCACGGCGCCGACATCGATGAGCTGAAGGTGTCGCTCATCCATATCGACGCCGCGCCGGTGCTCAAGCGCTTCGCCGCCCGCGCCAAGGGGCGCGGCGCGCGCATCATCAAGCGCAACAGCCACATCACCGTCGCGGTCAGCGACGGCAAGAAGGACTAAGCATGGGTCAGAAGGTCAATCCGCTGGGCGTGCGCCTCGGCATCACCCGCGACTGGACCAGTCGCTGGTACGCGGGCAAGAAGCAGTTCCCGGTGCAGGTGCACACTGACTTCCGCGTGCGCGAGTTCCTCAAGCAGCGTCTCAAGGAAGCCTCGGTGAGCCGCGTGCAGATCGAGCGCGCCGCGAAGAAGGTGAACATCACCATCCAGACCGCCCGGCCCGGCATCGTCATCGGCAAGAAGGGCGAGGACATCGAGAAGCTGCGCCAGGAGACGGCGGCGCTGCTCGCCATGCCGGTCACGGACGTGCGCCTCAACATCGCCGAGATCCGCAAGCCCGAGCTCGATGCGCAGCTCGTGGCCGACTCCATCGCGCAGCAGATCGAGAAGCGCGTCATGTTCCGCCGCGCCATGAAGCGCGCCGTGATGAGCACCATGCGCTCCGGTGCCCTCGGGGTGAAGGTGCGTGTCTCGGGCCGCCTCAACGGCTCGGAGATCGCGCGCACCGAGTGGTACCGCGAGGGCCGCATCCCGCTGCACACCTTCCGCGCCGACATCGACTACGGGCTGTCCGAGTCGCAGACCACCTACGGGGTGATCGGCGTCAAGGTGTGGATCTTCAAGGGCGAGGTGTTCGACAAGCAGGAGCTCGCGCAGCAGGCCGCCGCCGAGGGCGAGGCCCCCGCGGCCCCCGCCGCCCCGGCGGCACCGGCCGCGGCCACGCCGGCGGCCCCGCCCGCGCCGGCGGCCGAGCCCACCGCAGCGCCCGCCGCCCCGTAAGGAACGCCGATGCTGCAGCCGAAACGCACCAAGTACCGCAAGCAGTTCAAGGGCCGCAACGCCGGCCTGGCGCAGCGCGGCGCCAACGTCTCCTTCGGCGAGTACGGCCTGAAGGCGACCAGCCGCGCGCGCATGACCGCGCGCGAGATCGAGGCGGCGCGGCGCGCCATGGCGCGCTACGTGAAGCGCGGCGGCCAGATCTGGATCCGCGTCTTCCCGGACGTGCCGATCTCCAAGAAGCCGCTCGAGGTGCGCATGGGCTCGGGCAAGGGCAACGTCGAGTACTACGTGGCCCGCGTGCAGCCCGGCAAGGTGCTGTTCGAGATGGAAGGGTGGACGAGGTGACCGCTCGCGAGGCCTTCCGGCTCGCCGACTCGAAGCTTTCCGTCTCCACCTCGTTCGTGAAGAGGCAGGTGCGCTGATGAAGCTCGGCCAGATCAGGCAGTACCGCGAGAAGCTCGCCAAGGCCTCGCCGGCGGAGCTCGCCGATGAGCTGGTGAAGCTGCGCAAGGAGCAGTTCGCGCTGCGCATGCAGCGCGCCACCGGGCAGCAGCCGAAGCCGGACCAGTTCGGCCACGCGCGCCGCAACATCGCGCGCGTCAAGACCCTGCTGCGCCGGCAGCAGGCGGCCAAGAGCGGAGGTAAGTAAGACATGGGCGCGGAACAGGACAAGGTGGACGACAAGGCGGCGCCGAAGGGCACCCGTCGGCTCACCGGGCGCGTGGTGAGCACCAAGATGCAGAAGACCATCGCGGTCGAGATCGAGCGGCTCATCAAGCACCCGACCTACGGCAAGTACGTGCGCCGTACGACCAAGCTCCTCGCGCACGACGAAGAGGGTGCCGGCAAGGAAGGCGACCTGGTGGTGATCACGCCCTGCCGGCCGCTGTCGCGGCGCAAGTCGTGGCGGCTGCTCGAGGTCGTGGAGAAGGCCGCGCGCGGCTAAGACGAAGGGTTGGCATCATGATCCAGTTGCGCACCATGCTGAATGCCGCTGACAACAGCGGCGCGCGCACCCTGATGTGCATCAAGGTGCTCGGCGGCACGCGCCGCCGCTACGCCACCGTGGGCGACGTCATCAAGGTATCGGTCAAGGACGCGATTCCGCGCGGCAAGGTGAAGAAGGGCGAGGTCTACGACGCGGTGGTGGTGCGCACCACGCGCGGCGTGCGCCGCCCGGACGGCTCGCTGATCCGTTTCGACGGCAACGCGGCGGTGCTGCTCACCAACAAGCTCGAGCCAATCGGCACGCGCATCTTCGGACCGGTGACGCGCGAGCTGCGCAACCAGCAGTTCATGAAGATCATCTCGCTCGCGCCGGAGGTGCTGTAAGTGAACAAGATCCGCAAGGGCGACCAGGTGATCGTGCTGTCGGGCCGCGACAAGGGCCGGCGCGGCGCGGTGCTGCAGGTGCTCGGCGACGGGCGCGTGCTGGTCGAGAGCATCAACATGGCGAAGAAGCACACCAAGGGCAACCCGCAGGCGGGCAAGCCGGGCGGGATCATCGACCGCGAGCTGCCGCTGCACATCTCCAAGGTGGCGATCTGGAACCCGGGCGCCAAGCAGGGCGACCGCATCGGCATCAAGACGCTCAAGGACGGCAAGCGGGTGCGCTTCTTCAAGTCCAACGGCGAGATGCTGGACGCGTAAGGCGGCAAGAGAGAAAGGCGATGGCGAGACTCCAACAGTACTACCGCGAGCAGGTGATTCCGCGCCTGCGCTCGGAGCTGAAGATCGAGAACCTCATGCAGGTGCCGAAGATCAGCAAGATCACGGTCAACATGGGGGTCGGCGAGGCGGTCGCGGACAAGAAGGTGATGGACGCGGCGGTGGCCGACCTCACCAAGATCACCGGTCAGAAGCCGTTGATCACCAAGTCGCGCAAGGCCATCGCCTCCTTCAAGATCCGCGCCGGACTGCCGATCGGCGCCAAGGTGACACTGCGCGGGCGGCGCATGTACGAGTTCCTCGACCGCCTGATCAACATCGCGATGCCGCGCATCCGCGACTTCCGCGGCGTGTCGCCGCGCTCCTTCGATGGCCAGGGGAACTACAGCCTGGGCGTCAAGGAACAGATCATCTTCCCCGAGATCCAGTACGACCAGATCGACCAGGTCCGGGGCATGGACATCACCATCACCACGACGGCCGGCGATGACCGTCACGGCCGAGCGTTGCTCGAGGCATTCAACTTCCCGTTCCGGAAGTAAGGGACCGACAAGACTATGGCGAAGACCAGCATGGTCGAGCGCGAGAAGCGTCGCGCCGGGATCGTGAAAAAGTACGCCGCCAGGCGCGCGAAGCTCAAGGAGCTGATCCGCAGCCCCAAGACCTCGCACGAGGCGCGGCTCGCCGCGCAGGCGGCGCTGCAGGCGCTGCCGCGCGACGCCAGCCCCTCGCGCCAGCGCAAGCGCTGCGCGATCACCGGCCGCTCGCGTGGCGTGTACCGCAAGTTCGGATTGTCGCGGGTCAAGATCCGCGAAGTCGCCAGCCGCGGGGAGATCCCCGGCTTGTCGAAGGCGAGCTGGTGAGGGGCCGCGCATGAGCATGACCGATCCAATCGCCGACCTGCTGACCCGCATCCGCAACGGCCAGACCGCGGGCAAGAGCGAGGTGCAGCTCGACTCCTCGCGGCTGAAGACCGCCATCGTCAAGGTGCTGAAGGACGAGGGCTACATCGCCGACTTCCGCCTCGATGCCGACGCGGGCAAGCCGCGCCTGACCATCGGCCTGAAGTACTACGAGGGCCGTCCGGTCATCGACCGCCTGGAGCGCGTCAGCCGGCCGGGGCTGCGCATCTACCGCGGCAAGGACGAGCTGCCGAAGATCCTGGGCGGGATGGGGACGGTGATCGTCTCCACCCCCAAGGGCGTGATGACCGACAAGCAGGCGCGCGCGGCCGGCCAGGGCGGCGAAGTGCTGTGCATCGTCGCCTGAGGAAGAGCTGAACACCATGTCGCGAATTGCCAAAGCACCCGTCGAGCTGCCGCAGGGCGTGACGGCCACGATCGCCGCGAGCGCGGTGACCATCAAGGGCGCGAAGGGCTCGCTCAGCCTGCCGCTCGCCCCGGGCGTGTCGGTCACCGAGAAGGAGAAGAAGCTCGAGATCCAGTACGCCGAGCCGGGCATCGCGCGCACCCGCGCCGGCGCGACCCGCGCGCACCTCGCCAACATGGTGCGCGGCGTGACCAAGGGCTACGAGAAGAAGCTCGAGCTGGTGGGGGTCGGGTTCCGTGCCCAGGTGCAGGGCAAGAACCTGAACCTGACGCTCGGCTTCTCGCACCCGGTGTCGCTCACGATCCCGGAGGGCATCACCATCGAGACGCCGAGCCAGACCGAGATCCTGGTGAAGGGCATCGACCGGCAGAAGGTCGGGCAGACCGCCGCCGAGATCCGCGACATCCGCCCGCCCGAGCCCTACAAGGGCAAGGGCGTGCGCTACGCGGGCGAGCAGATCACCCTGAAAGAGGGGAAGAAGAAATGATCATCACCAAGAAGCAGCGGCGCCTGCGCCGCGCGGTGAAAGGGCGCGCGCACATCCGCGAGCTCGACGTGGCGCGCCTGACGGTGCATCGCACGCCGCGGCACATCTATGCCCAGGTGACCGACGCCGCGGGCGGCAAGGTGATCGCCACCGCGTCCACCCTGCAGGGAACGGTGAAGACCGGACTGAAGGGCACCGGCAACGTGGACGCGGCGCGGGCGGTGGGACGCATGATCGCCGAGCGCAGCAAGGCCGCCGGAGTCAACCGGGTGGCCTTCGACCGCTCCGGCTTCCAGTTCCACGGGCGCGTCAAGGCGCTCGCCGAGGCCGCGCGCGAAGCGGGCCTTGAGTTCTAGGCGGAGAGTAAGCACATATGGCGAGAGCAGAAAAAGGTCAGCCCGCGGACGAGTTCGTCGAGAAGCTCGTGGCGGTCAACCGCACCGCGAAGGTGGTCAAGGGCGGCCGGCAGTTCGGCTTCACGGCCCTCACCGTGGTGGGTGATACCGCCGGGCGGGTCGGCTACGGCTTCGGTAAGGCGCGCGAGGTGCCGGTCGCCATCTCCAAGGCCATGACCCAGGCGCGCAAGAACCTGATCAACGTGGCGCTGCGCGCCGACTCGCTGCACTACGCGATCACCGGCAGCCACGGCGCGACGCGCGTCTACATGCAGCCCGCCTCGGACGGTACCGGGGTCATCGCCGGCGGCGGCATGCGCGCGGTGCTCGAGTGTGCCGGCGTGCGCAACGTGCTCGCCAAGAGCTACGGCTCGCGCAACCCCATCAACGTGGTGCGCGCGACCATCAACGCGCTCGCCAAGATCCGCTCGCCCGAGGAGATCGCGGCGAAGCGCGGCAAGACCCTGGAAGAGATCACGGGCTGAACCATGGCCGGCAAACAGATCAAGGTGACCCTGGTGAAGAGCCTGCACGGGCAGCTGAAGAACATCGCCGCCTCGGCGCGCGGGCTCGGGCTGCGCCGACGCCACCAGAGCGTACTGGTGCAGGACACGCGCGAGAACCGCGGCATGATCGCCACCGCCGTGCATCTGCTGCGGGTCGAGGAGAGGAGCTGATGCGACTCAACACACTCCGGCCCGCCCCCGGCTCGCGCCGTCCGCGCCTGCGCGTCGGGCGTGGCGCCTCCGCCGGCCAGGGCAAGACCTGCGGCCGCGGCACCAAGGGACAGCGCGCCCGCAAGGGTGGCTACCACAAGGTCGGCTTCGAGGGCGGGCAGATGCCGCTGCAGCGGCGCATGCCCAAGGTCGGCTTCCGCTCCGCCCTGAAGCGCTCGCGCGCCGAGGTGCGGCTGCACGAGCTGGCGGGGCTGAGCGATGCCGTCATCGACGTCGCGGCGCTGACCCGCGCCGGCATCGTGCCGGCGGGCACCGAGCGTGCCAAGGTCGTGCTGGCCGGTGAGCTGAAGAAGGCCGTGACCCTCAAGGGCGTCGCGGTCACCAAGGGGGCGCGGGCGGCGATCGAGGCCGCCGGCGGCCGCATCGAGGCGTAGCTCTCAGGGAACGAGGCAGCAACCTATGGCCACCACCACCGCCAGCAATCCCGTCGCCGCCCTGGGCGAAGCGGCGCGCTTCGGCGAGATCCGCAGCCGCCTCTTCTTCCTGCTGGGTGCGCTGGTGGTGTACCGCATCGGCACCTTCATCCCCGTGCCGGGCATCAATCCGGCCGAGGTGGCACGCTTCTTCGGCGACCGCTCCAACACCATCCTCGGCATCGTCAACATGTTCTCCGGCGGTGCGCTGTCGCGCCTGTCGATCTTCGCTATGGGCGTCATGCCCTACATCTCCGCCTCGATCATCATCCAGATGATGTCGATGGTGGTGCCGACCCTCATGGAGCTGCGCAAGGAGGGCGAGTCGGGGCGGCGCAAGATCACCCAGTACACCCGCGTCGCGACCGTGGCGCTGGCACTGGTGCAGTCCTTCGCGGCGGCGAACGCGCTCGATGCCGGCGGGCTCACCCTCTACCACGGCCTCGCCTTCAAGCTCACCGCCACCATCACGATGACGACCGGCACGATGTTCCTCATGTGGCTCGGCGAGCAGATCACCGAGCGCGGCATCGGCAACGGCATCTCGATGATCATCCTGTCCGGCATCGTCGCCGGCCTGCCGGGGGCGATCGGTGCCACCGTCGAGTCGGTGAGCAACGGCGAGATGCAGGGGCCGTTCGCGCTGCTGCTGCTGTTCCTGGTCGGCGGCACCACCTTCTTCGTGGTGTACGTCGAGCGTGCGCAGCGGCGCATCCCGGTGGACTATGCCAAGCGGCAGGTGGGCCGGCGGCTGTACGCCGGGCAGTCGAGCCACCTGCCCTTCAAGCTCAACATGTCGGGCGTGATCCCGCCGATCTTCGCCTCGAGCCTGCTGCTCTTCCCGGCGACGCTGGCGAGCTTCGTCGGCACCGGCTCGCAGGGCTGGTTCGCGGTCACCGCGCAGAACGTGGCGGCCGCGCTCGGCTACGGCCAGCCGCTGCACCTGGTGATCTACGCCGGGCTGATCATCTTCTTCTGCTTCTTCTACACCGCGCTGGTCTTCAACGCGCGCGACACGGCGGACAACCTCAAGAAGTCCGGTGCCTTCGTGCGCGGCATCCGCCCGGGACAGCAGACGGCCGAGTACATCGACGCGGTGCTGACGCGCCTGACGCTGTGGGGCGCGCTGTACGTCACCGCGGTCTGCCTGCTGCCGGAGATCCTGGTCACCTGGAAGGGCGTGCCGTTTCACTTCGGCGGCACCTCGCTCCTCATCGTGGTGGTGGTGGTGATGGATTTCATCTCGCAGCTCAACGCGCACATGATGCAGCACCACTATCCGGGGCTGTTGAAGAAGGCGAACCTGCTCGGCTCGGGCCGCAGCGGTTCGGGTGGTTGAAAGCATGAAAGTACGTCCGTCGGTCAAGAAGATCTGCAAGAACTGCAAGATCGTGCGCCGCCGCCGCGTGGTCTACGTCATCTGCTCGGACCCGCGGCACAAGCAGCGTCAGGGTTGAGGTAACGACATGGCACGCATCGCCGGTATCAACATTCCGATGAACAAGCACGTGTGGGTGGGACTCACCCACATCTACGGGGTGGGCCGCGCCCGCGCGCGTGCCGCCTGCCAGGCGGCCGGCGTGGCGCCGACCACCAAGGTGAAGGACCTCACCGAGACCGAGGTCAACGCCATCCGCTCGCAGATCGCCAAGTTCGCCGTCGAGGGCGATCTCAGGCGCGAGGTGTCGATGAACATCAAGCGTCTCATGGACCTCGGCTCCTGGCGCGGCATCCGCCACCGTCGCGGCCTGCCGGTGCGTGGCCAGCGCACCCGCACCAACGCGCGCACCCGCAAGGGCCCGCGCAAGCAGGCGGTGAAGCTCAACGCTCCTCCGGGAAAGGCATAAGCTAAATGGCTGACGAGAAAGCAAAGCAGGGCGGCGCCGGCGCGCAAGCCGGGGCCGCCAAGAAGCCGAAGAAGGCGCGCAAGAACGTGCTCGATGCCATCGCGCACGTCCACGCCTCCTTCAACAACACGATCATCACCATCACCGACCGCCAGGGAAACACCCTGTCGTGGGCGACCTCGGGCGGCTGCGGCTTCCGCGGCTCGCGCAAGTCGACGCCCTTCGCCGCCCAGGTGGCGGCCGAGAAGGCCGGCGTCGCGGCGCAGGAGCACGGGGTGAAGAACGTGGAAGTACGCGTCGGCGGCCCGGGCCCCGGGCGCGAGTCGGCGGTGCGCGCGCTCAACAACTGCGGACTGAAGATCACCAGCATCTCGGACGTGACGCCGATCCCGCACAACGGGTGCCGTCCGCCGAAGAAGCGCCGGGTGTAGAGGAGCCTATGGCACGTTACGTCGGACCCAAGTGCAAGCTCGCGCGGCGCGAGGGCACGGACCTGTTCCTGAAGTCGGGCGTCAAGCCGCTCGAGAACAAGTGCAAGCTGCAGGTGCCGCCGGGGGGCATCAAGGGCGAGCGCCGCCAGCGCCTGTCCGACTACGGGCTGCAGCTGCGCGAGAAGCAGAAGCTGCGTCGCATGTACGGGGTGCTCGAGCGCCAGTTCGGCAACTACTACACCGAGGCGGCGCGCAAGTCAGGCTCGACCGGCGAGAACCTGCTGCGCCTGCTCGAATCGCGCCTCGACAACGTGGTGTACCGCATGGGCTTTGCCGCCACGCGTGCCGAGGCGCGCCAGCTGGTGAGCCACAAGTCCATCACCGTCAACGAGCAGCCGGTCACGATCGCCTCCTACCAGGTGAAGGCGGGCGATGTGGTGCAGGTGCGCGAGAAGTCGCGCAAGCAGCTGCGCATCCAGAGCGCGATGAACGTCGCGCAGCAGGTGGGGCTGCCGGAGTGGGTCGAGGTGAACGGCGGGGAGTTCCGCGGGGTGTTCAAGAGCGCCCCGGGCCGCGAGGACATCCTGCCCGACATCAACGAGAACCTGGTGGTCGAGCTGTATTCGAAGTAAGCATCCGCTTGAATTTGGGGGGTTTTGCCCCCATGTGAGCGGGTCCAACCCGTTTCCTTAGGCGCCGGCGGCCAGCCGGCAAGGTGAGACTGCAATGCAGGGATCCGTGAGTGAGTTCTTGAGGCCGCGTGTGGTGAAGGTGCAGCCGGTCGCCCCCCGCCAGGCGCGCGTGGTGATCGAGCCCTTCGAGCGCGGCTTCGGCCACACCTTGGGCAACGCGCTGCGGCGCGTGCTGCTGTCCTCGATGCCGGGCAGCGCCATCACCGAGGTGGAGATCGACGGGGTACTGCATGAGTACACCAGCATCGAGGGCGTGCAGGAGGACGTGGTCGACATCCTGCTCAACCTCAAGTCGGTGGCGCTGCGCATGCACTCGCGCGAATCCGCGGAGCTGCGCCTGCACAAGAAGGGTCCGGGCCCGGTGACCGCCGGGGACATCCAGACCGACCATGACATCGAGGTCGTGAACCCCGAGCTCGTCATCGCCAACCTGACCAAGGCCGGCGAGCTGTCGATGACGCTGCGCGTCGAGCGCGGCCGCGGTTACCGCCCGGCGGCGGCGCGCGTCGCCTTCGAGGAGCAGACCCGTCCGATCGGGCGTCTGCAGCTCGATGCTTCCTTCTCGCCGGTGCGCCGCGTCACCTACTCCGTGGACGCCGCCCGCGTCGAGCAGCGCACCGACCTCGACAAGCTGGTGATCGACATCGAGACCAACGGCACCATCGACGCGGAAGAGGCGATCCGCCGCGCCGGCGGGATCCTCAAGGACCAGCTGTCGGTGTTCGTCGACCTGCAGGGCGAGGAAGAGACCTCGACCAAGGTGTCGGAGATGCAGTTCGACCCGATCCTGCTGCGCCCGGTGGACGAGCTCGAGCTCACGGTGCGCAGCGCCAACTGCCTCAAGGCGGAGAACATCCACTACATCGGCGACCTGGTGCAGCGCACCGAGGTCGAGCTGCTGCGCACGCCGAACCTCGGCAAGAAG
Source organism: Gammaproteobacteria bacterium (assembly GCA_019247195.1). Classification (GTDB taxonomy): domain Bacteria; phylum Pseudomonadota; class Gammaproteobacteria; order Steroidobacterales; family Steroidobacteraceae; genus 13-2-20CM-66-19. The sequence goes on from JAFAPI010000057.1 coordinate 13,714, forward strand.
TC
>JAFAPI010000173.1 GCA_019247195.1 Gammaproteobacteria bacterium
GGGTGCCCCGGCGGGCCCGGGCCCGCGCGGGGGCCGGCCGCGGGCTGCGGCGCGCGCCGCCGCCGGTGGCCTTTTTCGGGGCAGGCTTGCGCTTGCCGGCCGGCCGGGCCGCGCTCTTGCGCCGGGCCGTCGGCTTTGCGCCCCGGGAGGCGGACGCGGCGGAGGGCGCGGCACTGCCGGAGGGCTCCACGCCGCGCAGCTGCTCGAGGATGGCCGGATTCTCGAGGGTCGAGACGTCCTGAGTGATCGCCTCGCCGCGCGCCACCGCCTTCAGCAGCCGGCGCATGATCTTACCGGAACGCGTCTTGGGCAGGTTGTCGGCAAAGCGGATCTCATCGGGCTTTGCGATCGCGCCGAGCTGGGCACCGACCCACTCGCGCAGCTCCTTCACCAGCGCGACGGTGGCGCCGCTGGGGCGGGGACCTCGCAGCACGACGTAGGCAAACACGGCCTCGCCCTTGATCTCGTGCGGCTTGCCGACCACCGCCGCTTCCGCGACCCGCGGGTGCGCCACGAGGGCCGATTCGACCTCCATCGTGCCGAGGCGGTGGCCGGCGACGTTGAGCACATCGTCGATGCGGCCCATGATCCAGAAGTAGCCGTCCCCATCGCGGTGCGCGCTGTCGCCCGCGACGTAGCAGCGGCGCGAGAACTTCTCCCAGTAGGTCTCGAGATAGCGCCGGTTGTCGCCCCAGATGGTGCGGAGCATCGAGGGCCAGGGCTTGCGGATGACGAGATAGCCGCCCGCGTCGGCGCGGCGCACGCTCCGCCCGTGGTCATCGACGATGTCGGCATCGATGCCCGGCAGAGGCTGGGTGCAGGAGCCGGGCTTGGTCGGGGTGGCGCCCGGCAGCGGCGCAATGAGAATGGCGCCGGTCTCGGTCTGCCACCAGGTGTCGACGATGGGGCAGCGCGAACCGCCGATGACGCGGTGGTACCACATCCAGGCCTCGGGGTTGATCGGTTCGCCGACGCTGCCGAGGAGGCGCAGCCGTGACAGGTCGTAACGCGCCGGCAGCTCCTCGCCGAGCTTCATCAGCGCGCGGATCGCGGTGGGCGCGGTGTAGAACACGGTAACGCCGTGCTCCTGACAGATCCTCCAGAAGCGCCCGCCGTCGGGATAGGTCGGCGCGCCCTCGTAGAGCAGCACCGTCGCGCCTGCGGCGAGCGGCCCGTACGCGACGTAGCTGTGGCCGGTCACCCAGCCGACGTCGGCCGTACACCAGAACACGTCCTCGTCGCGCAGGTCGAAGACCCACTGCGTGGTGAGCTTGGTCTGCAGCAGATAACCGGCGGTGCAGTGCTGGATGCCCTTGGGCTTGCCGGTCGAGCCCGAGGTGTAGAGAAGATAGAGGGGATGCTCGGCATCGACCCACTCGGGCTCGCAGGTGGCGGATTGATCCTGCACCGCCTCGTCCCACCACAGGTCGCGTCCGGGCTGCATCGGTACCGGGCGGCCCGTGCGGCGCAGCACGATGACCCGCTCCACGCTGGCACAGCCGGCCGCGAGCGCCTTGTCGGCCGCCGCCTTCAGCTCCACCGCGGCGCCACCGCGCCAGCCGCCGTCCGCGGTGACGACGAGCTTGGCCCCGGTGTCCTCGATGCGGTCTTTGAGCGCCGGGGCGGAGAAGCCGCCGAACACGACCGAGTGGATCGCCCCGATGCGATTGCAGGCGTGCATCGCGATGACCGCCTCCGGGACGAGGGGCAGGTAGAGGATGACGCGGTCGCCGCGCCCGACACCCTGCGCCTTGAGCGCGTTGGCAAAGCGACATACCTCGGCGTGCAGCTCGCGGTAGCTCAGGCTGCGCGTATCCCCCGGCTCGCCCTGGAAGATGAGGGCCGTCTTGTCGCCGCGCTCGGGCAGATGCACGTCGAGGCAATTGACCGAGGCATTCAGCGCCCCATCGGCGAACCAGGTGAAGTTCGGGGCGCGACTGTCATCGAGGACCTGGCTGAAGGGTGTGTGCCAGGTCAGCTCACGGCGCGCCTGCTCGGCCCAGAAGGCCGTGTAGTCGCGCCGCGCCTGCCGGCGCAGCCGCTCGAGGTCGGCGGCCTTGACGCGGGCGCGGGCGCTGAAGGCCGGGGGCGGGGGAAAGGAGCGATCCTCGGTCAGGATCGAGGTGATGTTCTTGCCGGCCATGCGAGCCTCGCGCCCGGGAGCGGTGGGCCGCAGAGAATAGCCGAACCGACCGCGGCCGGTTCACGCGCGGCACGCCGCGCGGAGCTGCGCGATGCACTCGAGCGCCTGCGCGAGGTAGGCGCCGCCGAAGAGGTTGGCGTGGTTCAGCAGGTGATAGAGATTGTAGAGCTCGCTGCGCAGCTGCCAGCCCGGCGCCGCGGGGCGGTGCGCCGCGTAGGCGCTGTAGAAAGCGGGCGCGAAGCCGCCGAACAGCCGCGTCATGGCCAGATCCGCCTCCGCATCCCCGAAGTAGACCGCCGGGTCGACCAGCACGGGCGTGCCGTCCGCGGCACTCAGCCAGTTCCCGCCCCACAGGTCCCCGTGCAGCAGGGCCGGTTGGGGTTGGTGGCCGGCGAGCAGGGCGGGCACGCACTCGAGCAGGCGCGCGCCGGGCTCCTCGAGCGCGCGATGACCGCGGGCCGCGGCGAGCGCGAGCTGCGGCTCAAGGCGGCGCGTGCGGAAGAACCCGGGCCAGTCGGCCAGCCAGCCGTTAGCCTGGGTCAGCCCGAGGTAGTTGTCGCCCTCGAAGCCGAAGCGTGGCGCAGAGTGTGCGTGCAGGCGCGCGAGGCCCGCGCCCAGACGCGCGGCGGTATCAGCCCGCGCCGGCCCGCTCTCGATGTACTCGAGCACCAGATAGGCGCCGACCGCGCAGCTGGCCTGGCCGAGCACGCGCGGCACGCGCAGCGCCTGGGCCGCGGCGAGCGCGTCGAGCCCGGCCGCCTCGCGCTCGAGGCGCGGGGCCGCGTCCGCCGGCGCGAGTTTGACGAACAGCCGGCCGCGATCGCAGTCCCAGGCGTAGCACTCGTTGATGCAGCCGCCTCGCACGCGCTGCGCAGGGGCGCCGGCACAGCGCGTGCCGAGCGTGCGGCTCAGGGCCTGCGCGAGCGCAGCGTTGCGATCCATGGCCCGCTCAGGCGGGCAGCTGCGCCAGTCGCTCGCCCTGGCGGCGCAGGAACGGGCCGAAGCCGAGCCGGTCGTAGAGACCGCCGAGCGCGGTCAGGTCGGGCCGGCGCCGCCGCAGGCTCTCCTCGGCCGCATCCAGCTGAAGATCGCAGGCAATGCGCGTCAGCTGCCGGCTGCGGAAGACGTGCTCGCGATGGGCGCTCAGCCGCTGCGCCAGGCTGCGCGCACCGCGCAGGCGCAGCGCGGCGACGCGTGGCAGGTCGGCGTAGAGCTCATCGAGCGAGGCAAAGGCGCGCATCAGCGAGGCGGCGGTGTGATGACCGATGCCCGGCACGCCGGGGATGTTGTCGACGTCATCGCCCGTGAGGGCCAGGTAATCCGCGAAGCGCTCCGGCCGCACGCCGTAATGGCGTTCGATGTCGTGGTAGCCGAACTGCTCGCGGAAGCCGAAGTCCCAGAACAGGTCGCCGTCGCGCATCAGCTGGGCGAGGTCCTTGTCGCGGCTGATGAAGGCGGCTCCCACCCCGCGCGCACGCATCTGCTGGGCCAGCGAGCCAATGAGATCGTCCGCCTCGTAGTCGGGGTCGACGAACACGGCGAGCCCGAGCGCACGGCACACCTCGCGGCAGCGCTCGAACTGCACCACCAGATCCTGGGGCGCGCGCTCGCGGTTGGCCTTGTACGGGGGATAGATGCGGCTGCGGTAGGAGTCGTCGCGACGCTGGTCGAAGGCCACCGCCAGATAGCGCGGCCGCATGCGCTCGATGAGATCGCCGATGAAGCGGGCGAAGCCGAACACCGCGTGCACGGGGTTGCCGTCCTCGTCCCGCATGTCGGGCAGAACCGAGTAGTACGCGCGGAACACGTACACCGATGCATCGACGAGGAAGATCACCTGGCCTGCGCGCCCTCCTGGCGCGTCGGACCTTAGCAGGCTTGGCCGGCGCGCGTCACGCCCACCGTCGCTTCAGGACAGCCAGCGCTGGATGCGATCGTGCAGCGGGCTCGAGCGCGGGAAGTGCGCCAGCAGGTACTCCATCTGGTCGGCCAGCACGCGCCGGCCCTTGAGGAAGATGTATTCGGCATAGGTCGGGGTGAAGGGCACCGCGATCAGCTGCATGCGCGCCTGCTCGGGGGTGCGCGAGGCCTTCTGGTTGTTGCAGCGCCGGCAGGCGGCGACCACGTTGGTCCACACGTCCGCGCCGCCCTGGCTGAACGGCCGGATGTGATCACGCGACAGCTCGCGCGAGGCGAAGCGGCCGCCGCAGTACATGCACAGGTAGGCGTCGCGGCGGAACAGTGTCTGGTTGTTGAGCGGCGGGACGTAGTCGTGACGCGTGTTGCCGGGATTGCCGGTATGGCCGACGGTCGCGACGATCGAGTTCACGCCGAGCACCGTGCGCCGCCCCGAGCGCGCATTGACGCCGCCGTAGAGCTCATACAGCAGCGAGCCGCACGTGTAAGCGACCTGCCGCTGGTGATACAGTCGCGCCGCTTCCTTGTAGTCGATCCACTCGAGCGGCATGCCGGCCACGTCGGTACGCAGCACCAGCTGCGAGAGGCCGCGCGCCGCCGGCGTCGCGACCATGCGCAGGTCCTGCAGCGCCCCGTGGTCCGCGCGCTCGAGGTCGATGCCGTGCATGATGCACGGTAAGATACGGCACCTTTATGCAAGAATTCAACAACGCAAAACCCTAATTCTCTTGAGGATTTCCAACCGCGTGGCCGACCGGCCACGTCATGCCAGAGGCCGCGAATGACAGTCACGATTGGCGCGCTGCGCGAGCGCGCGCCCGCAGAAACGCGCGTCGCGCTGGTTCCCGAGATCAGCGGCAAGCTGCAGACGCTCGGCGCGCGCGTCCTGCTCGAGCGCAACGCGGGGGCGCGGGCCGGCTTCCCCGATGCGCTCTACGGCGAGGCGAGCTGGGCCGAGGCGGCGGAAGTGCTCAGCGCCTGCGACGTGCTGCTCGGCGTGCAGCCGCCCACGCTCGAGCAGATCGGGCGCGTGAAGGACGGCGCGGTGCTGATCGGCTTCATGCAGCCGCACGCGCGCGCCGCCGAGGTGCGCGCGCTGCGCGAGCGCGGCCTGACCAGTTTCGCGATGGAGCTCGTGCCACGCATCTCGCGCGCCCAGTCGATGGACGCGCTGTCCTCGCAGGCCGCCGCGGCTGGCTACAAGGCGGTGCTGCTGGCCGCGGGGACGCTGCCGAAGTTCATGCCGATGCTCACCACCGCCGCCGGCACCATCCGCCCGGCGCAGGTGCTGGTGATCGGCGCCGGCGTCGCGGGCCTGCAGGCGATCGCCACCGCCAAGCGCCTCGGCGCGGTGGTCGAGGGCTACGACGTGCGCGCCGCAACGCGCGAGCAGGTGCGCTCGCTCGGCGCCAAGTTCGTCGAGACGGGGGTCAGCGCCGAGGGGGCCGGCGGTTACGCGCGCGAGCTGACCGCCGCCGAGAAGGCGCAGCAGCAGCAGGTGCTCGAGGCGCGCATCGCCGCCGCCGACGCGGTGATCAGCACCGCCGCGGTGCCCGGTCGCCCGGCGCCACGCATCATCCCGCGCGCCGCCATCGAGCGCATGCGCCCCGGCTCGGTGCTGGTCGACCTGGCCGCCGAGCAGGGCGGCAACTGTGAGCTCACCCGGGCGGGTGCCACCGTCGAGCATGCCGGCGTGCAGATCATCGGCCCGGTCAACCTGCCGGCCACGCTGCCTTATCACGCGAGCGAGATGTATGCGCGCAACTTGTTTAACTTTCTCAAGCCCGCGCTGGCCGGGGGCGCGCTGCAGATCGACTGGAGCGACGAGGTCTTCGCGCAGTCCTGCCTGACGCACGGCGGCGTGATCAAGCACGAGCCCACGCGCCAGGCGCTGGAGGGATCGACATGACCGGGATGGTGGCTCTTTATATATTCATGCTCGCGGCCTTCACCGGCTACGAGGTGATCTCACGCGTGCCGGTGATCCTGCACACACCGCTCATGTCCGGCTCGAACTTCGTGCACGGCATCGTGCTGGTCGGGGCGATGGTGGCCCTCGGCGCCGCCCGTACCCCGCTCGAGAAGGTGATCGGTGTCATCGGCGTGCTGCTCGCCGCCGGCAACGCGGTCGGCGGCTACGTGGTCACCGAGCGCATGCTGGAGATGTTCAAGGCGAGCGGCGCGCGCCGCAAACCGCCGGGGACGCACTGATGCCGGCCGACTCCGCCGCGCTCATCATCCAGGGGAGCTATTTCCTCACCGCGGTGCTGTTCATCATCGGCCTGAAGCGCATGAGCTCGCCGGTCAGCGCCCGCAGCGGCATCCTCTGGGCGGGCGCGGGCATGCTGGTGGCCACCCTCGTCACCTTCCTCTATCCCGGCCTGTCCAACTACACGCTGATCCTCCCCGCCATGCTCGTCGGCGCGGCGCTCGCCTGGTGGAGCGGCAAGCGCGTGGCGATGACCGACATGCCGCAGATGATCGCCCTCTACAATGGCATGGGCGGGGGTGCGGCCGCGGCCATCGCCGCGGTCGAGCTCTACGGCGGTGACGCACAGGGCTACGCCGGCAGCGCGCTCGCGGTGGCCGGCGGACTCATCGGCGCCGTGTCCTTCGCCGGCAGCGCCATCGCCTTCGGCAAGCTGCAGGGCCTCATCAAGCGCAGCCTGCGCTTTCGCGGCCAGCAGATCCTCAACCTGCTGCTGCTGCTGGCGGCACTGGGCTGCGGCACGGTGCTGGCCGCGCACCTCGACGCCTCGCCGGCGCTGGTCAGCGCGCTGTTCGTGCTCGCACTGGTGCTCGGGCTCACCATGACGCTGCCGATCGGCGGCGCGGACATGCCGGTCGTGATCTCGCTCTACAACGCGCTCACCGGCCTCGCGGTGGGCTTCGAAGGCTTCGTGCTGAACAACGCCGCCATGATCATCGCCGGCACGGTGGTGGGCTCGGCGGGCACGCTGCTGACGCAGCTGATGGCGCGCGCCATGAACCGCTCGCTCGGCAACGTACTGTTCTCGGGGTTCGGGGACACCGGCGCCGCCGCCACCGGCACCGTGAGCGGCAGCCTCAAGCCCATCGACGCCGCGGACGTCGGAGTCATGATGGCGTTCGCGCAGAAGGTGATCATCGTGCCCGGCTACGGCATGGCGGTCGCGCAGGCGCAGCACAAGATATGGGAACTGTGCCAGTTGCTCATCGAGCGCGGCGTCACGGTGCGCTTCGCGATCCACCCGGTGGCCGGACGCATGCCGGGTCACATGAACGTGCTGCTGGCCGAGGCGGGGGTGCCCTACGATCTGATCGCCGACCTGGAGGAGATCAACGCCGAGTTCGAGACCGCCGACGTGGCGCTCATCATCGGCGCCAATGACGTGGTGAACCCGGTGGCGCGCACCGACAAGTCCAGTCCCATCTACGGCATGCCGATCCTCAACGCCGACAAGGCGAAGAATGTCATCGTCATCAAGCGCGGCCAGGGTGCGGGCTTCTCCGGCATCGAGAATGCGCTCTTCTATCTCGACAACACGCGCATGCTGTACGGCGACGCACAGAAGGTGGCCGCCGAGCTGATCCAGGCGGTGAAGGCGGTCGGTTAGCCATCGGTCCAGCCCGTGGAGGTGTCTGATGCGACGTCGCGAGCTGCTGCGGCAGGCAGCGCTGCTGCCGTTCATTCCCTGGCTCGCCACCGCGCCGGCCGCGGCGCCGCTGCGGCGCGTGCGGCCCGGCGACTCCGGCTGGCCGGCGCCGCAGGCGTGGGAAGAGCTGCGCCGCTCACTCCAGGGAGAGCTCATCGCGGTGCAGCCCCTGACCGCCCCGTGCGCGGCCGGGGAGGCGGCGCAGGGCTGCGTGACGCTGCGGACGCAGCTGAGCAACCCCTTCTTCCTGGGCGATCAGCCTGCGGGGACGCAGGTATCCGGCTGGCTCGATGCCTGGACGCCCGCGCCGAGCGTGTACGCCGTGCGCGCCGCCGCCAGCGCGGACATGGCGGCGGCGGTGAACTTCGCGCGCGCCCATGCGCTGCGGCTGGTGATCAAGGGCGGCGGGCACAGCTATCAGGGGACCTCCTGTGCGCCCGACTCGCTCCTGCTCTGGACGCGCGGCCTCGATCGCATCGAGCTGCACGAGTCCTTCGTGCCCGCCGGCTGTGCCGGCCGCGTCGCGCCCGCGGCGGCGGTGAGCGTCGGGGCCGGCTGCGTCTGGATCGACGTCTATCACAAGGTCACGCGCGAGGCCGGCCGCTACGTGCAAGGCGGTGGCTGCACCTCGGTCGGGGTCGCGGGGCTGATCCAGAGTGGCGGCTTCGGCAGCTTCTCCAAGGGCTTCGGCTCCGCCGCTGCCTCGCTCCTGGAGGCCGAGGTGGTGACCGCCGACGGACACGTGCGCGTGGTGAACGCCGTGCAGGATGCCCCGCTCTTCTGGGCGCTCAAGGGCGGGGGCGGCGGCAGTTGGGGCGTGGTCACGCGCCTGACGCTGCGCACCCACGAGCTCCCGGCCTACTTCGGGGGCGCGGTGGGCACCATCGAGGCCGCGAGCGAGGCCGACTTCCAGCGGCTGCTGGCGCGTTTCGTGTCCTTCTACGCTGAGCGACTCGCCAACCCGCACTGGGGCGAGCAGGTCGCGCTGCAGACGCAGCACCGCCTCAAGGTGTCGATGGTGTGCCAGGGGCTGACGGATACGCAGGCGCGCGCCGTGTGGCAGCCGTTCTTCGACTGGGTGCGCGCCGCGCCGCAGGTGTTCAAGGAGGCCGAGCCGCTGCGTGCCGGTGCCCACGACTCGCGCGGCTGGTGGGACGTGGAGGGCAACTCCAGCATGAAGCGCGACCCGCGGCCCGGTGCCCCCGCCGGGCACGGCTGGTGGGAGGGCGACCAGGACCAGGTCGGCGCGTGGCTGCACGCCTACGACTCGTTGTGGCTGCCGGGTGCGCTGCTTGCCCCGGCGGCGCAGCCGCGGCTGGTCGACGCGCTCCTCGCGGCGAGCCGCCACTACGAGGTCGGTCTGCACTTCAACAAGGGTCTCTACGGGGCGCCCGCACCAGTGCTGGATGCGGTGCGCGACACGGCGACCAACCCCGAGGTCACCGCCGCATTTGCCCTCGCCATCATCGCCGGTGGCGGGGGTCCGGCCTACCCCGGTCTCCCCGGGCCGGCACCGGATCTGGCGGCGGCTCGCAGCGATGCGGCCGCGATTGCGGCGGCCACCGCGGAGCTGCGGCGCGTGGCGCCCGAGGCGGGCTCCTACGTCTCCGAGAGCAATTATTTCAATCCGCGCTGGCAGCGCGATTTCTTCGGCACGAACTACCCCCAGCTCGCCGCCATCAAGCGCCGTTACGACCCGCAGGGCGTCTTCTTCGTGCACCACGGGGTTGGCAGCGAGGACTGGAGCGCGGACGGGTTTACGCGCAAGATCTGAGGCGTGCCGCCCCGGCCGCACTGGATATACGAGACGCGCCACGCGCGCGTGCTGCCGCGGCCGCAGTTCTACCGCCGCCTGGCGCAGCACGCCCTCGTCGCGCTCGCCCTGCTGCTGCTCTCGCTCGCACTCGGCATGCTCGGCTATGAGCACTACGAGCAGCTGAAGTGGCGCGATGCCTTTCTCAATGCCTCCATGCTGCTCGGCGGCATGGGGCCGGTGAACAATCCCGCCACCGACGGCGGTAAGCTGTTCGCGGGCATCTTCGCCCTCTACGCCGGGCTGCTGTTCATCGTCGTGTCGAGCATCATCCTCGCGCCGCTCCTGCATCGCATGCTGCACCTCTTTCACGCCGACGAGCGCGACCGGTGAGCGACTCGGCGCCGCGCCATGCCGCGCTCGCGCTGCTCGCGCTGCTGAGCAGCGCCGCGGCGGCTGCGCCTGCCCCGCTGGCAAAGCGCGCGGCGAGCGCCGGCGAGGTCCTGGCCGCTGCCAGCGACAGTGACTGGCGGCGCCTCGATCCCGAGCGCACGCTGTATCTGGAGCTGCCCGCCGGTCGCGTGATCATCGAGCTCGCCCCGCAGTTCGCGCCGCGCCACGTCGCGAACGTGCTGACGCTGACACACGGTGGCTACTTCGATGGCCTGTGGATCGTGCGTGCGCAGGACAACTACGTGGTGCAGTGGGGTGACCCGGAGGGGCACAAGCCCGTCGGCGCCGGCGCACGCCAGCTCGCCGCGGAGTTCGAGCGGCCCCTGCGGGGACTGACGCTGACACGTCTGCAGGATCCCGATACCTACGCGCCGCTGGTGGGTTTCGTGGACGGCTTCCCGCTTGCGGCCGACCCTGCCACGGGGCGCGCCTGGCCGGTGCACTGCTACGGCATGGTGGGCGCGGGCCGCGACAACGACGTCGACAGCGGCGGGGGGACCGAGCTCTACGCGGTGATCGGCCAGGCGCCGCGGCACCTCGACCGCAACGTGACGCTGCTCGGTCGGGTCGTGCAGGGGATGGAACTGCTGTCGGTCCTGCCGCGCGGCAGCGCCGCGCTCGGCTTCTACGACAAGCCCGAGCAGCGGATCCCGATCCGGATGCGCATCGCGGCGGAAGTGCCGCCGGGTGAGCGCACCGAGCTGCAGGTGCTGCGCACCGACACGCCGACCTTCCTCGCCTATCTCGCCGCGCGCCGCAACCGCAGCGAGGAGTGGTTCAAGGTGCCGGCCGGGCACGTCGACGTCTGCAACGTGCCGATACCCGTGCGGTCCGCCAAAAGCCGGGGCGAGTGAGGGCCCTCAGTGGTGCGGCGGGAGTCCGCTGCGGCCGGGCGGGTGCACCGGGCCCGGGCGGCCCTGACGTGCACGCTCGAGCATCTGCTGGCGCTGCTGCGGCGTGGCCGCGCGCCACTGCTCGCGCAGCATCTGGCGGCGCTGCGGCGGCAGCTGCTGGAAGCGGCGGAACCCCTGACGCACGGCCGCGCGCTGCTCGGGCGGCAGTGCCTTGAAGCTCTGCCAGCGGTTGCGCAGCGCCTGCTTCTGCTCCGGCGGCAGCGCGTTCCAGTGCTGGAAACGCTCGCGCGCCTGATCCCGCTGCGCCGTGTTCATGTTGAGCCAGCGCTCGGTGCCGCGGGCGAGGGCCTGCTGGCGCTCCGCGGGCAGGGTGTTCCACTGGGTGCCGTAGCGCGACAACAGCTGCTGCTGCTGCGGGGTGAGGCTCGACCAGGTCACCGGCGCGGCCGGCGCCGCGGGGGACTCCTGCGCGAGCACGGGCAGTGCCGCGAGGCACAGGAGCGTGAACAGCAGGCGGCGCACCTTATTCATTTTTCTTCTCCGGCGGCTGCGGGGCAGGCGGGGCCGGCGGGGGCGGCGCCACGCGCGGGCGGGACGCACCGGGGGCTTGTGCCTGCGCGAGGTAGTCCGGGTTCGCCTCCGAGAGGCCGTCGACGCTGCCGAGGAATTCGAGGAAGCCCAGGTCCGGGTCCTCGGACGTGTGCCGCGGCGGCGGCAGACGATCGTCCGCGCCGGCCAGCGCGGCGGCGAGGAGCAGCAGCGGCGCGCCCAGCGCGGTAATCCGGCGCATCAGCCCTCGCTCGCGCCATTGTCAGACTGGGTCGCGGCCCACTCATAGAACTGACCGTCCTCTCCCTCCATCAGCTCGAGGGCGTCGCTGTCGGCGAGCAGCTCCACGTCCTCGGGGGTATGCGAGACCTCAAAGGGCAGCTCGCCCGGGGTCTGGCGGTGCCACAGGAACAGCGCCACCAGCAGCGTCGCCGCGAGCGCACCGGTCGCCGGCATCCAGCTCGGGGCGCGCCACCAGCGCGGGCGTGCCGCCGCGGCGACGGCGGCCTGGCGGGCCTGGTTCAGCCGCGAGCGCGTGCGCGCATCGATGTGCAGCAGGCTCTGCTCCAGCAGGCGACTGGCTGCGCGTTCGAAGCGGCTCTCATCCACCGGGCTCATACCAGCTCTCCCAGCTGCCCCCGCAGACTCTGCAGGGCACGGAAATAATGTGTCTTGACGCTGCCCTCGGAGCAGCCCATGGCCGCGGCGGTCTGTGCCACGTCCAGCCCCTCGAGTGTGCGCAGCAGGAACGCCTGCTGCTGGCGCCGGGGCAGCGCACCGAGTGCCTTCTCGAGAGCGTCCATCGCCTCCTGCAGCTCGAGCCGTCGCGGCGGCTGCGGCTCCGTGCTCGGCGCCTGGGCGATCGGGTCGATCTCATCGTCCTCGTCCTCGCCGCCGCGCAGCGGCAGCCAGGCGATCACCCGGCCGCGCACCGTGCGCCGGCGCTGCATATCGCGGATGCGATTCTCCAGGATGCGGTAGAAGAGCGGCTTCCACTCCTGCGCCGGACGGTGCGCGTAGGCCCGCGCCAGCTGCAGCATCGCATCCTGCACCGCATCCAGGGCATCGTCCTCATGGCGCAGGGCCGCCTGCGCGATCTTGAATGCCTTCAGCTCCACGCCGGCCAGAAACTGGTTCAGCGCGCGCGAGTTGCGGGCAGCAGAGGAATCCGTCGAGTCGTCCACGTCGGCGTGTAGGGCGGCCGGCATGCTATAAGGCCGCGCGAGCGTAGCAAACTCGGACATGCGCTGTATAACGCGCCCGGCGCCCGGCTGTTGACCCCCGGCGCGTACTCTAAGCAATTGAATTCACTCAAAAGCCCGACCTGCGCACTGCCCGTCCTGCGGGTCGCGCTCGACACCCCCCTGCGCCGCCTGTTTGATTACCTCGCCCCACCGGGCGACCTGCCGCCGCCCGGCGTGCGGGTACGGGTGCCCTTCGGGCGCCAGCGGCGGGTCGGCTTCGTGTTGCAGACCGCGGCGGGCTCGGAGCTGCCGGCCGAGCGGCTGAAGCCGATCCTCGACGTCCTCGATGAGTCGCCGCTCCTGGATCCTGGCCTGCTGGCGCTCGTCGATTGGGCCGCGGGGTACTACCACCATCCCATCGGCCAGGTCATCGCCGCGGCGCTCCCCCGGGCGTTGCGCGAGGGCGCTCCGACGCTCGCGCGCGAGGAGCGCTGGCGGTTGACCCCGGCCGGGGCGCGGGCGCTCGCCGATTCGCCCTACCTTCAGCACCTCGAGAAGCTGGTGGTGATGGTCTTCGCCGTGTCCGCCGACCCGGCCGTCGAGGCGCTCAAGGAGCGGTTCGGCGACCGGCTCCACCTCTACCGGGAAGACCCATGACGTACGACGCGATCGTCCTCGGGCTGGGCGCGATGGGGCTGGCGGCCGCGTGGCGGCTGGCCGGCCGCGGCGTCCGCGTGCTCGGGCTGGAGCAGTTCGCCCTGGCCCACGACCGCGGGTCCTCACACGGCAGCAGCCGG
>JAFAPI010000175.1 GCA_019247195.1 Gammaproteobacteria bacterium
TTCGATGACATCTACCAGTTCTGCGAGGACCAGGACATCGAGATCGACACCCTGATCCACGAGGACGGTCCGGCGCAGATGGAGATCAACCTGATCCACGGGCCGCCGCTCGACCTCGCCGATCAGGCCTTCCTGTTCAAGCGGACCGCGCGCGAGGCCGCGCTGCGCCACAAGATGTACGCCACCTTCATGGCGAAACCGCACGCCAAGGAGCCGGGCAGTGCGATGCATATCCACCAGAGCGTGGTGGACCTGAAGACGCGCAAGAACATCTTCAGCAACCCCGACGGCACGCCCTCGCCGCTGTTCTTCTCGCACATCGGCGGTCTGCAGAAGTACCTGCCGGCGGCCATGGCCTTGTTCTGCGCGAACGTGAACTCGTACCGCCGCCTGACGCGCTACCTTTCCGCGCCCATCAACGTGCACTGGGGTTACGACAATCGCACCGCGGGACTGCGCGTGCCGATGTCCGACGCCCAGGCGCGTCGCGTCGAGAACCGCGTGGGCGGCGCGGACGCCAACCCCTACATCGCCATCGCGGCCTCGCTCGCCTGTGGTTACCTCGGCATGGTGGAGAACGTGCAGCCGAGCGATCCCATCGTCGGCAGCGCCCACGACCTGCCCTTTGGTCTGCCGCGCTCGCTCGATGACGCGCTGCGCGAGCTGCGCGCCTGCGAGCCGCTGGTGAAGCTGCTCGGCGAGCCCTTCGTCGAGGCCTTCACCATCGTCAAGGAAGCCGAGTACGAGGTCTTCCTGCAGGTGATCAGCTCCTGGGAGCGTGAGCACCTGCTGCTGAACGTCTAGCGCGTCCGCCGCGCCTTCTCAGGGTCGGCGCGGTGCGCTATAAACGGCCTGCGTGAGTCGCTCCCCCCGCTGTCTCCTCAGCCTCGCGGTGCTGCTGCTCGGCGGCTGCGCGCCTCCGGCGCGGCACGTCGCCGCCACGGTCAACACCGACAAGGTACTGAACGTCTACAACTGGTCGGATTACATCCAGCCCACCATCATCGCCGACTTCGAGAAGCAGACCGGGATTCATGTCAACTACGACGTGTTCGACTCGAACGAGATCCTCGAGACCAAGCTCCTGACCGGTCACACCAACTACGACCTGGTGGCCCCCTCGGGCGCCTTCCTCGAGCGGCAGCTGCGCGCCGATGTCTACCAGAAGCTCGACAAGTCGCAGCTGCCCAACCTCAAGAACGTCGACCCGCAGGTGGCGGCAGCCATGGCGCTGTACGATCCCGGCAACCAGTACAGCATCGACTACATGTGGATCACCTCGGGGGTGGGCTACAACGCGGCGGCGATCACCGCGCGCCTGCCGGGCGCACCCACCGACAGCTGGCGCATGATGTTCGATCCGACTGTCATCGCGCACTTCGCCGACTGCGGCGTCAACATCCTCGACGCGCCCTCCGAGGTCGTGGCGACCGTGCTCATCTACCTCGGCCGCAACCCGACCAGCAACTCTGCGGCCGATCTGAAGGCGGCCGAGCAGGCGCTGCACGCGGTCCGGCCCTATATTCGCTACGTGGACTCCTCGCGCTACATCGACATGCTGGCCAACGGCGACATCTGCCTGGTGATGGGCTGGTCCGGGGACGTGAAGCAGGCGCACGACCGCGCGCAGGAGGCCGGCCGCGGCATCGACATCGTCTACCGCATCCCGCGCGAGGGGGCGATCTCGAACTACGACACCATGGCTATCCCCGCCGACGCGCCCCACGTGCGCAACGCGCACCTGTTCCTCAACTATTTGATGCGGCCGGACGTGGCCGCGCAGAACTCCAACCTGATCAAGTACGCCAATGCGCTGCGGCCTGACATCCAGCCGCTGGATGCGGCGGTGCGCAACGACCCGGGGGTTTTCCCGCCGCCGGAGGTGCGGGCGCGCCTCACCCCGGAGCGCTCACGGCCACCGGAGTACCAGCGCCTGTTGACTCGCATGTGGACGCGCTTCAAGACCGGCAAATGAGCACCGAACCCGAACCTGTCTCCGCGGCTAACCCGGCCCAGCCCGCCGCCGGGTCCGACGACGGTTATGTGCGGCTGCGCGGGCTCACCAAGCGCTTCGGGGAATTCACCGCGGTGGACGCGGTGTCGCTCGACATCCGGCGCGGCGAGATCTTCTGCCTGCTGGGCGGGTCGGGCTCGGGCAAGACCACGCTGCTGCGCATGCTGGCCGGCTTCGAGGTCCCGAGCGCCGGCCGCATCGAGATCGACGGCGTCGACATGAGCGCCATCCCGCCCTACGAGCGGCCGGTCAATATGATGTTCCAGTCTTACGCGCTGTTCCCGCACATGAGTGTGGAGAGGAACGTTGCCTTCGGACTCGAGCAGGAGGGGTTGTCGCGCGCGGACATCCGCCGCCAGGTGGGCGAGATCCTCGATATCGTGAAGATGGGAGCCTTCACCGCGCGTAAACCGCACCAGCTCTCGGGCGGGCAGCGACAGCGGGTGGCGCTGGCGCGCGCGCTGGTGAAGCGGCCGAAGCTGCTGCTGCTCGATGAGCCGCTGGCCGCACTGGACAAGAAACTGCGCGAGCACACGCAGTTCGAGCTGATCAACATCCAGCAGCGCCTCGGGGTGACCTTCGTGGTCGTGACCCACGATCAGGAGGAGGCGATGACCCTCGGCACGCGCCTTGGGGTCATGAACCAGGGGCGCATCGTGCAGGTCGGCTCGCCGAGCGACATCTACGAGTCGCCGGCCAATCGCTTCGTGGCGGACTTCATCGGCTCGGTGAACATGTTCGCCGGCGAGGTGCGCGAGGAGGGCCCGCAGGGCCTGCGGATCGCCTGCGCCGAGCTCGGCATCGTGCGCACCGACCGCGCGGTGCGCTGCGGGCCCGGCAGCACCGTCTGGACCGCCATCCGCCCGGAGAAGATCAGCATCGCGCGCCGTGCCCCGCCGGCGGCGGGCGAGAATGCCGTGCGCGGCACGGTGCGCGAGATCGCCTACATGGGCGACCTGTCTATCTACCTGGTACAGGTGCAGTCCGGCACGTTGCTGCGCGTGACGCTGCCGAACATCACCCGTGGCCGCGAGCGACCGATCGCCCGCGGCGAGGTGGTATGGCTCTCCTGGCACGGCTCGAGCCCGGTCGTACTGACGGAGTAGGGCGGGTGCGACTGTCGCAGGCAGCCGGGCGGCGCGTGGTGGCGGGAATCCCGCTGCTGTGGCTGCTGCTGCTGTTCCTGATCCCGTTCGTGATCGTCTTCCGCATCTCCTTCGCCGAGGTACGGCTGGCGATCCCGCCCTACACCCCGCTCATCGACTGGCGCCATGGCACTCCGTCGCTGCAGCTGCATTGGTCGGCCTATTCGTTCCTCTTCACCGACTCGCTGTACGTGAGCTCATACCTGTACTCGCTCAAGGTGGCCGCCGTCTCCACGCTGTGCTGTCTGCTCATCGGCTACCCGATGGCGTACGCCATAGCGCACGCGGCGCCCGCCTGGCGACCGATCCTGCTCATGCTGATCGTGCTGCCGTTCTGGACCTCGTTCCTGCTGCGGGTCTACGCCTGGATCGGCCTACTGAAGAACAATGGCGTCATCAACAATGTGCTGTTGTCCTTCGGGATCATCCATCAGCCCCTCGCGCTCCTGCAGACCGACTTCGCCGTCTACATCGGCATCGTCTACTCCTATCTGCCGTTCATGATCCTGCCGCTCTACACCAATCTCGAGAAGCACGACCCGGCGCTGCTCGAGGCGGCGGCTGATCTAGGCGCACGGCCGCTGCGCGCCTTCGTGCGGGTGACGCTGCCGCAGTCCCTGCCCGGCATCATCGCCGGCTCACTGCTGGTGTTCATACCGGCGGTCGGCGAGTACGTGATCCCGACGCTGCTCGGGCGCACCGACCAGCTGATGATCGGGCGGGTACTGTCGGATGAGTTTTTCGAGAACCGGGACTGGCCGGTGGCGAGCGCGGTGGCGATCCTGGTGCTGCTGCTGCTGGTGGTGCCGATCCTGCTCTTCCAGCGCATGCAGCGCCGCGAGCTCGAGGCGGCGCGCTGATGCGGCGCGGGCTGTTCAGCCGGGTGATGCTCGTGCTGGGGCTGGTGTTTCTCTACGTGCCGATCCTCTCGATGATCGTCTTCTCCTTCAATAACTCGCGCCTGGTGACGGTGTGGGATGCGGCGCACTCGCCCACCCTCAAGTGGTACGGCGCACTCCTGCATAACGGGCAGATCCTCGGCGCGGCCTGGCTGTCCATCCGTATCGCGCTCATCTCCGCCACCGTGGCGGTGGTGCTCGGCACGCTCGCCGGCATGGCGCTCGCCCGGTTCGGCGCCTTCCGCGGCCGGTTGCTGCTCGCCGGCATGACCACCGCGCCGATCGTCATGCCGGAGGTGATCACGGGGCTGTCGCTGCTGCTGCTGTTCGTGGCGCTCGAGCAGCTGATCGG
>JAFAPI010000071.1 GCA_019247195.1 Gammaproteobacteria bacterium
GGTGCCGGCCGGTTGCGGCACTGTCGTGCCCGTTGGGTTACCTCAGGAGCTGCGACTCGGCCTCGGCTGAGTTAGCGATTTCGCTCGCCCGAGGTGCATGGTCTTCCACCCGCGGCGGCGGTAGCATCGCGACATGAAACCGACACCACTGACGCGCCGGCACGCGTTGCGCACGCTGGCGGGGCTCGGCAGTTACCTTACGCTCCGACACTCTGTGCGCGCCGCCGACTCCTCCGCCTCCGCCGCCGCCGCGGGCACCGTGACCCTCGGCGGGGATCTGAAGGTCAACCGCCTGGGTTTTGGCGCGATGCGCATCACCGGGCCGGGCATCTGGGGCGAGCCCGCCGATCGTGAGGCCGCACATCAGGTGCTCAGACGCGCGCTGGCACTCGGGGTGAACTTCATCGACACCGCGGATGCCTACGGACCGGAGGTCAGCGAGCGGCTGATCGCGGAAGCGCTCTACCCCTACCCGCGGGGACTGGTCATCGCCACCAAGGGAGGGTTGGTGCGCCCCGGCGCGGGCAGCTGGACCCCGGACGGGCGCCCCGAGCATCTGCGTGCAGCGTGCGAGGCGAGCCTCAAGCGTCTGCGCCGCGAGCGCATCGACCTGTACCAGCTGCATCGCATCGATCCCAAGGTGCCCCTCGAGGAGTCAGTGGGAGAGCTGGCGCGGCTGCGCAGCGCCGGCAAGATCCGCCACGTCGGGGTCTCCAACTTCAGCGTCGATGAGCTGGCGCGGGCGCGCCGCATCGTGCCCATCGCCTCGATGCAGAACCGCTACAACGTGGCTGACCGCAGCTCACAGGACGTGCTCGATGTCTGCACGCGCGAGCGGCTGGTATTCATTCCCTGGGCGCCGCTGGCGCGCGGTCACACCGGGCAGGGCCTGGGCACGGTCGCGGCACAGAAGGGCGTGAGCGAGCTGCAGCTGGCCATCGCCTGGCTGCTGGCCCAGTCACCGATGATGCTGCCGATCCCGGGAACCTCCTCGGTCGCGCACCTCGAGGAAGACGTCGCGGCGGCCGCCGTCCGGCTGACGCCTACCGAGCTGGCGGCAGTCGGCTAGCGTTGGGGAGCGCGGCCGCGAGGTGCCGCGCTCCCATCCCCGGCAGGTCAGCTGCGCGGCTTGGCGACCGCGACCGCGGCGGCGAGGTTTGCGCCGTGCACGGTGAGCACCGCGCGCGCCACGGCGGCACGCTGGCAGGCCGAGCTGGCCGCCACGGCGGCGAGGTTGCGGATATCCTCCACATCGCACACCTTGCGGGCCGCGCCGTTCAAACGCGCGAGCAGCGTCTCCTGACCGGCGGCCGTGGCGAGGTTCAGCCCGTGCAGGCTGACCCGCACCGAGGGCTCCGGCGAGGCGGCCGCGGCCGGGGCCGTGGCGCAGGCAGCAAACATCAGCGCGCCGGTCAGCGCGGCGTAGAGCGCCGCACGATGGCCCGTCGTTAGATTCCGTGTCGTCAGCATGTGCAGTCTCCTTGCGGTCAGTGGGCGCCCGTGTTGGGCGGCGGGTGCTATCAAGCGCCTTTACACTCTGACTGCGAAGCGGTCGAGTTACGCGTTGATCCCGTTGGTTGGCGAATTCGTACCTTTGGAGCGGAACGCCGCGCGAGGAGTTGGTGCGCGGTGCGACGAGTCGACCCGCTAATACGACGGGCCGTGACGCGCGGCAGCCGCCGAGCTCGTCCCTCGCCGCGACGACCTCGTCCCGCGCCCCGCCGCCGGCGCGCGCCACCCCGGGCGGGTTGGGGGTACTCTAGGAATATGGCCCGATCTGTCCGTCCCTCAGCCGCATGAGCGTCTCCCCGCTGGAACGGGGGGAGCCCGTCGTCGCGGCCGCGGCCGCCGGGCACGCGGCGCTGCTCGCCGGCGCCGCCGGGCGCACGCGCTTTCGCCCTTTCCTCTGGGTGCTGACCGCCTTCTGGGTGTACGTACTGATCTCGAACCTCCTCTACGCGAACAACATGCAGGCAGGACTGACCTCGATGAAGATCGAGGGAGTGTTTGCACCTTCGGGCGCGCGCTTCGTGCAACACCTGCTGCTCTATCCGCTCTTCATCCTGTGCATGTGGCGGGTATGGCGCACGGGCTGGCAGCCGCTTGCGCGCACACTGCCGCTGCAGATCGCCTGCGCCATCATCTTCTGCGTGCTGGCGCGGCCGGCGCTCCTGTTGGGCGAAGAGCTCACCAAGGACTTCTACCCGCAGGTGGCGAAGGAGCACGAGCACCTGAGCGCGGGCGAGTCGAGCTGGTGGGACATGTTCCAGAGCTCGGAACTGCCCACCTGGATCGCGAGCGCGAGCAACTTCTTCGTCACCTACTGCTTCGGCGTGGCGCTGGTGACCGGCTTTGCCTTCTACCAGCGCCTGCGCGATGCGCAGCAGCGCTCGGCGGCGCTCGAGCGTGCGCTGACCCAGTCACACCTCGCGGCGCTGCGCATGCAGCTCTCCCCGCACACCCTGTTCAACCTGCTGCACACCATCCGCGGACAGATCACCTGGGATCCGCCCGCCGCCCAGACCATGGTGGTGCAGCTCGGTGACCTGCTGCGGCGCCTGCTCAACGCCGGTGAGCGCGAATTCTCGCGGTTGAGCGATGAGATGCAGTTCGTGACCCTGTATCTCGAGCTGCAGCAACGGCGCTTCGCCGACCGTCTGTCCATCGAGCTGCCGGCGCGCGACGCGCTGCCGCGCCTGTGGGTGCCGAGTCTCATCCTGCAGCCGCTGGTCGAGAATGCGGTGGTGCACGGGCTCGCCGGCCACGAGGGCCCGGTGCGCATCCAGGTCGATTACGCGTGCGCCGCGGATGAACTGCGGCTGCGTGTGCTCAATACGCTGGGCGCGGTGCGCGCCCCCAGTCCGGACGGTATCGGCCTCGCCAACGTGCGCGAGCGTCTCGAAGTGCAATTCGGCACCCGTGCGCACTTCAGCGCCGGGCCCGAGGGTGGCGTGTGGGTCGCCGAGATCCGCATGCCGCAGCTGCGCGACGGGCCGGAGGCGGCGCCCCTGCCATGATGGAAGTGATGATCGTCGATGACGAGCCGGCGGCAAGGCGTGCCGTGCGTGAGTGCTGCGAGCGCGAGCCCGACCTCAAGGTGATCGGAGAATACGGTGACCCGCGCGCCGCGCTCGAGGCGATCCGCCGCCAGCCGCCGCAGCTGCTGTTCCTCGACATTCAGATGGACTCTCTCACCGGGCTCGAGCTCGCCCGCCAGCTCGACCCGCTGACGCTGCCGCTGATCGTGTTCGTCACCGCCTACGATCACTATGCGCTCGAGGCCTTCGAGGTGAGCGCGGTCGACTACCTGCTGAAGCCGTTCGACGATGCGCGCTTTCGGGCCATGGTCGACCGGGTGCGCCGCCGCGCCCACGGTGCCGAGGGGTTCGACCGTCATGGTGCCCTGACCGCGCTGCTCGAGCAGCTCGAGGCGCGCACGCGGGTGCGCGCCGAGGCGCAGCCGCGGGTGCTGGCCGAGGCCGGCAGCCGCATGCACATGCTGGACGTGTCACAGGTCGAGGTCGTGGAAGCGGACCGCAACTACGTGCGCCTGGTGATCGGCCGCGACAGCTTCCACGCCCGCAGCACGCTGCAGCAGGCCGAGCGCTCCTTCCAGCAGCAGCCGATGCTGCGCATCAGCCGCTCGTGCCTGGTCAATATGCGGCACGTGCGCGAGATCAGCCGCACGCCGCGCGGGGACTTCATCCTGGTGGTCGCCGGCGGCACCACCGTCACGAGCAGTGAGGGGTACCGCGAGTCGGTACGCCAGTACCTGGAGAAGCTGAAACTCGCTCCCGCCTGAGCGCGTCGCGGTACAGTGCGCGCGTGCTTGCCGTCGCCGCGCCCGCTGCGCCCTCCACCGTCCCTTCGCGCCGTGCCGCCACCGCGGCACTCGTGCTGCTGACGGCGATGAACCTGCTCAACTATCTCGACCGGTTCGTGGTCGCGCCACTCGCCGGCAACCTCAAGTCGGCCATGGCGCTGACCGACACCCAGCTCGGACTCCTGCCCTCGGTATTCCTGATCGTCTATACGCTCGCGGCGCCGCTCTTTGGCAGTTGGGGGGACCGCGGGCGCCGCAATTATCCGATCGCGCTCGGCGTCGGCCTGTGGAGCCTCGCGACGTTGCTCTCCGGACTGGCCCGCAGCTACCCGGAGCTGCTGGCGGCGCGCGCGCTGGTGGGTGTCGGCGAGGCGGCGCTGGTGGCGGTCGCTCCGGCGTTGCTCGCCGACTGCTTCGCACCGGCGGCGCGCGGCCGGGTCTACGCGATCTTCAACATGGCAATTCCGGTCGGCTCCGCGCTCGGCTTCGTGCTCGGGGGTCTGATCGGCGCGCACCTCGGCTGGCGCGCGGCCTTCTTCCTCGCGGGCGGTCCGGGACTGCTGCTCGCCGTGGCGGCGCTGCGCCTGCCCGATCCGCCACGGGGCGTGCAGGAGCCGGCGGCGGCGCGGCCGGAGAGCCGGGCCGGCAGTGCGCTCGGGCGCTATCGGGACCTGCTGCGGCGCGGACCCTTCATGGTCATCGTGCTCGGCTATGCCGCCTACACCTTCGCCCTCGGCGGACTGGCCTTCTGGATGCCCTCGTTTCTCGAGCGGGTGCGCGGGCTCACCCAGATCCAGGCGGGGGCGCAGTTCGGCGAGGTGGTCGTGCTCACCGGCTTCATCGGCACCTTTCTCGGCGGCTGGCTCGCCGACTACGCCCTGCGCTACTCCCGGCACGCCTACCTGTGGGTATCGGGGATCGTGACGCTGCTCGCCGCGCCGCTCGCGTGGCTTGCGCTCGCCGCGCCGCAGCGCGCGGTGTACTTCCCGGCCCTGGTGCTGGCGCAACTCCTCCTCTTCATGTCCACCGGGCCGATCAACGCCGCGCTGGTGAGCAGCGTCAGCGCGTGGCAGCGGGCGTCGGCCGCGGCACTGTGCATGTTTCTCATCCACGTGCTGGGCGATGTGCCCTCGCCCACGCTGATCGGGTGGCTCTCGCACCGCGGCACGCTCGCTCACGCGGTGCTGATCGTGCCGGTCGCCGTCCTCGCCGCGGGCGCTGTGTGGCTGCTCGGGGTGCGCGTGCATGGGCGCAGCGCGCCGGCGTAGGGCCGCCGCGCGGCCGCCCGCGCAGCGACCTTACCGGCTGCAGCCGGGCAGTGAGCTGCAGCAGCGCTTCGGCGCGGCGCTGGCGGCGGGCGCCGGCGAAGAGGGTGCCCACTGCATCCACGAGCTGTGGATGCGCGGGGAATACCCGGCCAGCATAGAACGACGCCTGCAGCAGCTGTGGGCCCGCGCGGCGGCGTCCATCCCCGAATGGCTGCCGATGCGTTACATCGAATGGCTGCCCGCCGCCTACGAGGTCGCCGCGCGGCTGTCACCCCGGACCCGCGGCCGCTACAACCTCTACCTGATCCTGCTCGATTTCCGCGAGCGCCGGCGCGGGCCCTTCGGGGTGTACGTGGGGATGAGCGCCTATGCCCCGGCGCAGCGCTTCGACCAACACAAGGCCGGCATCCGCGCCGCCGGCAGCGTGCTCAAGCGTGGGCTCGAGGTGCTGACCGGGCCGACCCTGCACCTGCAGCACGTCGGGCGCCACGAGGCGGCGCAGCTCGAAGCGCAGCTGGCCGCCGCGCTCGCCGATGCCGGACTGCTGGTCGAAGGGGGTCACTGAGAGCGGACGGGTCCCGGCCCCGCACCTGCGGAGGTAGACTGCCCCGTCCCGGTGCGCGAGGGGTGCGACATGGAGCGCAGTGTGCGGCGTGCGGTGCGTGGTCCCGCGTGGTTCGCGCTGGCCGCGCTCGGCGTCGCCGCGGGACGCGCTCCCGAGCCCGTCGCGCTGGGGGCCGGCGCGCGAGTCGGCATCATCAGTCTCCTCGATGCGGAAGTGACCCACGTGCACGCGGCGCGGCAGGTGCAGGACAGCTTCCTCAA
>JAFAPI010000073.1 GCA_019247195.1 Gammaproteobacteria bacterium
GCGACCAGGCGGGCGATCAGCCCGAGCAGCTCACGCCGCTCGCCGGCGCTGAAGTCGCGCCCGCGCGCCTCGAGGCGCGGCGCGAGCGGCTCGCTGCGGCGGACCGTCTCCCCGAGCCAGGCGAGGTGGTACCAGACCGCGAGATCGTGCAGGAAGGCATCCGCGGCATAACCGATGCGCTCGGGGCTGGCGAAGGTCGCGGCGAGCGTGACCAGCTCCTGGTAGGGGGCGAAGCGCTGCACCATCGTCTGCGGATGCGCACGCAGACAGGCCCGCAGCAGCGCCAGGCGCTGCGCCGGCTCGCGCGGCAGCGGCGCCGGCCCGAGCATCGCCAGCACGGCATCCGGCAGCGGTGCACCCTCGGCGAGGTGCGCGTCCAGTCGCTCGGAGAGGTCGCGCAGTTGCTCGAGCAGCACGGGGCTGAAGTTCACCACCGCGCGCGCGGCGGGGTTGTCCTCCAGGTGAGCCGCCATGTCGGTGTAGTCCTTGATGGCGTGCAGGTAAGTCCAGGGCAGGACGTACTGCCCGTCGAGCGCGTCGCGGTACGGGGGCTGGTGCATGTGCCACAGCAACACCACCGGCAGACGCGCGACGGAGGATTGCGAAGCGGCGCCGGCCGCCGGACTCACCGCGTCAGCCGCCGCAGCATGTCTGCGGTGACCAGCACCACGCCGTTGGCGGTCACGTGGAAGCGCTGCGCATCGCTCGCGCGGTCGAGCCCGATGCGCACCTCGGCCGGGACCTCGCAGCCCTCATCGAGGACGGCGTTGCGGATGTGGCAGCCGCGTGCCACCTCGACGTTGGGCAGGACCACGGAGCGCTCGATGATGCTGCGCTCCTCGACCCGCACGTTCGAGAACAGCAGTGACTCGCGCACCACCGCGCCGGAGATGATGCAGCCGCCGGAGACCATCGAGTTGATGGCGGTGCCGCGCCGGCCCTCCTCATCGAGGATGAACTTGGCCGGGGGCTGCTGGACCTGGTAGGTCCAGATCGGCCAGTCCTCGTCATAGATGTTGAGCTCGGGTCGCACGTGCACCAGCTCGAGGTTGGCGTCGTAGTAGGCATCGATGGTGCCGACGTCGCGCCAGTAGCTCTGCGCGCGCGTCTTCACGTCCTGGAAGGGATAGGCGAAGACCTGCCGGTTGCCGGCGATCGCGTCCGGGAGGATGTTCTTGCCGAAGTCGTGCTGGGATGCCGCTTGCGCCGCATCCGCGGCCAGCAGGGTCTCCAGGAGCTCGGCGTTGAACACGTAGATGCCCATCGAGGCCAGCACCGAGTCCGGCCGGCTGGGCAGGGTGTCCGGCTCGAGCGGCTTCTCGGCGAAGCGGGTCACGCGGTTCCACTCCGTCGCCGTCAGAACGCCGAAGTGACGTGCGTCGCGCGCCGGCACCTCCACCACCCCCACGGTGATGTCGGCGCCCTTCTCCACGTGGTAGGCGATCATGGGACCGTAGTCCATCTTGTAGATGTGATCGCCGGCAAGCACCAGGACGTGCTTGGGACGGTGCGAGAGGATCAGCTCGATGTTCTGATGCACGGCATCGGCGGTGCCGCGGTACCAGAGCTCACCGAGCTGCTGCTGCGCCGGCACGACCTCGACGAACTCGCCGAACTCGCCCCGCAGGTAGCTCCAGCCGTGCTGCACGTGCTGGATGAGCGATTGCGCCTTGTACTGGGTCAGGATGGAGATCTGGCGGATGCCCGAGTTGACACAGTTGGAGAGCACGAAGTCGATGATGCGGAACTTGCCGCCGAAGGGCGTCGCCGGCTTGCAGCGGCTGGCGGTCAGATCGCGCAGCCGCTCGCCGCGCCCGCCGGCCATGATCACCGCCAGCGTGCCACCGGTCAGACGGCTGACGTAGCGGCCGGAGGAGGCGCGGGCGGGCTGGCGCGGCATGGGCCTACTACACCGCAAGCGCCCCGGGGGGCGCAACCGTGCCCGCGGGCCCTACAGCCACTTCATCAGGCCGAGCTCGTGCGGGTGGGTGAGCAGCTCGTGATAAGGGTAGATGCGGACCTCGGTGCGGAACTGGCCGCACTCGGGCGGCTCGACGTCCAGGGCAAACACCAGGGCACCCGCACCCTCGGACTCATCGGTCGCCTGCAGCGCCGCCCGCCACAGGCCGTCGCGCGGCGGCTGCTGGTAAGAGGACAGCGGCGGCGGTGCCGCATCGGCTTCGGGCAGCAGGCGCCGGGCGCGGAACTCGACGCACACGTCCGCCGGGGTGAGCCCGTTCAGGGATGCCGCCACGCGCAACCGCAACCGCTCCCCGCGCGGCAGCTCGCGTGCGGCATCGGTCAGCAGCTCGAGCTTTACCCCCGGCCAGGCGCTGCGTACGCGCTCCTTCCACTGCGCCAAGGTGCGCGCGCCGGTGTAGCCGTCGGCGGCGAGGCGCCGGTACTGCGCGGCGGCCGGCTGGTACAGGCCCTGCGTGTAATCGAAGAGAACGCGCCGCATGTTAAAGCGCGGGATGACGCTCGCCATGGCGCGCTTGCTGCGCGCCACCCAGGCGCGCGGCACCTCGCCGGCGCCGCGATCGTAGTAAAGCGGCAGCACCTCCTCTTCGAGCGCGCTCAGGATCAGCTCGGCCTCGAGCAGGTCACGCCGCTCCGGGTCACTCACCTGTGCGGGGGGGATGCCCCAGCCGTTGTCCCCCACCCAGCCCTCCGCCCACCAGCCATCCAGGATGCTCAGGTTAAGGCGGCCGTTGATCGCCGCCTTGATGCCCGAAGTACCGCTCGCCTCGAGCGGGGCGATGGGGTTGTTGAGCCACACGTCCACGCCCGACACCAGGCTGCGCGCGAGCTGCAGGTCGTAGTCCTCGAGAAAGACGATCCGCCCGCTGAACTCCTCGCTCATCATCAGCTGGCGGATCTCGCGCAGCACGTGCTTGCCCGGCTCATCGGCCGGGTGGGCCTTGCCCGCCAGCAGCAGCAGCATGGGCCGGTCGGCGTTGTTCATCAGGCGCGCCAGGCGGGCGCGGTCGCGCATGAGCAGCGTGGCGCGCTTGTAGGTCGCGAAGCGGCGCGCGAAACCCAGAGTGAGGATCTCGGGCCGCTCTGGGTCGATGAAACGGGTGACGTGCCGCAGTTGCGCGGGACTGGCGCCCTTGCGCTGGTACTCTCGCTGCAGCCGCTCGCGTACGCTGGCCAGCATGCGCGCCTTCACGTCTTGGGCTGTGGCCCAGTAGCGCTCGTCGGACACGCGCTCGAGACCCCGCCAGAACTGCTCATCGCGCAGCCGCTCGCGCCACTCGCCGCCGAGTTCACGATCGAAGAACTCCATCCAGCGCTGGTGCAGGAAGGTGGGTACGTGCACGCCGTTGGTCACCCAGCCCACCGGGTTCTCGTCCGGACGCACCTCCGGCCACTGGTCCGAGCACAGCCGGGCGGAGACCGCCCCGTGTACGCGGCTCACCCCGTTCACATGGCGCGTGCCATTCAGGGCGAGCCGCGTCATGTTGAAGAGGCCCGGCACCGCCGGTGCGCGCGCCAGCTCGAGAAAGCGCTCCACCGGCAGGTCGAGCTCGCGGATGAAATCCGCGTAGTGCTGCACGATTAGCTCCGGGCCGAAGGCGTCGTGTCCGGCGGCGACGGGGGTATGGGTGGTGAAGACGCACGCCGCCGCGACCGCCTCGAGTGCGGCGCCGAAGGGCAGGCCCTGGGCGAGATGCTCGCGCAGCAGCTCGAGGATCAGGAAGGCGGCGTGCCCCTCGTTGAGGTGCCACACGGCCGGCTGCACCCCGAGTTCGCGCAGCGCGCGCACCCCGCCGATGCCGAGGATCATCTCCTGGCGCACGCGCGTGGACTCATCGCCGCCATAAAGGCGCGTGGTGATCACGCGGTCGCTCGGGGCGTTCTCGGGGGTATCGGTGTCGAGCAGGTAGACGGCGACCCGGCCCACCTGCGCCTTCCACAGCCGCGCCCGCACCTCACGCGAGGCGACGCGGAGCGAGATCGTCAGCCAGCCGCCGCCGGCGTCGCGGACCGGCTCGACCGGCAGGTCCCGCGGATCGTGGGTGCGGTACTCGGCGTGCTGCACGCCGTCGTTGTCCACGGTCTGGGTGAAATAGCCCTGCTCATACAGCAGGCCCACCGCCACGAAGTTGGCCCGCTCGTCGCTCGCGGCCTTGCAATAGTCCCCGGCCAGCACCCCCAGGCCCCCGGAGTAGATAGGGACGCTCTCGTGAAAGCCGTACTCGGCGCAGAAGTACGCCACGAGCGGCTGCTGCGCGTCCGCCGGCGCACCCTGCATGTAGTGGTCGAGCGTCTGCAGCGCCCGCCGGTAGCGCGCCTGGTAGGCCTCGTCCTGCGCATGTCGGTCGAGGGTCTCCTGGCCGAGAGTGCGCAGCATCAGGCGGGGGTTGCCATGGGTCTGCTTCCACAGCTCGGGATCGAGGTCCTCGAACAGGGCACGGATGGGGCGGTGCCAGCTGAACAGCAGGTTGGCGGAGAGTTCGTGGAGACGGGACAGGCTTCCCGGGATCACCGGGGTGACTTCGAGAAGCGGATTTCGCATCGAGGGCTTTCGCTGTTTTTTCGAGCGGCCGAAGTCTAGCAGCCCGAAGCCCGCGCACCGGGTGAGCCCTCTTCGTGCGCCCCGCGCGGCGAATGGACTTTTTTCTGCTACGTATAGGTTGACTGCTACTATTGAAGACTATATAGTACTGAGAAATGGATGATACTGCGGATCGTAAGTTCCAAAAGGACCTCAATGCCGGATTGGTGGCGCTGGTGCTGCTGACGGTGCTCGCGCGCAGTTCCGAGGACCTGTATGGCTACGAGATCGCCAAGCGCCTGCAGCGCGCCAACGAGGGCGAAGCCCTGTTCAAGGAAGGTACCGTCTATCCCGTCCTGCGCACGCTCGCCGCGGGGGGATTGCTCACCAGTCGCGTGGTCCCCTCCTATTCCGGACCCCCGCGCCGCTACTACCGCATCACCGACGAGGGACGCGCCATGCTCAGCCAGTGGAGTGAGATCTGGCGGCAGACGCGCGGCTTCGTCGATCGCATCATCGAAGGACCCGAGACATGAACGCTCCCCGCTCGATCGACGAGTACCTGCGCCAGCTGCGCGCCGCCCTGGAGGGTCAGGACCCCGCGCTCATCCAGGATGCGCTTTACGACGCGGAAGAGTACCTGCGCGCCGAGGTGGCGGCCCACGCCGGTAAATCCGAGAGCGACGTCCTGGAGCTGATCGCCAGCACCTACGGCGCACCGGAGGAGGTCGCGGCGGCCTACCGCGACACCGAGGCCAAGGTCAAAGCGGCGCTGCGCACCCCCGCGCCGCGCACCGCGGCCAGCACCTCCGCCTGGCGACGGTTCTTCGGCATCTATCTCGACCCCCGCGCCTACACCTCACTCTTTTATATGGTGCTGGCGCTCGCCACGGGCATTCTCTATTTCACCCTCGTGGTGACGGGCCTGTCCCTGTCCGCCGGTTTCGCCATCCTCATCATCGGCGTGCCCTTCTTCCTCGCCTTCATCGGCATCGCGCGCGTGATCGCACTGGGGGAGGGGCGGCTGCTCGAGGCCATGACCGGCGAGCGCATGCCGCGCCGCCCGGTGCACCCGGGTCCAAAGCAGTCCTGGTGGGCGCGCATCGGGGCGATGCTCACGGACCTGCGCACCTGGACCACCCTCGCCTACCTGCTGCTCATGCTGCCGCTCGGCATCGCCTATTTCACCTTGGCGGTGACGATCGTGGCCGTGAGCGCCGGGTTTGTCTTCTCGCCCTTCTTAGTACTCGGGCAGAGCATCGGCTGGCTGCGCTTCAGCAGCGATGAAGACATCCACTTTCTAGGCAGCTTCGGCGCCCACCACCCCCTGCTCGCGGGGCTGGTGCTCTGCGCGATCGGGGTGGTCCTGCTCACGGCTTTCCTGCACTTCGCGCGGGTGCTGGTGCTCGGACACGCGCGCCTCGCCAAGGCGCTGCTGGTGGTACCGGGCGGCTGAGCCCTTCCGCGCCGCGCTACACTGGCGGCATGCTCCCCATCCGGGCCCTGCTGCTGTCGCTGGTCACCACCGCCGCCTGGGCCGCGCCGCCGCCCCCGGTGGCGCCGCCCACGGGTTGCCTGCCGACCGGCAACGGCTATCTGCGTGCACGCATCCGCGGCGCCATGAACCTCGATCTCAACTGGCGCAACGCGGAGATCCAGTGCGAGGGCGGGCTGCGCCCGGATGGCAGCGGCCTGCGCCTGGCATTCGCCGGCCCGCTGCACGGTGACGGACGGCGGCTACGGTTGGTGTTCGGGGTGCAGGCGGTGCAGGAGGGGCGCGCCGGGCGCGACCTGCCGACTAACCTGACGGTGATCTTCGAGGGGGAGGAGCGGCTCTTCGCCACCCGCGGCGATGACCACTGCACGGTCGATCGTCTCGAGCAGGAGCGCCTCGGCGCCCTGGGCGGGAGCCGGCGCACCTGGCGCATCGTCGCGCGCGGCTTCTGCGTCGCCCCCGCCAGCACCCTCGCCTCGGACGCGCGCATCCTGGTCAGCCGCTTCGACTTCGCCGGTACCGCGGTTTTCGAGGACACCGCGTCCGCTCCGGCCACCCGGGCGCCCTGAGTGCCGGCCGGCGTGCGCGTCGGGCTGACTCTGCTGGCGCTGTGGGCCGCCGCGGCCGTCTGCGCGCAGCCCGCGGATGCGCCGCTGGATCTGGCGAGTTTCCCGCGCACCGAGCTCATCGTCCGCAGCCCCGGCCCCCCCGCCGCCACCCACCGCTTCCACGTATGGGTCGCCGACACCCCAGCCCGCGCCGCACAGGGGCTCATGTTCGTCAGCGACCTGCCGCCGAGCGAGGGCATGGTGTTTCCGCTCGAGCCGCCGCGGGTCGAGAACATGTGGATGAAGAACACCTACATCGAGCTCGACATGCTGTTCATCGCCGGCGACGGGCGGGTGGTGAAGATCCTCGAGCACGCGGTGCCGCTGTCCCTCACCACGCTGAGCTCGGAGGTGCCGGTCGCGGCCGTGCTGGAACTCAGGGGTGGCTCCGTGCAGGCCCTGGGCCTCAAGCTGCACGATCGAGTGAGCTGGCAGAAGCCGCCACGCTAGCTCGGACCCAGATCCTTCAGGCGCGGAGCCGGGCGCGGCTTCTTGCGGTGGTGGGTGAGGATCGCGCCCTGCACCGGGGCACCGTAAGCGCCATGGGGGCGCTTGGCGTGCGGCGCGAACGAGCTCGGCCGCGGGGGCGGATCGGCATCATGCGCGACGGCGATGCCGCACAGAATCAGGAGCACCGCCGGCAGGATGCGCATCTGCCCAGTCTAGGCGTACCCGGCGCTGCCGGCGCCGCCGCCCACCCGAAGTGCGGCCCGGGTCTCACTCCTCCTCGGCGCGCGGCCTCCAAGCCTGCGCCAGCTCCTGCTGCTTGCGCGGGGGGACCGGGTCGTAGTGACTCAGCTGCATGGTGTAGGCGCCCTGCCCACCGGTCAGCGCCTTAAGGCGCGACTGGTACTCGGCGACCTCGGCGAGCGGCACGTACGCGCTCAGGGTCGCGCGCTGGCCCGGCAAGGAGCTGTTGCCGTTGATGCGCGCACGCTTGGTGGCGAGATCGCCCGTGATGTCGCCGATGGCGCTCGCCGGGGCGGTGATCTCCAGGTGCATGATCGGCTCCAGCACGATGGGCACGGCCTTCTGCAGCGCATCGAGGAAGGCCTTGCGGCCGGCGGAGACGAAGGCGACCTCCTTCGAGTCCACGGCATGATGCTTGCCGTCGTAGACGGTGACGCGCACATCCTGGATGGGAAAACCCGCCAGTGCGCCCTCGGTGAGCACCTGCCGCACGCCCTTCTCCACCGCCGGGATGTATTGCCCGGGTATCGCGCCGCCGACCACGTCGTCGACGAACTCGAAACCCGTGCCGCGACCCAGCGCCTCGATCCTGAGGTACACCTCGCCGAACTGGCCCGCACCGCCGGTCTGCTTCTTGTGTCGACAATGCCCCTCCGCCGCACGGGTGATCGTCTCGCGGTAGGGGATGCTCGGCGGGTGCGTCTTCACGTGCACGCCGTAGCGCTCGCTCATGCGCTCGAGCAGCACGCGCAGGTGAAACTCCCCCATGCCGTACAGCACCGTCTCGTTGACCGCGGCGTGGTGCTCGATTCGCACGCACGGGTCCTCGGCGGTGAGCTTGTGGAGCGTGTCGGCCAGGCGCTGCTCATCGCCGCGTCGCTCGGGCTCGATGGCGATGCCCAGCATGGGCGGCGGGAAGGACACCGGCTTCAGGTGGTACTGGTCTTCGTCGTGCGAGTCGTGCAGCACCGCGTCGAGGTGCAGCTCGTCGACCTTGGCGATCGCGCAGATGTCGCCCGGGACTGCACTCGCCATCTCGCTCGTGTCCTTGCCGAGCAGCCTGAAGAGATGCGCGATCTTGATGGGCTTGCGCGCGTCGCCGACGAACAACTGACTGCCCGGGCGGATGGTTCCCTGGTGAACGCGCAACACGCCCAGCTTGCCCACGTACGGGTCGATACTGACCTTGAAGACGTGGGCGATCACGTGCCGTCCCGGCTCGGGCGCCACCGGCACCCGCGCCGCGGACTCGCCGCTCCCCTTTAGAAAAGGAGGCGGGTTGCCCTCGGCGGGATTGGGCATCAGCCGCTCGATGACCGTCAGCAGCTCCGCGACGCCCGCCCCGGCCTCGGCCGAGGCGAAGCAGACCGGCACCAGGTGGCCCTCGCGGAGGGCCTGCTCAAAAGGGTCGTGCAGCTGCTCCGGCGAGAGCTCCTCGCCCTGTTCCAGGTAGAGCGCCATCAGCTTCTCGTCGAGCTCCACCACCTGGTCGATGATCTGCGTATGCGCCGCCTCGCAGGAGGAGAAGTCCGCCGCGCGCCCGTGCGGCTGGAAGAAGCAGTCCACCACCCCATCCCCGCCACCGGCGGGCAGGTTGAGCGGCAGCACCTCGGAGCCGAACGCCTCGCGCAGCTGCTGCAGCACGCTCTCGCAGTGCGCATCCCGGCTGTCGATCTTGTTGACGATGATCAGCCGGCACAGCTCGCGCTCGCGCGCATACTCCATCAGGCGCTGCGTGAAGGTATCGACGCCGCTGACGGCGCTGACCACCACCGCGACCGCCTCCACCGCCTCGAGCGCCGCGAGCGTCTTGCCGAGAAAGTCCGGGTACCCCGGCGTGTCGATGAGGTTCACGTGCACGCCGCCGACCTCGAAGCCGCACACGGCGGTGTCGAGCGAGTGCTGCAGCCGCTTC
Source organism: Gammaproteobacteria bacterium (assembly GCA_019247195.1). Lineage (GTDB taxonomy): Bacteria > Pseudomonadota > Gammaproteobacteria > Steroidobacterales > Steroidobacteraceae > 13-2-20CM-66-19. Next base: position 9,210 of record JAFAPI010000073.1, read on the forward strand.
TCCTGGGGATCGAAGTCCGACACCGTGGTGCCCCGCGAGAGGCTGCCGCGGGCGCGGATCGCGCCGGCCTGCAGCAGCAGCGTCTCGAGCAGGGAGGTCTTGCCCGCGCCGGCCGGTCCCACGAGCGCGATGTTGCGGATGCCTGAAGTCGCGTACCCCATGGCGTATGCTCCGAGGCAGGATTTGACCGGCGCCGGGCCGGCACTCGAAGCCTACTCCCGCGGGGCGGCAGGGGGCTAGCGGTGCGCCGCGGCGCGACAAGGAGCAGGTGATGGATGACGCGGCGCGCGCGGAAGCCCGGCGGCAGGAGCAGCAACTCAGGCGGCAGCGTCAGCTCGATGAGGCCCTCGCGGCGACCTTTCCCGCGAGCGATCCCGTGGCGATCGTGACCTCCATCGCCGAGGAGGACCAGGAGCCCTCGCCCCCGCCAGCGGCGGCGGGCTGAGTCAGGGGGCCGTCAACTCGAGCGTCGCACCGGCCTGGTTGACGGTGGTCAGTACGATCGGCCGCCGCCATACCCGGTGCACGTAGTCCAGGACCTTACGGCTGCGCTCGAGGTCCAGCCCGCGACCGTCCACGCTCGAGTCGTGCATCAGCTCGAGCGTGCCGTCGGTGCGGACATGCTTGGCCAGCACCACGGGGGCACCGAAGTTGTACTTGGGGGCGAGCAGCGCCTCATGCAGCGCCGGCAGCTCCGGGGTGAGCACCTTGATCTGCCCGTCGCTGCGCGCGCTGTAGCGGAACAGGCCGAGCTCCTCGGCGAGCTCGCGGGTCAGGTGGTTGCGCACGAAGGCGAAATCATCGTCCTCCACCATGATGCGCCGCGCCGCCTCCAGCCCCTGGGTCGCGATGATCTTCTCCCACATCGCAAAGCCGAGGTGGTAGGGATTGACGCTGAGGGCCACCTGCTGCTCCGCGGCGATCGGCCGCACGACGTCCGAGTGGCACTTGATGGCATCGACGTACGCCTGCTGCGGGATGAAGTCCGCCTCGCGCAGCAGACGGGCATGCCAGTACGACGCCCAGCCCTCGTTCATGATCTGAGTGGCGAAGACCGGGTAGAAGTAAAAGGACTCCTCGCGCACCGCGAGGAAGATGTCACGCTCCCAGCTCTCCATCTCCGGGGCGTAGTTGGCGATGAACCACAGCAGGTCGCGCTCGGGGTGCGGGGGGACCGGCGCGCGCTTGCGCGGCTCGTTGCCGCCGGCGCCGTGCGCGGGGTCCAGCGCGGCGAAGCGCCGCCGGAAGGCGTCATCCACCAGGCTGCGCGGCGGCTCGAGGTACTCCGGGTAGCGCGGGCGGCGCAGCGCCAGGTCGACGTCGATGTGCTGCTCGAGCGCGAGGGCGGCGTCGAGCGTCGCCTCGACGCGCTGCGCGCCGTGCGCCTCGCTCGCCTGGCTGATCTGGCGTGCGTGCTGCGCGGCGTGCTCGACGATTCGCTCGCTCACCTGCTCCTGGCAGCGTCGGAACAACAGGTTGTTGCAGGAGAAGTCGGCGTGGCCGAGCACGTGCGCGCTGACCAGGATGTTCTCCGCCAGCCCGTTGCTCTCGGCGAGGTAGGCATGGCCCGGATTGCCGGGGAAGACCACCTCGAACAGCCGCGAGTGCCCCATGTGGCGCTGGATGAGCTGGTAGATGTAGCGCACGCCGAAGGACCAGTGCGGCATACGCACCGGCAGGCCGTACACGGCAATCTCCATCATGAAGCTGTCGGGCACCGCCTCGAAATCCACCGGGTGGAAACGCAGCCCGGAGCGGGTAGCCAGCTCCTCGATGCGTCGCAGGTAGCTGTGCCACTCGCCGCTCACGTCGCCTCGCGCGCCTGGTTGCTGAAGAAGTGCTTGACGGCGCCCCACACGTCGTCGAAGTCATTCAGCGCGTAGCTGCCGGCGGCGCAGCCGGCGGCGGTGAGCTCGGCGAACAGCTTGCCGGTCTCGGTCTCGAGCTGGCGCGAGATGCCGGAGGACACCTCCACGTAGCCGGTGTAGCACATGTCCGCCGCGACGGTGGCGAGCGCGCTGCGCGCCTCGCCCGCGTCGCTGACCGAGTTATCCCCGTCGGAGGCGTAGAAGAGATAGATGTTGCTGCGCGAGGGGCTGTAGCGCGCCTGCATGATCTCGCGCACCTTGAGCAGTCCGGTAGAGGCGACGGTGCCGCCGCTGCCGGTGACCTGGAAGAAGTCCGGCTCGTTGAACTCCCAGGCCTCGGTCGTGTGGGCGACGAACACCGTCTCGAGCGAGCGGTACTCGCGGCGCAGGCCCTGCACCACCCAGAAAAAGAAGGTCTTCGCCAGCTTGCGGTCCCGATCGGACATGCTGCCGGACACGTCCAGCAGGAAGAACACCACCGCGTGCACCGCCGGCTGGCGGCGCCGCGCCAGCTGGCGAAAGCGCAGATCCTCGTCGGTGAAGGTCGGGGTGGCCCCGGGCGCGCCGCGCCGCTTCACCAGCTCCTTGAAGGAGCGGCGCCGGTCGAGCCGGGAGCGCGCACCGCGCCGATCCCACCCCTCGCGCACCCAGTCGCTCTCTTCGGAGGGGCCGGTGCGCGCCTTGAGGTTCGGCAGCTGCATCTCCTCCCACAGCCAGTCGACGATGTCGTCCACCTTGAACTCGAGCAGCAGCTGCACGCCGCCGTCCTCGCGGCCGCCGGCACCCTTCTCGCCCGGGCCCTGCTGGCGGCTGGGGTCGGCGAAGGTGTCGCCCGGCTTGGCCTTGCCCTGGCCCGCGCCCTGGCGCTCCTCGGGGGAGCGCAGGCGGAAGTGATAATGCTCGAGCATGCGCACCGGGATGCGCACGGTGCGCGCCCCGGCATTGATCACATCGCCGCCGGCGATGATCTCCGGCAGGTTGGCGCGCACCGCCTCGCGCACCTTCTCGTCGTGGCGCAGCCAGTCGCGCGCGCCGCGCGAGAACAGCTCGTACCACTTGCCGCCTGACTCGCCCTTGGGGTCGTCTCCGTCCATGCTCCGCCGTCCCGCGCCCCGCTGCCTGCTACTCCTGCGCCAGGAGGGTCGTCACGTAGCTCAGGGCCTCCTTGGCGCTGTGCTCGTCGTAGCCGTACTCGGTCACCAGCCGCTGCTGCACCACCGAGATCTTCTGCCGCGCCTCCTCGTCCGGGCGCGCCGTGGAGGTCACCAGGCGCAGCACGTCGCGGCGCTCCTCGAACAGGTACTGCTCGATCGCCTCGCGCATGCGCGCGTGGCTCGCCAGCTTGAACTTCTCGCCGGCCTTGAAGGCCACCATCGCCTTGCGCACCACTTCCTGGCGGAAGGACAGCTTGCCGGAGTCCGAGACCTTGATCTTCTCCTCCACCGAGCGCAGGAAACGCTCGTCCGCGGCGCGGTTCTCGCCGGTGATCGGATCGGTGACCTGGCGGTGGTCGAGCGAGGCCTCCACCTCATCGAGGTACTTCTCCAGCAGCTGCTGCGCCTCCTCCTCGAAGGAGGCGAACATGGCGCGGTGCACGTCCTCCTTGACCCAGCGGTTGTAGAATTCCTTGCGCGCCGTCACCAGGTGGTCGATCCAGGCTTTTTTCTGCTTGGCGTCCATGCGCGCATCGCTCTCGATCGAGTCCTTGAGCGCGAGCAGCAGCTCCATGCTGGTCAGGCTGTGGGTGTTGCCGCGGGTGATGGCATTGGAGATGGCATTGATGACGAAGCGCGGGCTGACGCCGTTCATGCCCTCCTCGGGGACCTCGGCACGCAGCCGCGCGGCCTCGCTGTCCGGCACCCCCTCCACCGCCTCGCCGGCATAGAGGCGCAGCTTCTTGGGCAGGTCGAGGCCCTCGCGCTCCGGCTTGGCGAGCCGCGTCAGGATGGCGAACACCGCGGCCAGGTTGAGCACGTGCGGGTCGAGGTGCACGTTGCGGAACGCCGGGGCACCGGATACCAGCTTCTGGTAGATGCGCGACTCGTCGCGATAGGACAGCGCGTAGGGGATCTTGATGATCACCATGCGGTCGAGCAGCGCCTCGTTCTCCTTCTCCTGCAGGAACTTGTGGAACTCGGCGAGGTTGGTGTGGGCCAGGATGGTCTCGTCGAGGTGGATGAGCGGGAAGCGCGATACCTTGACGTTCTTCTCCTGGGTCAGGGTCAGCAGCAGGTAGAGGAACTCGCGCTTCACCTTCAGGATCTCGATCATCTCCAGCACGCCGCGGCTCGCCGCGTACACCGCGCCGGACCAGGACCAGGCGCGCGGGTCGCCCTCGTCGCCGATCTGCGCGACCTTGGCGAGGTCCACCGAGCCGACCAGGTCGGCGATGTCGGCGGTGGTCGGATCGTGCGGGGCATAGGTACCGATGCCGACGCGCGAGGCCTCGGCGAGGAATACCCGCTCGACCGGCACGCGCACGAAATCACCCTCGAACTCGCGCTCGACGAAGTCGCGCGCCCAGGGCGACAGCTCGCCTTGGATGTGCACCCCGTAGCGCTCGCGGAACTCGGCGCGCAGGCTGGTGGGGATCAGGTTGAGCGGGTTCTCGCGCAGCGGCGAGCCGCGGATCGCGTACAGCGCTCCCTCATCGGTGCGGCTGTACTCCTCCAGCCCCCGCTTGAGCAGGATGGCGAGGGTCGACTTGCCGCCCGAGGGGGGGCCGAGCAGCAGCAGCAGGCGTCGCCCGACGTCCGAGCCGGCCGCGGCCGCCTTGAAGTAGTCCACCACCCGGGACAACGGCTCGTCGATACCGAACAGCTCGCGCTTGAACAGGTCGCGCGCGCGCAGGTTCTCCGCCAGCTCGGGCGCGGCGGCCCGGCCATGCCAGCGCAGCATGTCCCAGATGTATTCGTGGCTGGTGCGGGCGAGTGCAGCCGGGTTGGCCGGCAGGACGTTGCTGAGGAACTCGCCGAAGGTGCCTTCCCAGCGCTGCGCGCGGTGCAGGCGGCTGAATGAACTCAGGCTGTCGATGAAGTCGGCAGTGCTGCCGTGGGACTTCTGATCACCAGCGAGCGAACGCATCGTTCCTTCCCTCCCGTCAGAGCTGAGCACGGGCGCCGGTGTGTGCCGGCGATGCCAGCGTTCTTGAACTTAGTCCCTAGCCCTCGTACAAAAAGTGATGCCCTTCCGATCCTGAGGCTCCGATTACGTTATGACGGTCACAGCTGCAGATTGTTCACTGCGCCATGCCGTCGCGCCACCTCCGGCGAGGCGGCGGCGCGTCTTCGGCGCACGCTCCGTCGCGCGACTTCTTTAAGTGCCTGATTGCTAAGCCTAGGCCATAAAGCGCGCGCGGGGGGTAGGCGAAGCCCGCGCCGGCGCTGCGCTGCCGCTGACAGGCGCGGCGGACGCAGCGTCGCGCGCCGCGCGCCGCGTGTCCGCGCGCGCGGCTGAAGCGAGCAGTGCGTTCCGATTTGCGCGGCGAGGCGCACGCGCGCTGAGCCAGCCTCTCGTTATTGTGAACTGTCGCACTGCGGCGCACACGAGGCTACATATCCTGCAAGCGCGGGATTTTGCGCGTCCAGGCAAAGGCTTGCCCGGCCGGCACGCGCGCAACCGCCCGCGCCGGCCTATCCCGCGGCGCGCGCAACGATCGAATTTTTCGGAGAGCGCCTGTGGCCAGTGCACCCTCGACCGCCCCCCGCAGCAAGGACGCTGCCAGTTCCGCGCCCGCGAGCACCGCGGCGAGCTCCCAGCCGGCGGTCGACATCACGGCCATCACCACGCGCGACGATTTCCTGCTCGAACTCGGACAGATCCTCGACGGCCAGGCCTCGGTGCGGCCGGTCGACACGCCGGAGGCGGCCCTGGAGACGCTGAGCGCGGGCAAGCGCGCGCAGCTGCTGGTGATCGACGCGCGCGCGGTCGCCGATCTCAAGGCGGCGGTGGATGCAGCGGCGGCGCGCGCGCCGCGCGCCGTCGTGCTGGTGTTCGCCGAGGCGGCGGCCGAGAAGCAGGTGGGCACCGCCCTCAAGGGCAGCAAGGTATTCGCCGTGCTGGCGACGCCCCTCGACGTGCGCAAGACCCAGGCTGTGTTCGAGGGTGCGATCAGCGAAGCCCTGGCCAGCAAGGCCGCACCGACCGCGCCGCCTGCCGCTGCGGCCGGCGAGCTCTCGATCGGCGCTTTCCGGCCGGCCACCGCCACTCCGTACGAGCAGCGCGAACGGCGCAGCGCCGTGGCGCGCCTGCCCCTCATCCTCGCCGCGCTCGCGGTGCTGGCTCTCGCCGGGGGCGGCTACTGGTATTTCACCAAGCAGCGCCCCGCGACGAGCGCCGCGCCGGCCGCACCGGTGAGCGCCCCGGTGCGCTCCGCCGCGCCGAGCGCGCCCAAGGACGACTCGGTGCCCACCGCGCCGGCCGCCGACACGCTGATCGTGCAGGGCAAGGTGGATGATCTGCTCGAGAAGGCCCGCCTCGCCATGCACGACCGCCGCTTCACGGAGCCGGCCGGTGACAATGCCCTGGTGTATTACCGCTCCGCCGCGGCGGCCGCACCGCAGAACGGCGAGGCGCGCGACGGCCTGCAGCGCATCGCCGGCGTGCTCGGCGGGCGCTTCGAGGAGGCGCTGAACGCGGGCCGGTTCGATGAGGCGGCGCAGACGCTCGCGAACTTCAAGGCCGCGGTACCCGGGGATGCGCGCAGCGCAGCCTTTGAGCAGCGCCTGTACGCCGCAGCGATCGCGCGCGCGCTGGCCGACGCCAACCTCGATCGCGCCGCGGCGCTGGTGCGCCAGGCGCAGCAGGCGGGCACCGTGCCCGCCGATCAGCTCGCCAAGTGGCGCGGTGATGTGGCGCGGCACGTCGAGGACGCCAAGGTGACCCGCCTGGTGGGCCTGATCGGCGATCGCATCCGCGAGGGCAAGCTGAACGACGCCGACGACAGCGCCAAGGTCTACCTGCAGCAGCTGCTGGCGGCGGCGCCGACCAATGCCGCGACGGCGCGCGCAACCAAGGACGTACAAGGCGCGTACCTGCGCAAGGCGCGCGAGGCGGCGCTCGCCAAGAACACACCCGAGGAGGAGCGCTGGCTGGCCGAGGCGCGCAGTCTGGGCATGAAGCCGGCAGAGATTGCCGCGTTCCAGCGCGACCTGAGCAGCGCGCGACAGAAGGCGCAGCAGGCCGAGAGTGAGCGGCAGCTGGCGCTGGCGCGCGAGCGTCTGCGTGACGGACGCCTGACGGACCCGGCCCAGGACAGCGCCGCGTTCTATCTGGGCCAGGTGCAGGCGGCGGATCCGAACAGCACCGCGCTCGCCGAGGTCGGCCACGATCTCGCGGCGCGGCTTCTCGAGCGGGCGCGCGCGAGCGCCGGCGCCGGCAAGAGCAGCGAGGCCGACCTCGCTCTCGCCAGGCGCTGGGGCGCGGCCGAGCGCGACATCCAGGCGGTCCAGCAGCTGGCGAGTGCGCCTAAGGCGGCCACCGTCGACCCGGCCGTACTCGCAGCGACCCTCAAGCGCCTGCGTGCCCCGCCGCCGGAATACCCGCAGAGCGCCCTCGACCGGCGCATCACCGGCACGGTATCGATCGCCTTCACGGTCGACGTGACCGGCGAGCCGCGCGACATTCACGTGGTGGAGGCCACCCCGCCGGGCGTGTTCGACAAGGCGGCCCTGGCCGCGGTGCACCACTGGCGCTACGCGCCGATGGTGGTCAACGGCACGCCGATGGAAGTGCCCGTGCGCACGCTGATGCGCTTCGAGCTGCCGAAATAGACGATCAGGAGAGACGACCATGATGCCCGCCGCCGGCACTGACCGCCGCCGCCAACTGGTGACCGCCGCGATCGGTACCGCCCTGACGCTGGTCATGGGCCTGGTGCTGTTCTTCGGTTTCCGCCTCGCCACGCACATGCGTGCCGACATCACCGCGCTGCAGGCGGCCAGCACGCTGCAGACCTACCCCGAGGAGATCTCGCACCAGCTGAACACGCTGCGCGATCGACTCGAGGTGCGCGCCTACGCCGGGCAGGCGCTCGCCGACCTGCAGAGCACCGTGCAGCGCTTCGACCAGGAGCTGCGCCAGATCAATGCCGCCGGTGACGTGGACGCCCCGCAGCTCGGGCGCGCGCTGCTGCTGTGGCACCAGTACGGCCCGGTGCTCGAGCCGGTCATCTCCTTCACCGGCCAGCCCTACGTCGACTCCGACAGCAGCGGCAGCTCACTGTCGCGCGAGGGACGCGCGCACTACGCCGCCGTGAAGCGCGCACAGCTGTTCGCCGCCGACAACGCCCGGCCGCTGCAGACGCAGCTCTCCACCCTCGCCCAGACCCTGCAGCGCACCTCCTCCGCCGCGGCCGCGCGGCTGCGCTCGCTGCTGCTCGGCGGTGTGCTGGCGGCGCTGGTGCTGGCCGGCGCGGCCGCCTACTTCCAGTTCACCCGCGCGCGCCACGAGCGCGCGGCGCGCGAAGCACAGGAACAGACCCGCGACATCCTCAAGACGGTGCGTGAGGGCTTCTTCCTGCTCGATGCCGACTATCGCATCGGCTCGGTGTGGTCGGACGCGCTCAGCAAGATGTTCGGTCGCGAGGACTTCGCCGGCCTGTCCTTCGAGGAGCTGCTGCAGGAGCTGGTATCGCCGGCCACCCTCGCCACCGCCACCAAGTACATCAAGCTGCTGTGGGGCGACCGCGCGCACGAGAACCTGATGAAGAGCATCAACCCGCTCGGCCAGCTCGAGATCACCATGGACAACGGGCACGGCGGCAAGGAGACGCGCTTCCTGCAGTTCGACTTCCATCGCGTGATGGGACCGCAGGGCATCAAGCACGTGCTGTGCGCGGTGGGCGACATCACCTCGAGCGTGCTGCTGGCGCGCGAGCTGCACGAGTCGCAGGAGAACGCCAACGCGCAGCTGGACATGATGCTCGGCATGATGCACGTCGACCCGCTGCAGCTGGTGTCGTTCCTCGACACCGCCGAGACGGGGCTGAAACTGGTGAACACCATTCTCAAGGAGCCGGCGCGCACCGACGCCGAGTTCCGCAAGAAGCTGAGCGGTCTGTTCCGCGAGCTGCACTCCATCAAGGGCGAGGCTTCGGCTCTGAACCTGAAGAGCGTCGCGAGCCGCGTGCATGCGCTCGAGGACATGGTGAGCGACTGCAAGAAGCGCCCCGAGCTCAGCGGCAGCGACTTCCTGCCGCTGGTGCTGAAGCTCGACGACCTGCTGGCGCACCTGCGCGGCATCCGCGAGATGGCCTCGCGGCTTACCGCGCTCAAGGACAGCGTGCCGGCCGCCCCGCCCGCTGCGGCACCCCGCGCCGAGCCGCCGCGTCCGGAACGCCGCAACGCCATCAAGGTCGAGGACCTGACGCCGATCCTGCAGTCGATGGCCGAGCGCCTCGCGCAGGATCATGCCAAGCGCTTCAAGCTGAAGCTCGCCGGGCTCGCCGAGGTGCCGAGCACCTACAGCGCCACCATCAAGGACTGCCTGATCCAGATGCTGCGCAACGCCGCGGTGCACGGCATCGAGGCCCCCGAGGCGCGGCGTGCGGCCACCAAGGATGACGCCGGGCTGGTGCAGGTCGAATTCCGCAAGGTGGCCGAAGGGTACGAGCTGGTCTTCGAGGACGACGGCGCCGGCATCTCGGTCGAGGCGCTGCGCGCGGCGGCGCTGAAGAAGCAGCTGATCTCGGAAGAGGAAGCGGCGGGGATGGACAACCGCGCCAGCATGGCGCTCATCTTCCGCCCGGGCTTCTCCATCCAGGAGGACGTGTCCATGGACGCCGGCCGTGGCGTGGGCATGGACGTGGTGGCGCGCAGCGTCTACGCCCTCGGCGGCAAGATCGGCGTGAGCACCCACCCCGGCAAGTACACGCGCTTCAAGATCGTGCTGCCGCCGGCGGATGCCGCCAGCAGCGCGGTCGCGTAGAGGAACCGCGCCATGGGTAATGCGACAGTGAACGGCAAGCGTCCTTTCAAGCTGCTGATCGTCGATGACTCGAACATCATGCGGCGGCGCATCGAGCGCTCGCAGCAGTTCGAGGAACTGCAGCTGGTCGGCACCGCGGGCAACGGCTTCGAGGCGCTGGAGCTGTTCAAGAAGACCGACCCGGACGTCGTCACGATGGACCTGACCATGCCGCGCATGGACGGCATCGAGTGCATCAGCAAGCTGGTCGCGCTCAAGCCCGCCGTGCGCATCCTGGTGATCTCCGCACTGGCGGACAAGGCTACCGCCGTAGAGGCGATGGAAAAAGGCGCCAATGGCTTTCTCAACAAGCCCTTCACCGATCGCCAGCTGAATGAGGCGATCGCCGAGCTCATGCGCTAGGCGAGGAAGCACGCATGCTGTACGAACAAGAGCTCAAGACCTTCGTCGAGGGGACGACGAACTTCTTCGAGGTGGCGGCGCAGCATCCCGCCTCGATCGGCTCGCCGTACCTGATGGAGGGCTCGCCCTCGGTGCACGAGTACACCGGCGTCATCAACATCTCCGGCAAGCGCGAGGGTGTGGTGTATTTCACCGCGCCCAAGGCGATGCTGACCGTGCTGCTGATGAAGATGCAGGAGAACGACTTCAGCCACGAGACCATGAAGGACCTAGTCGGGGAGGTAGCCAACACCATCTCCGGTAACGCGCGCCGCGATTTCGGCCGCGATTTCGTCATCTCGGTCCCGAGCGTGCTGTCGGGCGAGAAGCCGGCGCTGCCGCAGCGGCCGGGTCTGCGCTCCTTCATCATCCCCATCAACTGGCGCAGCCACTCGGCCAAGCTGGTCGTGTCGCTCACCTGAAGCGCGCGCCGCCCGCGCAATCTGTGACCGCTGCACTCTGGGTGCCGTCACCTTTGTAGCCTCATTGCGCCCATGCAACGCAGCGCCCTCGCCATCATCACGCTGCGCCGCGAGCTCGCGGCGCGCTACGCGCGCATCAACCGCCTGTGGCACAGCGCCCGCAGCGCCTACCGGCGCCTGCACGAGGCTCCAGTGCAGAACCTCACCGCGCTGCGCGGCGCCGCGCAGCGGCTCGACGCGCTCGACCGCGGCCGCGCCGCGCTGCTGCGCGACCTGAAGGCGCTCTCGGACTAGCCGCGGGCGCGCGGCCCGGCGAGCAGCCGGGCCGGCAGCAGTACGAGTGCGCGCACCAGCGCCAGTGCACCCTCGACGGCGATGCCCGCGAGACGCAGCGGCAACAGCAGCAGCCACACGAGCGGGTAGAGCAGCAGCGCCAGCAGCGCGAGCGGCCAGCACAGCACCAGCAGCAACAGCCAAAGCAGCAAGCCCACCATCGCTCACCTCCGGGCGCGGCCGGGCTGCCGCGCGTCCTCTGCCAAACCAGTCATAATGCCCGCATGAGCGTGGGTGGCAGTCCACAGCCCTTCGCAGCGGCCAGCGCGCTCGCCCCCGGCGACCGGGTGGCGGTCATCGCGCCCGCCAGCGGCTTCGACCACGTCTCCTTCCACGCCGGGCTCGCGCTCATCGCCGCCCGCTACCGCCCCGAGTACGGCGCGGGAATCTTCGCGCGGCAGCGCTACCTCGCGGGTGATGATGCCCGGCGCTTCACCGAGCTGCACGGCGCCCTGAGCGACCCGGGGATCAGGGCGGTCTTCTGCGCGCGCGGCGGCTACGGGGCGACGCGGCTCCTGCCGCGCCTCCTCGGCAGCGAACCTCCCGCCCAGGACAAGCTCCTCGTCGGCTTCTCGGACATCACGGCGTTGCACCTGTGGCTGCAGCGCCATGGACGTATCAGCGTGCACGGCCCGGTGCTCACGCAGCTCGCCCGCCTGGGCGGGGACACGCTCGAGCGGCTGTTCCGCACGCTCGAGGTCGCCGAACCCCCGGCCCCACTCACCGGCACCACGAGCTATGTCGGCGGCCGCGCCGAGGGGCGCCTTATCGGCGGCAACCTCTCCGTCCTGACCCGTGTCATCGGCACGCCCTACATGCCGCCGCTCGAGGGAGCGATCCTGCTGCTCGAGGACCAGGGCGAGCGTCCGTACCGACTCGACCGCATGTGGACGCACCTGCGGCTCGCCGGGGTGTTCGAGCGCATCAGCGGTCTCGTGCTCGGGGAGTTCACCCACTGCGAGGAGCCGGGCGCGGACTACTCGAGCGCCGAGGTGCTGCGTGAGCTGGCGCAGGCGAGCGGTGTGCCCTGCGCCGCCGGCTTCCCGATCGGTCACGGCGCGCGCAACGAGCCGGTGCCGCTGGGTGTGCCGGTGCGGCTCGACGCCGACGACTGCAGCCTCCACTTCCTCACCGCCGCGGTGCGGTCCTAGAGCAGCGCGCCGCCGCCGAGCAGCCGCGCGCGCAGCAGCGGCAGCGGCGGCGAACCATGCGCCAGCAGGGCGTCGTGGAAGGCCTGCCAGCCGGTGCGCGGGTCGGTGCCCGGCGCGACCGGGTGCTGCCGCATCCAGTCCTCGCGCATCTTGCGGATCATGAGTTTGCCCAGGGTGTACTTCAGGTACTCCGGATCGTAGGTGCCCCGCTCGGCCTGTTGCCGCGCATCGCCGGGATCGAGAAACGCCTGCGTGCGGAACATCTGCTCCGACTGGCTGACGCTCATCGTGCCGCCGTGCATGCCGAGCGCTGAGAGGAAGCGCACGTTGCGCTCGAGTGCGTTCACCAGCTGGCCCACGTGCTGCTCGGCGTCTCCGTCCCCGAGCCCCTCCTCCCACATGAGCTCCTCACCGTAGTGCGCCCAGCCCTCGCCGAAGGCATAGCTCCACCACAGGGCCTCGAGCTTCGAGGCGCTGCGGTTCGAGTGCAGGTACTGCAGGAAATGGCCGGGCCACACCTCGTGCACGCTGGTGTAGAGCAGGCTGGCGCGGCCGGGGATGTACTCGGCACGCTCCTTCGGGGTCCAGCGCGGGTCGGGCGGGGCGATGAAGTACGTGCTCGCCTCGGTGTGCTCATAGGGACCGGGGGTATTGATGTAGGCGAAATTGGAGCGGTTGTAGGGCGGGGCCTCCGCCACCTGCGCCTGCTGCTCGCTCGGCACGCTCACCACGCGATGCTCGATGACGAAGGCGCGCAGCTGCGCCAGCTGCGCCCGCGCCCCCTCCACCGCCCCGCCCCCCGGCTTGTGGGCCTGCATGCGGCTCACGCATGCCGCCAGCGTGCCGTGCGGCAGGTAGCGGGCGCAGGCCTCCTGCAGCGCCTGAGTGTTGCGTGCCAGGTCGGCGCGTCCGATGGCCTGCAGCTGCTCGAAGGGCAGGTCGACGCGCTCGGTGGCGCGGAGCATCTCCAGCAGCAGCGGCGTGCCGAGGGCGAAGTCCTGCGTGCCCGTCGCGCGCTGGGCCTCGAGCCAGCCCTTGAGCTCATCCATGGCACGCGCCGCAGCCTCATCGGCGGCGGCGAGCTGCGCCTGCAGGTCGCGGTCCGGCACCGCGCTGAACACGGCCGCCACGTCGTGGCGGAAGAAGTCCGCGAAGCCACCGACGCTGTCGCTCGCGTACGAGATGAAGCTCGTCGGCAGCGGCGTGCGCAGGTTGGCGCGCATCTCGGCCGTCAGGTGCGGGATGGCGCGGGCGAAGCCGAGATAGCCGCGCAGGCGCTGCGCGAGAGGCGCATAGGGCCGATTGAGGTAAACGTCCGGGTCGAGATAGCCGAGGTACCAGGCGGGATTGGTGTAGGGGCGGCGCGCCCGCTCGCGCGCGAAGAGCTCGGTATCGATGACGCTGTAGAGATATTCGCGCTCGAAGCGCTCGTCCTCGTCCAGGGCCTGGGCCGGGAATGCCGCGGCCTGGGCGCGCGCGCGCTTCAGCCGTGCCACCTCGCCCGCCAGCGCGGCGGGACTCCAGTCGGGCATTTGCCCGTCGAACTCGTGCCGCCCGGACTGTACGCCGAAGTAGGGATCTGCGCGGAAGGACTCCTCGATGAAGCGCTGCGCGAACTCGGGCCAGGTCTCGGAGCGGGCGGCCGGCGCCGGCGGCGGTGCCTTGGCGCAGGCGCCGAGCAGGACGACGATGAAAAAGCCTATCCGGTGTGATCGCATGTGATTAGTCCTTCAGTCCAGGCGCTGCACGCGCACGGCACGCAGCGCACCCCCGTCCTCGCGCTCGATGTGCATCTCGATGGGGCGGCAGCAGACGTGGCAGTCTTCCACGTAGGCCGGCTCCTCCGCGGTCAGATCGACGCGGGTCGCCCACCGCTCACCGCAATACGGGCAGCGGATCGGCACGAACTCCTCGGGCGTGAGCGCCGTGCCCGTCCCCGGCTCCCACACGGGCTCGAGCCCGTACAGGCGATCAATGCTCGCCGCGTCGAGCCGTCCCAGGCCGCGCCGCAGACGAGCCAGTTCGGGGCTCGAGCGTCGTTTCATCGTTGCCGGTATGCTTTTGCCGAAGGCTTCGCCGCTGCCGAGGATACCTGAACCATGCCGATCTGCCGGCGCACGCTGCTGCTCGCGTTCCTCGCGCTGCCGCTGCCGGGCTGCCTCAGCAGCTACGGGCCCGAGGCGCCCGCCGCGGTCAGTCTGGCCGGCACCTGGAAGTTGGACCGGGCGGCCAGCGACGATCCGGAGCGACTCCTCGAGCGCATGCGCGCGCAGGCGCGCAAGATCATCGAGCGGCAGCGGGCGGCGTACGCGCTGCCCCGTGCGGGCGGCGCCGAGGCGCCGCCGCCGGGACCGATGGAGAGCGAGGCGGCCTCCGGGCGCGATCCGCTGCGACGCTCGCCGATGGCACACATCATCCAGGAAGCGGTCGCGCGCGGGGACTACCTCACCATCCGCCAGTCCGCCGACAGCTTCGTCCTCGACTACGGCACCACGGTGCGCCGCTTCACCCCCGGCGCCCGCAGCGTCGTTTCCGCCGAGGGCGGGGTGGGCGACCAGAGCTCGGGCTGGAAGGGGCGCGAGTACGTGATCACCGTGCGCGCCCAGGTCGGGCCCACGGTCACCGAGACCTACGCGCTGACGAGCGACCACCGCCATCTCATCGAGAGGCTCTCGATCGGCAGCGCCGAGTTGCCCGCGGTGACCCTGATGCGCCAGTACGCGCCGAGCAGCGAGACTTTGCCCCGTGCGCCGCCCACCACCGACTGAGCCGTTGCGGCGTGTCAGCGGTCCGGCGCTCCTCACCCTCCTTATTCTCGGCAGCGGCGGCGCCACCGCGCAGGACGTACCGGCGCCGGCCCTGCAGGAGATCGTGGTCGAGGGGCAGCACGAAGGGCCGCGGCTGTGGCGCGTGCAGCGCGGCGATCACACGCTGTGGGTGCTCGGCACCATCGCGCCGCTTCCCAAGCGCATGGTGTGGCAGCCGGACACAGTGCGGGAGGTGCTGCGCAACACGCAGGAGGTGGTGCCGGCGTGGCCCGCCTATGGCATCGGTGCCAATCCCTTCACCGCGCTGCGCGTGTACATCGAGTGGCGGCGGCTGCAGAAGCCCCCCGACAGCCTGCCGCTGCGCGCGACGCTGCCGGCAGCGCTCTATGCGCGGGTCGAGGCGCTCAAGGCGCGCTACGACGCCCGCGACGGCAAACTCGAGCAGATGCGTCCCATGCTCGCGGCCCGGCAACTGATGACGCGGGTGTTCGACGCCGCCGGTCTGGCGCTGCACAACGAAGTCCAGCAGAGCGTGCTGCAGCTGGCGCGCGCACAGGGAGTGCGCGTGCACCAGGACAAGCTGCGCATCGATGATCCGGTCGACGTCCTGAAGGACGTCAGCCACACGCCGCTCGATCGCGAGGTGGCCTGCCTCGAGTCCATCGTCACGCTGCTCGAGACCGACGTTCCCACGATGCAGCAGCGCGCACGCGCCTGGGCGCTCGGGGACGTGGCGACGCTGCGCGCCCTGCCGCACACCGATGAGCGCACCGCGTGCATCGCCGCCGTGTCCACCTCCGAGCGTGTCCGCAGCCTCATCGCGCGCGCCCAGGATGACTGGCTGATTGCAGTCGAGGACAGCCTGCGGCGCAACCGCGGCACCCTCGCCGTGCAGTCGATGGACCGCCTGCTCGGCCCACAGGGCGCGCTGGCGCAGCTGCGCGCGCGTGGCTATACGGTCGAGGGACCTTAGCTCGCGAGCGCCCGCGCCCACGCGAGCGCCAGCGCCGCGAGCGCGAGGGCGCCGTACAGCCACTGCGGCACCCGCTGCAGGATGCGCTGCGCAGCCGGGACGGACACGCCGATCCCCAGCAGCACTCCGACCGAGAACCCGGCGAGGTGCGCGGTGACATCCGTCCCCTCCCCCGCCGTGCCGGTCCAGCCGAGCAGCACCACGCCCGCGACGAGCGGCCCCCAGCGTCGGGCCCAGCGCTGCGGGAAGCGCAGCCGCTCGCGCCATGAGTAAGCGGCCATCGCTCCCAGGGCGGTGAAGACCGCGGTCGAGGCGCCCACGGCCCGGTGCTCGGGGCCCGCGGCGAGGGCCTCGAGCAGATTGGCGAGCCCGGCGCCGCCGACCGTGAGGCACCAGGCGAGGCCGACCCCCATCTGCCGCGCGGCCAGGTAGCCGAACCAGACGCCGGCGAGCAGATTGGCGGCGAGGTGCGGCCCGTCGAGATGCAGGGTGAGTGCCGTGAGCGAGCGCCAGTATTCCCCGGCCTGCACGCGCGCCGCATCGAGCTCCCCCACATCGAAGGCATCCAGGCGTACCGCGCCGTGGGAGAGCGCGGCCGCCACCCCGAGCAGCACCACCGCGTAGAGGACGCAGCCGACCCAGGCGTACGGATAGACGGGCGGCGGCGGCGGCGGGGGCGGCGCCGGGCGGTTCTCCTGCTCGTAGTGCTGCAGATGACGCTGCGCCGCCGCGGCATCACCCGGCGCCACCTGCAGGACAAACAGGCCAGCCGTGGCGCTGACCGATGCGGGCACCCCTACGGCCGTCAGCACCAGCAGCCGCTCCTCGCAGGCCCTGCGCCGGGGCGCGCCGTAGACCGTCACGAGCTCCTCAGCCATCAGGGCTCGGGGCGCTGGCGGCGCAGGTGCAGCGCCGCGAGCGTGCGGCGCGCGACATCGCCCAGCAGCTCGTAGAGCGCCTCGCTCGAGCGGTCCAGTGCGCCGCTCGTGGGCAGGAAGCGCAGCCCGTAACGCGGCGCGGCCCAGATGCCCACGGGCGCGGGCCAGACCGTGAATCCCGCGCTGCGGAACTCGGCGGCGGCGCGGTGCACGTGGCTGGCGGAGGTCACGAGGACGAGGCGCGTCACCCCCTGCGGCTGCAGCAGCCGCGCGCAGTAGCGGGCATTGTCGAAGGTGTCGCGGGAATCACCCTCCGCCCAGCGCACTTCGAGGCCGAAGTCGCGGCGCAGAGTCGCGCGCATCGCCTCCACCTCCTCGGTCGTGCCGCTTACCGCGAGCGGCAGGTGGGTGCGACGCGCGACGTAGGCGCCGTAGGCGACGCGCTCGAGCAGCTGCGCGCCAGCCACGGCCTCGAAGCCATATTCGGGGGCGTGGCGCCGCTCGCTGCCGCCACCGAGGATGACGATCGCCTGCGCGGCGCCGGCGCCGCGCACATCCAGGGGCGGCTGGCGGGCCACCGCCCGCCACAACTGGTCGGCGATCAGCGGGGTGGCGAGCAGCCACAACGAGGCGAGGCCCGCGAGCAGCAGGGCGAAGCCGCTGCGGCGCGCGCGGCCGCGGGCGAGGAGCACGAGACCGGCCGCGGCGATGAGCAGCGGCCCCGCCGGCGGCAGCACGAGCGTGCGCAGCACCCCCTTCGCTGCCAGCCAGATACTGCTCATAGGTGCGGGCGCTGCCAGGCGCCCGAGTGCCAGCGCAGAAAGAGCGTGCTGCCGAGCACGATCACGTAGATCAGCACCGCTACCCAGCCGCCGAAGGCCCCCCAGCCGAACTGCGGCAGAAAATGCACCCAGCCTGCGCCGGGGGCAAAGGTGAAGGCGTGCGCGAGTGGCACGAACAGCAGCAGGGACATCGGCAGCACCAGCGCCGCCGGCACGCGCACGTCGCCCGCGCCGCGCAACGACATGCTGCTGCCCATGTTGAGGCCGTCGAAGAACTGGTAGGCGGCCGCGAGCCACAGCAGCTGCACCCCGATCGCTACCGCGGCCGCGCCCTGCGCGTCATGGGCGCCCGCGAAGAAGGGCAGCACCCATGGGCCGCCGAGCGCGATCAGGAACCCGAGGCCGAACATGTAGAGCGCGCACAGCAGGATGATGCGGTTGCCCACCCGCATCGCCCAGGCGGGCGCACCGGCCCCGATCGACTGACCGACGAGCGTCGTGCCCGCCGAAGCGATGCCGAACCCGGGCATGTAGGCGAGCGAGGTGAGGATGACGACCATCTGCGTCGCGGCGCCGCCGGCGGTGCCGAGGCGCGTCTGCATCATCTGGAAGATGGCGAAGCCCAGCAGGTCCGCGGCGGTCACCAGCCCCATCGGCAGGCCGAAGCGTACCTGGGCCAGCAGTCGGCGCGGGTGCAGGTGCCAGGTGAGGTGCGTGCGGTAGCGGGCGCGGTAGTGCGGGCGCATGAACCAGGCCAGCCCGCACAACAGGCCGAGGGCCTGGGCGGCGTTGGTCGCCCAGGCCGAGCCGGCGATGCCCCAGCCGAGGTGGAAGATGAACAGCTGATTCAGCAGCGCGTTGGTCACGGTGGTGCAGATGCTGATCCACAGCGTGACGCGCGGCCGGCCGATGCCGTTGAAGAAGCCGAGCAGCGCCCATACCGCCGCTCCGACGCAGGCGCCGGCCACGCGCGGCAGCCAGAACGCACTCGCCAGGGTCTCGATCTGCGACTCGAAGCCGAAAGGAGCGAGGATCAGGTGCCGGGCGGAGCCGACCAGCACGAACAGCGGCGCGGTAACCAGCATGGCCCACAGTGCGGTCCAGACCGCCTGCGCGGCTCGGGCGTAGCGGCGCGCGCCGAAGGCCTGGGCGACCAGCGTCTGCACCGCCGTGCCGGCACCGCCGAGCACCAGCACGACCACCAGCACCAGCCACTGCACCGCGCCCACCGCGGCGAGTGCCTCGGTGGAAATGCGGCCCATGAACCACATGTCGGTGAGATTGAGGACGATCTGCACCGCACTGTTGGCCATGAGCGGCAGCGCCAGCGCCCAGATCGCCCGCTGGTCCACGTGCGCCCCGCCCGCGGGGTCGCGCCGTTGCGCCGGCAGCGGCGCAGCGCCGCCGGGCGGGCGGAAACCGCTCGCTGACGTGAGGGGGGCGTCCATGGCAACATCCTGGGCAATCCGTCATTTTCGCACACTCATTCCGCAGGGAGATTGCGCCATGGCTGCCCGCGCGCGTCGTGCCCCCACCGCATCCGGCCGCACGCGCGGCCGACTGGCACCGCAACGCGAGCGGCGCGGCCTCGAGGCCGCGGAGGTCGCGGTGGCACTGGAGGATCCGGCCATCGAGACGCTCGCCGCGCTGGTCCGCGCAGGCGGCGGTGCCGCCATCGGCGCCTACCGTGAGCCGCTCGGCGGCCGCGTGCTGTTGCTCGCCAGCCTGCCGCTCGCCGCCGTGCAGCCGACCCCGTTCCAGCGCGACCTGTCCCCCACCCATGCCAAGCGGCTCGCGCAGGCGATCGAGGACACCGCCTCGTTCCTCGATCCGCTGATCGTGGTACGCGGGGCCGACGGCAAGCTGTGGACGCCCAACGGCCGCCACCGCCTGGCGGCGGCCAAGGTGCTGGGGCTGAAGCAGATCACCGTGCTGATCTCGCCCGATGAGCTCCTCGCCTATCGCATCCTCGCCCTCAACACCGAGAAGGCGCACAACCTGAAGGATCGCAGCCTGGAGGTCATCCGCATGGCGCGCGCACTCGCGAAGGCGCGCGGCAAGGAGGCCGAGTCCGCCTTCCGCGCCGAGTTCGAGGCCCCCGAGCTGCTCACCCTCGGGCTGGTCTACGAGCGCGCCCCCCGCTTCGCCGGCGGGGCCTACAGCCCCTTCCTCAAGAAGGTCGACCGCTTTGCCGAGCGGGCGCTTACGGTCAGCCTGCGGCAGCGCGCGGACTACGCGGCGCGCCTGCTCGAGATCGATGCGCGCGTCAAGAGCCTGATCAGTCAGCTGCAAGCGCGCGGGTTCAAATCTCCGTACCTGCGCAACTACGTCGTGGCGCGCATCAACCCGGTGCGGTTCCACAAGGCGAAGAAGGGCGACACCACCCCGCCGATGCCGCTCGCCCAGGCACTGACGCGCATGGCTGCCGCGGCCCGCAAGTTCAATCTCGGCTCGGTGTCGAACTCGGACCTCGCCTGGGTGGCGGTCGGCGCCGCCGCGGACTGAGCCTTCAGGGAGTCTCGGGCAAGGGTCGCACCCAGCCATCGTCGCCGTAGCTGAGACCGTAACCCAGGGGAAAGAGCGGCACCTCACCGGTCGCGGCATCCGGCGGCCGTGGGCTTGCCGGCCAGGCAAAGGGCAGGCGTCCGCGCAGGTCGTAGTGCACCGTGTTGTCCGGCTTGCGGAAGAGTACGTCCGCCAGCGCGCCGCCCTCAGGCCCGGGCAGCCAGGCGGCGATGAAGCTGTCCGCGGCGTTGAGCTCGGCGTTCACCCACAACGGCCGCCCGGAGAGGAACACCGCCACCACCGGGATGTCGAGCGCGTGCAGCCGCCGCAGCAGTGCGAGGTCGTGCTTGTCAGCCGGGCTGTACTCGAGCGTTGCCACGTCACCCGCGAACTCAGCGTATGGATTCTCGCCGAAGACGACGATGGCGACGTCGGGGCGCACGGCGAACTCCCCGCTCGGACTGAGCTGCACGCGTCCGCCGGCGGCAGCCACGCAGCGCGCGATGCCGGCGTAGATCGTCTCGGCGTGCGGAAAATCCTGGTTCGGCTCGGTGCCCTGCCAGTCGATCGTCCAGCCACCGCTCTGCTTGGCGATGCTGTCGGCGCCGTCCCCGGCGACGAGGACCGACTGGTGCGGCTTCAGCGGCAGCAGTCGGTTGCGGTTCTTGAGCAGGACGAGTGACTCGCGCACCGCGCGCCGGGCCACCGCACGGTGCGCCGCCGCGCCGAGCAGACGGTAACGGCCCGCGAAGGGCCGCCGGGACGGTGCGCCCTCGCTGTCGAGGTGCGCGCGCAGCTTCACCCGCAGCACGCGGCGCACCGCGTCCTCGAGGCGCGCGGGGTCGATCTCGCCGCGGGTCACCTCCGCCTGGGTGTTGGCGAGGAGCTCACGCCAGCCATCGGGAGCCATGAGCACGTCGAGTCCGGCGTTGTACGCCGCGGGACAACTGACCGCCGAACACCCCGGCAGCTGGGCATGGCCGTTCCAGTCCCCGAGCACCAGCCCCTGAAAGCCAAAGCGCCCCTTGAGCACCTCGGTGAGGAGGGTGTAATTGCCGTGCATCTTCTGGCCCTGCCAGCTCGAGTAGGAGGCCATGACGGTCTGCGCGCCGGCGGCGAGCGCCGCCTGGTAGCCGACGGAATCGAGCGCGAGCAGTTGCGCCTCGCTGGAGAGGTTGTCGCCCTGGTCCTTGCCCCCGGTGCCGCCGTCGCCCAGGAAGTGCTTGGGGGTGGCCAGCACGTGGGCGGCGTCCAGGTACTGCGGCGTGCCCGGCCTGCCCTGCAGTCCCTCGACCATGGCGCGCGCGTAGGCGCGCACCAGCGCCGGATCCTCCGAATAGCTCTCGTAGGTGCGGCCCCAGCACGCATCGCGCGCCACTGCCACCGTGGGTGAGAAGGCCCAGTCGAGCCCGGTAACCCGCACCTCGAGCGCGGTGATCTCGCCGATGCGGCGGATAAGCTCAGGGTCGTGCGCGGCACCCAGGCCGATGTTGTGGGGGAAGACCGTGGCGCCGGGGATATTGTTGTGGCCATGCACGGCATCGGTGCCCCAAAGGGCCGGAAGCCGCAGCTCGCCGGAAGCCTCCAGCGAGGCCGCGTAGAACCGGTCCGCCAGCGCCAGCCACTCACTCGGTGCAGCCAGTTTGTCGTCATGGGGCGATGAGTTGCCACCGTTGAGAATGGATCCGAGCGGATACCGGCGCAGCTCCTCCGGAGTGATGCTGCCGATGTCCGCCTGCACCAGCTGCCCGACCTTCTGCTCCGGCGTCATGCGCTCGAGCAGAGCGCTGATGCGCGCCTCGAGCGCCGCATCGGGTGCCGGTACGGGGGCGAGCCGCGGCCAGTGGCGCGGATCCAGGGTGGGCACCGGCTCCGCGGCACGTGCCCATGCCAGGGCGGCTGTCAGGCAGACAAGGCCGGCGCAATACGCGACCGCACGGACCGGTCTCCTGTTCATGGTGGCTAGGATACACACCAGAGGTCGTTGCACATGCTGGATCCGGTAACGCTCACCCGCTCGCCCGAAGTCCCCCCGCTGTGCCGCTCGGCTGCGGCCGGCGCCGAACAACTGCCGGACCTGCTGCTCATCGAGCGCTCGCGCGCGCTGGATGAGCAGGCCATCGAGGCGCTCGTGCGCCGCTACGGCCGCCGCCTGTTCCGCGTCGCCCGCAGCGTCCTCGGCGAGGACCTGCAGGCCGAGGCGGTCGTACAGGAAGTCTTCCGGGGTGCATTTGCAGACCTCAACCGCTACGAGCCGACGGGCAAGTTCGCCGCCTGGCTGACCCAGCTGACGTATCTGCAGGCACGCGCGCTGCGCGCCCTGCCCCGTAGCCACGGGGGGACCCTCGCCACGGCCGAAAACGAGGAAGCTCTCGAGCGGCGCGAGCTGGAAGCCGCGCTGGCAGGCCTGCCGGAGGTCTTCCGCACCGTCTTCACGCTGCGCGTCATCGAGGGGATCAGCGGCATCGAGACCGCTGCCTCACTCGGCGTGCACGAGACGACCGTGCGCACGCGGCTGTACCGTGCGCACCGGCGCCTCAATACGGAGCTGGTGCGGCGCATCCGCCAGCTGCAGCCGCCCCTGCACGACCTGCCCGCGGCACGCCTCGAGCTGCTCGTCGCGCAGGTACTGAGGCAGCTCGGCGCGCCGGCGCTACTCGCCCGCTGAGGCCGACGCGGCGCTGAGGCGCTCGCTTTCGGACCACAGTCGCGCGGCGGTGCCCTCCTCGCGCGCCGCGCGGCTCGGTGTGACCGGACGCCCGCCCTCGAAATACGCGCCGCTCACGCCCGTCAGCTGCGGCGAGCTCGCAAGGTACACGCTGGCGCGCGCCCCTTCCTCCGGGGATAGCAGCAGCCGCCGCAGGAGCAGTGAGCCCGCCGCGCGCGCCAGCGGCAGCGAGCGGAACAGGCCGGTATTTACCACTCCCGGATGCACCGCGTTGACCGTGACTGCGCTCGTGGCCAGACGTGCCGCGAGCGCGCGCATGAACAGCAGGTTGCAGAGCTTCGAGCGGGCGTAGGCGGCGAAGGCGCCGCACTCCCCGCCCTGGGGCAGGGGCGGAAAGGCGGGCGGGCGGCCGCGCCGGTGCGCGCGCGAGGCGACGATCACGATACGAGCGGCGGGAGCGCGCAGCAGGAGCGGCAGCAGCCGTTGCGTCAGGATGAAAGGCGCCAGGTGGTTGACGGCGAAGGTGAGCTCGTACCCCTCAGGGGTGCGCGCGGCGCGCGGGGCGAGCACCGCCGCGTTGTGCAGCAGGACGTCCAGCCGCGGCAGCCGGGCGCTGAGCTCCGCCCCGAGCCGGCGCACCTCGGCGGGGCGCGCGAAGTCCGCGGCGATGCTCGCAGGCGCCGGCCGGCCCGTGGCCGCGGCAATCAACTGCGCCTGCGCGCGGGCGCGATCCGCGTCGCGACCGTGCAGCCATACCTCGGCGCCGGCCGCCACGAGCGCGCGGGCGCTCTCGAAGCCGATACCCGAGGTCGCCCCCGTGACGAGGCATATCCTGCCGGTCATACTGCCGGCGGTCGGAGCGGACATGGAGCCATCCTAATATGAGCCGCGCGCGCAGCACCCTCCTCGCCCTGGCCGCGTGCGTCGCAACGATGGCCGTGGCCGCCCCCGCGCCGGAGTTCACGCATCGGCAGCCGGGGGAGTGGCTCAACAGCGCTCCGCTCACACTGCGCGCCCTGCGCGGCAAGGTAGTACTCATCGAGTTCTTCGCCTTCGAGTGCAGCAACTGCCTCGCCTCGCGCGCCTGGCTGGAGGCGGTGGCGCGCGCCAAGGCCGACGCGGGGCTGGTCGTCGTCGCGGTGCACACCCCCGAGCTGCCGCAGGAGCGGTCCGCCGCGAACGTGCGCGAAGCAGTCCGGCGCCTGGGCATCACCGCGCCGGTGATGCTGGATGCGGACTACTCCTACTGGCGCGCGCTCGATAACGGCTACTGGCCGGCCTTCTACCTGGTAGGGCGCGATGGCACTCTGCGCGGTGGTGCGATCGGCGAGCTGCACCTCGGCACCGCCCGGGCACAGCGCCTCGAGGCTCAGATCGACGCCCTGCTCGCGGCGCGCTAGCGCGATGCACGGTCTGCTCAGCGCCTTCCTGCTCACCTTCGCCGGCCTGTTTCCCATCGTCAATCCGATCGAGTCGGCGCCGTTCTTCTACGGCCTGACCGCCAGCCTCGGTGCCGCGGAACGCAACGTGCTCGCGCGCAAGGTGGCCGTGAACGGCTTCGCGCTGCTGCTCGGTTCGATGGTGCTCGGTCCTTACCTGCTGGAGTTCTTCGGCATCCAGCTGCCGGTGGTGCGCATCGCCGGGGGGCTCGTAGTGACCGCGCTCGGCTGGAAGTTGCTCACCGAGGAGCAGTACTCCGACCACGCCGACTCGGACGAGCTACCCCGCAACCGGCGCCGGGCCGGCAGCTTCTACCCGCTCACCATGCCCTTGACGGTCGGGCCGGGATCGATGTCGGTGGCGATCACCATCGGCAGCCGCAAGGAGCCGGGGTTCCCGCCGCTGGCGGAGATTGCCCAGCACGCCAGCGGCGCACTGCTCGGGCTGCTGGCCATCGGCCTCAGCATTTATCTGGCCTACCGCTTCGCGGCGGCGCTGGCGCGGCTGTTGGGGGCGACCGGCATCGAGGTGTTGGTGCGCCTCTCGGCCTTCATCCTCATGTGCATCGGCATCGAGATCCTGTGGAATGGCTGGAGCACGCTGAGCGCCCCGCACTGATTCAACACTGGCGCGGCTGCGTCACCGCGGGCATGATCCGCACCGGCTATGCGAAGCGCCTACGAGCTCACCACTATCGCGCTGCGGATCTGGCTGATCGGCTGCCTGGTCGTGAGCGTGGTCTCATTGTCAGATTTCCTGTTCCGCCGGCCGCACGGCGCGGCGGCGCTGCTGCGTCGTCTCGCCGTGGGGCTACTGTGGCCGATCGCGCTGGTCAGCGGCGCCGGGCGGCGGGTGCTGCTCGGCCAGTTGCGGGGGGTGGCGTGATGGCGAAGCGATGGTGGGCACTGGCACCGCTGCTGCCGCTGCTCGGCGGGTGCGGGGTCCACACCGTGGACACCGGCCACCGGGGCATCAAGACCAATTTCGGTCAGGTGGAAGGACCGCCGCTGGCGGAAGGGCTGTACTTCGTCAACCCCTTCACCACCTCGATCCACGCCATGGACGTGCGCATCCAGCGCTGGGACGGCAAGACCGAGGCGTACACCCGCGACGTGCAGGAGGCGACGGTCGAGTTCACCCTGAACTACAAGCTGCGCCCCGAGGCGGCCGCGGACGTGTACCGCAGCGTCGGCCCGGACTGGGCCAACAAGCTCGTCGGCCAGCAGGTGTATCAGCACCTGAAGAACGTCATCGGGCAATGGGACGCGGTCGATCTCATCTCCAACCGCCAGCGCGCCAACGATGCGGCGCAGGCGGCGATCGTGCAGGCGCTCGGCGCGAGCAACGTCGACGTGACCGGCTTCTCGATCACCGACTTCCAGTTCAGCCGCGCCTTCAATGAAGCGGTCGAGGCCAAGGTGATCGCGCAGCAGCGGGCGCAGGAGGCGCAGAACCGCACCGAGCAGACCAAGCAGGAAGCCCAGCAGAAGGTGATCGCGGCCACCGCGGAGGCGCAGTCCATGAAGATCCGCGCCGACGCCCTCACCCAGAATCCGAAGCTGGTCTCGTGGGAGGCGGTGCAGAAGTGGGACGGCAAGCTGCCCGTCAACATGTACGGCTCGAGCGCGATCCCGTTCATCGACGTCGGCAAGTAAGGCCTCAGGTCCCCAGCAGCGCGAGCACCGCGCGGCGTGCCGGCGCCGCGTGCACCGGCAGGGCCAGTACGTCCCCGGGACGCGCCCACTCGAGCGCACACTCCACGGCCGCGAGCTCGCTGTCGCGCTGACGGATGCTCTGCGCCGCGATGCCGCGGGCGCGCAGCGCAGCCGTGAGCAGGCGCGGGACCTCGCCGGGCTCGCGCCCGCGCAAGTGAGCCTCGTTTTCCTTCACCACGATCAGCGCCGGCGCGTGCTGCGCCGCGGCGTGCGCCAGCGACTCGATCTCGCTGTCGCGGCGGTTGCCGGCGTGCCCGAGTATCAGCCCGAGGCGCCCGCCCGGCGGGCGCAGGCGCGCCGCGACCTGCAGCAGGCCGTGCAGCCCCGCCGGGTTGTGCGCGTAGTCGACGAGGATCACGACTCCGTCGCGCTCGAAGCGCATCAGGCGCCCCGGGTTATCCGCGGCGCGGCTGCCAAAACGTGCGTACACCGATGCGATGTGCGCAGGCTCGACCCCGAGCCCGGCCGCTGCCAGCGCCGCGGCCGCAAGATTCGCCACGTTGTAGGTGGCGCAGCCCCCGGCGCTGAGCGGCATGTCCCCTATCCGGCCCAGATCGTGCGCCGCGCCGCCATGGAAGAGCTCGAGCCGGCCTGCGCGCACGCCACAGGTCGCCCCCCCGGCGGCGCGGTGCGCGGCGAGAAGCGGATGCGCCTGCTCCAGCGCGAACCAACCCAGCGGCGGCGGCCGCGGGAAACGCCGCGGCAGCTGACCCGCCTTCGCGCGCAGCTGCGCGTCGTCCGCGTTCACGACCAGGAGCTCGCGTACCACGCCGGCGACGGTCAGCTTGACGTCGGCGAGCGCGGCCAGATCGTCGATCCCGTATTCGCCGAAGTGATCGGCGCTCACATTGGTGACCACGCCGACGCAGGCCTGCGAGAGTGCCAGGCCGCGGCGCAGGATGCCGCCGCGCGCGGTCTCGATGACCGCAGCGGCTGCCCGGCGCTCGCGCAGGACCCGCCGCGCACCTTCCGGGCCCGCGTAGTCGCCGCCGATCTGCAATTCCCCATCGAAAAACACCCCATCGGTGCAGCACCAGGCGGCGGGCCACCCCTGCGCACGCGCAGCCGCGGCGATGAGTCGCACGGTGGTGGTCTTGCCGTTCGAGCCGGTCACGAGCGCGGTGGGCACCGCCCGCAGCGCACTCAGATCGAGCTCGCCCGGCGCGGGCAGGGCATCGAGCGCGAAATCCGCGCCACCCGCCCCGCTGCCGAGGGTAAGGATCGACTCATCCTGCGTATGGGGCAGATCGCGCGCCGCGGCGGCGTCGATGAGCGCGCGCAGGCGCGGCCGCGCCTCGCGCGCGCTCAGGGTCCTGAAGCGCGCCAGCGCCGCATCGGCCGCCAGGACCGGAGGCGGCTCGGGCGACGGCAGGGGCGCGGCAGACTCGGCGGCCGCCGCGCGCAGACCCGCCTCCAGCTCGGCAGTGCGCTGCGGGGCGTGCGCGGCGAGTGCCGCGCACAGGGCCCACTCGTTGACTTCGGTCGCGAGGAACAGCTGATCGACCGGCGCCGCGAGTGCCAGCGACACCCCGCCGGCGTGCGCCCGGGCGCAGATCTCACCCGCGGGCCAGCCGAGCTGCGCCCGCGCCCACTCGACCCGCTCGCGCCAGCGGGCGATCAGGGCGGCATCGGCCGCGCCAGCCTCCAGCTGCGCGCCGGTGCCGGCGAAGAAGAGGTTCGCACCCGTCAGCCGGCGCGAGCTCTCGAACGGCAGTGCGCTCACGGCTCAGTCTTCGGCATCCGGTGCGTAGCGCACGCCGCGCTCATCACGGATCAGGCCCTCGAGGCTGAAGGCGGCCGGCGGGGGCTCGGCGCCGGCGAGAGGGGCGGGTGCGCTCTCCAGGAGCGCGCCCCGCGTGGCCGGCGCCACGTCGCTGCCGGCGGGCTTGAACTTGGTGATCTGCTTCCACGAGCGCACCAGGGCGTCGGCGAAGATCAGCAGCAGGTCGCCGGGCTGCCCCATCTGCAGCGCCGCGGTGATGGCCTCCTGCTCGTCCGGGATCACGCTGATGGCGGCGGCCGGCACCCCCGCCGCGGCCAGCGCCGCCGCCTGGATGCGCGGCACCTCATCCGGGGCGCGTTCACGCAGATTGTCATCGCGGCGGCAAATGTAGTGATCGAAGCGGCCGGCCGCTGCGCGCGCGATGGCCACCAGATCCTCGTCGCGGCGGTCCCCCGGCCCGGCGAGCACCACGATGCGGCGGCCGCTCACGTCGAGTCGCTGCGCGAGATCGGCGAGCGCAGCCACCGCGTGGGCGTTGTGGCCATAGTCGAAGAGCACCTTGAAGGGGTGCTCGCTGAAGATGTTCATGCGTCCCGGCGCCTGGAAGAAGGTGGCGTCGAAGGTGCGCAGACCCTGGCGGATCGCGTCGAGCTTGATGCCAAGCGAAAAGGCCATCGCCGCGGCGAACATGGCGTTCTGCACGTTGTGCGTGGCGCGGCCCTCGAGGGTGGCGGGGATCAGGTGCGTCCACAGCAGCGGCAGGTGACCGCTCTTGTCGTAGAGGGTGATCATCTGCCCGTTCACACCGGCCTCGAGCGCGCAGGCGCGGCCCCCGGCCCGCACGTGCTCGCGCACCAGCTGATGCTGCGGGTTCATCGTGACGTAGCAGAGATTCTTAGCCTCGGTGTAGCCGGACATGCGCAGCACGAGCGGGTCGTCGGCGTTCAGCACCGCGCAGTCGGTCGCCACCTCGACCACGATGCGCTTCACCTCGGCCAGTTGCTCGAGCGTGTCGATGCCCTTCAGCCCGAGGTGATCAGGCTGCACGTTGAGGACCGCCCCGACGTTCACCTCGCTCACTCCCATGCCGGCGC
This sequence comes from Gammaproteobacteria bacterium, assembly GCA_019247195.1. Taxonomy (GTDB): domain Bacteria; phylum Pseudomonadota; class Gammaproteobacteria; order Steroidobacterales; family Steroidobacteraceae; genus 13-2-20CM-66-19. The sequence goes on from JAFAPI010000073.1 coordinate 37,897, forward strand.
GGATCAGTCCGCCGCGTGCGGTCTCGAGCACGGCGAGGTCGATCTGCGGGTCCGCGAGCACCATGCGCGCGGACACCGGACCGGTCATGTCGCCCGCCACCGTGCGCTGGCCGTCGATGTACACCCCGTCGGTGGTGGTCAGTCCGGGGGTGAAGCCGGCCATCTTGGTGATGTGGGCCAGCATGCGCGCGGTAGTGGTCTTGCCGTTGGTGCCGGTGATCGCGGCGATCGGCACCCGCGCCGGCGTGCCCGGCGGGAACAGCATGTCGAGCACCGGTGCCGCCACGTCGCGCGCGGTACCTTCGCTGGGGGCGACGTGCATGCGGAAACCGGGCGCGGCATTGATCTCGCAGATGCCGCCACCGATGCTGCGGTAGCTCTCGGCGATGTTCTGCGACAGGAAGTCGACGCCGCCCACGTCGAGGCCGATGGCGCGCACCGCGCGCTCGGCCATCTCGCGGTTGTCGGGGTGAATAATGTCGGTCACGTCGGTCGCGGTGCCCCCGGTCGAGAGGTTGGCGGTGGAGCGCAGGTACACCACCTGGCCAGGCCCGGGCACGCTCTCGGGAGTGAGCCCGGCGCGCTCGAGCATCTTGAAGGCCTGTGCGTCCAGCTCCAGACGCGTCAGCACCTTCTCGTGGCCGACGCCGCGGCGCGGGTCCTGATTGACGCGCTCGATGAGAGCGCGGACGTCGTGCTCGCCGTCGCCCACCACGTGCCCCGGAGTACGGCGGGTGGCCGCCACCAGCTCGCCGTTCACCACCAGCAGCCGGTGGTCGTCACCCTCGAGAAAGTTCTCGACGATCACCGAGCGGGAGTGCTCGCGCGCTACCGCGAACCCGTGCGCGACCTCGGCCTCGGTGGTGAGGCGGATCGAGATGCCCCGGCCGTGGTTCCCGTTGTAAGGCTTGGTGACCACCGGGAAACCGAGACGAGCCGCCGCGCGCAGCGCCTGGGTCTCGCTCTGCACGAGCTCCTGGCGTGGCACCGGCAGGCCGAGCCCGGCGAGGATCTTGTTGGTCTCCTCCTTGTCACTCGCCAGCTCGACGGCGATGTGCGGGGTGCGGCCGGTCACGGTCGCCTGGATGCGCTGCTGGTACTTGCCATGGCCGAGCTGCACCAGCGACTGATCGTTGAGGCGCAGCCAGGGGATGCCGCGCTGCTCGGCGGCGCGCACCAGCGAGGCGGTCGAAGGACCGAGCGCGCGGCGCTGGGCAAATTTGATGAACTGATCGCGCGCCTGCGGCCAGTCCCAGCCCTCCGGCACTGCACCCGGGGGTCGCAGCGCCGCGGGCAGTAGCGAGCACAGCAGGCGCAGCCCGAGCTCGCCGGCGGCGATACCTTCATCACGCTGTGCATACTCGTACACCACCGTGTACTGCCCCGGTGCCCCGGCAGTGCGGGTCTTGCCGAAGGTGACGGCCTCGCCGGCGATGTTCTGCAGCTCGATCGCGACGTGCTCGAGCACGTGCCCGAGCCAGGTGCCCTCGCCCTCGCGCATGCGCCGCAGGAATCCACCCGGCTGGCGGTAGGAGCAGCCGTGCTCGGCCAGCCCCGGCAGGGCGGCGGCGAGGGAATGGATGAAGGTATCGCCCAGGCGCGCGGTGGGCCACGCCTCGAGCGCGCCGAGGTCCAGGTCGAGCCGAATGACCGGAAAGCGGGCGTAGAGCGAGGGGCCGACGTAGACGGAGCGGTCGAGGATGCGCATGGGTGTTGCTCGGGTAATCGTTATTGGCGGCAACCAGAAGCGCGCGAAGAAGTCAGCTCGGCAGGTTACTCCTTGGGCTGCGGCAGCGAACCGGCCGAGGCGGTGTGGGTGCCCAGATCGTACGTCGCCCCCGCCACCAGGATGTGCAGCCGCAGTCCCAGCATGCACACCGGCTGCCCGTCGCTCACCTTGTCGATCGAGGAGTAGCTCACGTCGGCGGCGTCCACGATCGTCACCCCGCCACTGCCACCCACCTCGATGCGGTCGTCCGGGCCGATGTAGGCCGCCGTGTCCTCGTCCAGTCCGATGCCGACCGCGAAGGGATTATAGGCCAGTGCCGTCAGCAGACGGCCGAGCCGGTCGCGCTGGCGGAAGTGCTGATCGATGATGAAGCGGTTAGTCAGGCCTAGACCGGGGGCGAGTCGCACGCTGCCGGCGACCATGGCCGAGCCCTCATCCCCCGAGGCGATCATGTGCTCGCTGAGGATGCTCGCCCCCGCACTCGTACCCCCGACCGTCACGCCGTGGGCGTTGCGCTGACGGATGAGCCGTGCCACCGGGGTGCCGCCGAGCAACGTGGTGAGGCGCAGTTGATTGCCGCCGGTGAAGAAAATGCCACTCGCGGCCTCGAGCCGCTGCAGGCGGCCGCCCTCCTGGCAGTCGCGACGCGTATCGAAGTCCATCACCTCGACCCGTGCGGCGCCGATCTCACGGAAGATCTGCTCGTAGCGGGGGCCGGTCTCGTGCGCGCGGCTCGCGGTCGGGATCACCACGATGTCGGCCGCGTCGCCACCGGAGAGGCTGACGAAGCGCTCGAGAATCTCCCGGTCGTTTTCCTTGTTCTCCGCGCCTCCGATCGGCACGATCCAGCCACGCCGCTCACCGTCGGGAACTTTGCTGGGCATCCGCTGCGAAATCCTTACTGTCACGTAAGCGCTCAAGTTACCACGGCGGCGGGTCTCCTGCCCGCAGGCGTGGCACGGGCTTGGGTGCCGGCGGATTCAGGCGCGCGAGGTGCGGGAGTGGGCTGCGGCTGCCTTTGTCAAGCGGTGCGGGACAGTGCCCGCTCTCCGGCCCATTACAGGGCGCGCACGCCCTCGAGGAGCCGCGCGATCTCCTCCGCAGTGCTATAGGCGGCGCAGCCCGCGCGCACGAAGCCCCCCGCTTCGCGCCCGTACACCCGTGCGACCGTGCTCGCGTAGAAATCGCCGTGCGAGACGAACACGCCGCGCGCAGCCAGCGCGCGGGCGACCGCGGCCGGTTCGCGGCGCGCGTGCGTGAAGCACAGCGTCGCCGTACGCGCCGAGTCCGGACCCGGCCCGTAGAGCCGCACCTCCGGTAGCGCCGCGAGGCCATTCCACAGCCTGCCCAGCAGCTCCGCGCCGCGCTCGTGCAGCGCCGCGCAGGTACGCGCGAGGCGCTCGCGCCGCGGCAGGTCCTCGCGACACAGCCCGGCTAGAAACTCGACCGCGGCGCCCGCGCCGACGATGCCCTCGTGATTGAGCGTGCCGGTCTCGAGCCGCTCGGGCGCGCTCTCGCTGGCGGGCACCAGCCGCGGCGCATCGAGCGCCTCGAGCCGCGCGCGCCGCCCCCACAGTACGCCCACGTGCGGCCCGTAGAACTTGTACGCCGAGCACACGCAATAGTCGCAGTCCCAGCGCCGCACGTCCGGCAGCAGGTGAGCCGCGTAGTGCACCGCATCGACGAACACCTCGGCCCCCACCTCGTGCGCCCGCGCCGTGAGGCCGGGGACGTCGTTGATGGTCCCGAGCGCGTTCGATGCCGCTCCCAGCGCCAGCAGCTTGACCCCCGGGGTGATCTTGCGCCGTGCGTCTTCTTCGTCGAGACGGCCGTCCTCGGTGCGCAGGCGCAGCGTGCGCACCTCCAGACCGAGCTCGCGCCCTAGCACCCGCCAGGGATCCGAGTTGGCGTGATGATCGAGCTCGGTCACGACCAGGACATCGCCCGCCCGCCAGCCGCGCCCGAGCGCACGCCCGAGATGGAAGGTGAGCGTGGTCATGTTGGCGCCAAACACCACTTCCTCGGGCGCCCCGCCGAACCAGTCGGCGAACAGCGCCCGCGCGCGCCGCAGCGCTGCGTCGGTTTCCGCGCTGGTGGGATACTCCCAGTAGGTGTTGGCGTTGTGGTGCAGCAGGTAGTCGCTGACCGCTTCGACCACGGCGCGCGGCACCTGCGTGCCCCCGGGCCCGTCGAAGTAGGCGACCGGATGACCCTCGTGGCGGCGCTGCAGGGCGGGGAAATGCCCGCGGATCTCGGCGGTGCTGGCGACGCTCATGGCTTCCTCGCTGGGCGCAGTGCAAGAGGGCGCGCCATACTAGCAGCGCCCTCTCGTGCCTCCACAAGGAGCGGTCCGATGCCGCAAGGCTGGTCCCTGGGAAGATACCTGCGCCTGCTGTACCTGGGGTGCGCCGTGGCGGCCGGAGCCACCCGCGCCGCAGACCTCCCGGGCCTGCGGGTCCTCGAGGCGGTGCGTGACGGGGTCCAGGCGCGTACGCGGCCCGCGCCCGAGGGGTCGTGGCGTGCGCCGGTGCTGCGTCCCCTGCACGACGCGCTCGCTGCGGCCATCCAACACGAAGCGCAGTCCGGCACGACCGCGTTCGTTCTGCGCCTCGACGCCCTCGCGCAGCGCCTGGCGGGGGCCACCCCGCTGCAGCCCGCCGCACTGCTGCTCTCGGACGAGGAAGGCGGGTACGCCCGGCGCGGATACTGGCTGCAGCGCGCGGGGCAGCCCGAGGAGTGGCACGGGGAACCCTACGTCAACATGGTGATCGACGCGGCGAGCGTGCGCAGCGGGGAGTTCGAGGAGATCTTCGCCCACGAGTCCGGGCACGTGCTGTTGCGACGCCTACTGCCACACCTGCCGACCGGCTACTCGCGCGCCCGGCACTCGAGCCTGGCCATCACCGACTATTCGACCGCCTTCGACGAGGGGTTTGCGATTCACTTTCAGGCGCTCGCCCGCCGCCTGACCGTAAATCCCCTGCTCAGGGCCAGGGACGGCGGTTTCCCGTTCCGGCCCTACCTCGATTACTGGCAGGACGCCGCCGATGGTGTGCTGCGCATCGTCGGTGTGCGCGGCAACCTGTTCGTCCAGGCGCAGCTGCCCTGGCCTGACGCCGCCCCCGACACCGCACCCGATGCCGCCCCGCTCTTTGACCCCACGCGTCTCAAGAACGCCCAGCAGATGATGGCGGACGAGGGGGTCATCGCCACTCTCTTCTACCACCTCCTCGATGCGGAGGTGGCCGAGCCGGCCCTGAGCGCGCGCTACGAGGCGCTGCTGCGCACGCTGCGCGCCCTGGATGCGACCGAGCTCGCCCCGGCCACCCCGGTGTTCCTGCGCCTGGTGCAGGAGCATGTGCGTCGCGCAGCCGGGGAGCGGGCACGCTGGCTGGAGCTGATCGCGCAGCTGACCTACTGCGCGACGGCGGAGCCTGCCACGGCCCGCGGCGCCGAAGCGCTGGCTCGCCTTGGCCGCAGCGGCGATGCGGAGTCCTTCGCCGCCGCCCTGGGTCCCGCCCGCCGCGCGCTGCAAGCGTGCTCGGCGCGGCTCGAGGCGGATCCCGCCCGCCTCGAGGCGGCGCTGGGCAGGGAGCTGTGGGTCGCCTCGGTGCGCCCCGAGCAGCCGCTGCGTCCGGTCAATCTCAACACGGCCGAAGCGGGCTCGCTGCGTGCGTGGCTCGGATTCGACACGGCACTCAGCGAGCACACGCTGCGCAGCCGCGACACGGACGGCCCCTTCGCCGATCTCAGCGATTTCGCGCGCCGCGTCGCCCTGACCCCGGCGTGGCTGCAGACGCTGGCGGCGGGGGCCGCGGCGGTGCAGGCCGCGGGCCCGTACGTGCGCGAATAAGGGCGGCCTCGCCGGCACGCGGCCGATGGCATACTGATCCTGTTGCGTCAGAACCCCTGGACACTTCATGAGACCACGTCGCCGCGAGACCGCCCGTGCCGCCAGCGCCCCGAGCGAGCGGACGCAGCGCTACCGACAGCTCCTCAATCCCTTCGACCCGGTGCGCATCTTCTCCGCCGACCAGGTCGAGGCCATGCACGAGGCTGCCCTCGGCATCCTCGAGCGCCAGGGCATGCGGGTATTGTCCCCGCGCGGCCGCGGGGTATTCGCTGCCGCCGGCGCGAGCGTCGATGAGGACACCCACATGGTGCGTCTCGAGCGCGGGCTGGTGGAGCAGGCGCTGCACACCGTCCCGGCTGAGGCGGACCTGCTGGCGCGCAACCCACAGCGCTCCTGCCGCGTGGGGGGCCGCCACGTGGTGTTTGCCCCGGTGTCGGGGCCGCCCAGCGTGAGCGACGCCGCGCACGGCAAGCACGCGGGCAACCTCGCCGACTACCAGGACTGGGTGCGCGCCTCGCAGGCCTTCGATGTGATCCACGTGCTCGGCCAGATGGTCGAGCCGCAGGACACCCCGATCCACGAGCGCCACCTCGACACCAGCTACGCGCAGCTCACCCTCGGCGACAAGGTGCCCTACTTCTACTGTCGCGGCGACGGTCAGCTGCAGGACTGCTTCGACATGCTGCGCATCACGCAGGGCATCGATGTGGCGCAGTTCAGGGCCGCACCGCACTGCTACACGATCGTCAACACCAACTCGCCGCTGCAGCTCGACCTGCCGATGACCGACGGCATTCTGTACTTCGCCGAGCATGGGCAACTGGTGATCATCACTCCTTTCACCCTGGCCGGCGCGATGGCCCCCATCACCATCGCCGGCGCGCTGACCCTCGCCCACGCCGAGGCCCTGTTCGGCATCACCCTCGCGCAGCTGGTGCGTCCGGGTGCCCCGGTCATGTACGGCAGCTTCACCTCCAATGTCGACATGAAGTCGGGCTCTCCCGCCTTCGGTACACCCGAGTACGCCAAAGCGGCGTTCGGGGCCGGCCAGCTGGCGCGCCGCATCGGCGTCCCCTGGCGCTGCTCGAGTGCGACCGCCGCCAACGCGGCGGACGCCCAGGCAGCCTACGAGTCACAGATGAGCCTGTGGGGGGCGCTGCTGGGCGGCTGCCATTTCGTGCTGCACGCGGCGGGCTGGCTCGAGGGTGGACTCACCGCCTCGATCGAGAAGTTCATCCTCGACGTGGAGATGCTGCAGATGTTCGCCGAGCTGTTCCAGCCGGTCGCGGCGAGTGCGGAGGAGATTGGCCTGGATGCGGTCGCCGAGGTGGGCCCGGGCGGGCACTTCTTCGCCGCAGCGCACACGATGCAGCGCTACCGCGACGCCTTCTACAGCCCCCTCGTCTCGGACTGGCGCAACTACGGCGCGTGGACCGACGGCGGCGCCAAGACCGCCACGGAGCGCGCCGGCCGTCTGTGGCACGAGACACTGGCTGCTTTCCAGCCACCGCCGCTGGACGCGGCGGTACGCGAGGAGCTGGACGCTTTCGTGCAGCGCCGGCGCAGCGAGGGGGGCGCGCCTCCGGTGTCGTGAGGTTAGCGGCTGCGGCTGCCGCTCTTGCCCTTGCGGGGGACCTTTGCGCCGCTGCGACGCGCCTCCGACAAGCCGATCGCGATCGCCTGCTTGCGGCTGGTCACCTTCTTACCGGAGCGTCCACTGCGCAACTTGCCCTGCTTGCGCTCCTTCATCGCACGTTTGACCTTGGCGCCCGCCTTCTTGCCGTATCTGGCCATAACCCTCTCCCGCACTCACAGTGCGGGCAGCTTTGCCCTGACCCGCGGCGTGCAGCTATCGGCTCAGGCGGCGCCCACCCGTAGGCATGTGCTGAAGGTGAGCGTCAGGCGCGCGTGTGAGGCGCACCTAACCGCACCTAACACCCCGCGCCCCTGCGACGCCGCTCCACCGCTTCAAGGGGCCCGCGTGCGCGGTGGAGGTAGGCGCGGGCCTACCCCAACCTTTTCAGTGTTGCGCTGACACGGGCATCCGTGAGCCGAGGCCTTGGCGCGACGGCGCTGGTGCACCTAGCGTTGCGACTATGTCGCGCACACCGCTCTCGGCCGCCTCGGATCGACGCCTACGGCCTCCGCCTCAGGACGCACTCGCGCCGCGCAAAGGGCAGTCCCTCGATGAGGAGGTGACGATGATCGTGCGCGAGGCGCGCATGGTGTTGCCGGGCGTGCAGGCGCTGTTCGGTTTCCAGATGATCGCGATCTTCAACCAGCGCTTTGAAACGTTGCCGGAGGGACTGCAGTTTCTGCATTTCGGCGCGCTGTGCCTGTGCGCGGTGGCGATGGCGCTGGACATCACTCCGGCTGCCTATCACCGCCTCGCTGAGCGTGGCTTCCTGACCCGCGGCTTCGCCGACATCGCCTCGCGCTGCATCGCGATGGCGATGATCGCCCTCGCCTGCAGCCTCACGCTCGATCTCTTCGTGGTGGGCTACCTGATCGGCGGCCTGCGGGCGGCCTGGTCGAGCGCGGTGCCGCTATTCCTGCTCTTCACCAGCCTGTGGATCCTCTGGCCGCTGTGGGCGCGGCAACACCGGCCACGTTGAAGGCGGCGCGCGGCCGTCTCCCAGAATCGCGCGTGAGCTCCCTTTCCGATCTGGTGGCAACCTCACAGCAGGTGGGGGCCACCGCGGGACGCCTCGCCAAGATCCAGATCCTCGCCGCGCAGTTGCGCGCACTCGCCCCGCACGAGATCGCAATCGCGGTCAGCTATCTCTCCGGGGGCACCCCGCAGGGGCGCATCGGGGTCGGCGGCGCGATGCTGTATGCCCTGCGTGATGTCCCCGCCGCCGTCACCCCGTCCCTGACGATCACAGAGGTGGACGCGGCGCTGGCGGCGCTGGAGCGCGAAACGGGCAAGGGCTCGGCGGGCCGGCGGGAGGCACGCCTGCGCGGCCTGTTCGCACGCGCCAGCACCGAGGAGCAGGAGTTCCTGGTGCGCCTGCTCAGCGGGGAGCTGCGTCAGGGCGCGCTCGCCGGCGTCATGATCGAGGCGGTCGCCGCCGCGAGCGGCGTGCCGACACCCGAGGTGCGCCGCGCGGCGATGTACGCTGCGAGCCTCGGGGAGGTCGCGCGCCTCGCCCTCGGCGCCGGCGCGGCCGCCCTGCAGCCGCTGGTGCAGTTGCGCTTGTTCTCGCCGGTCGCGCCGATGCTGGCGCAGACCGCCGCCGACGTGGCGGAGGCCCTGGCGCTGCTGAGCTCCGGGGTCGCTTTGGAGTGGAAGATGGATGGCGCGCGCATCCAGGTGCACAAGCATGGCGAGGCGGTGCGCATCTACACGCGCAGTCTCAACGAGGTGACCGCGGCGGTGCCGGAGATCGTCGCGGCCGTACGCGGCTTCGCGGCGCAGACCCTCGTGCTCGATGGCGAGGCGATCGCCCTCGATGCGCGGGGCCGACCGCATCCGTTTCAGGTCACCATGCGCCGCTTCGGCCGGCGGCTCGACGTCGAGGCGCTGCAACGCGAGCTGCCGATACAGGCGTTCTTCTTCGACTGCCTGCGCCTGGAGGAGCAGACTCTCGTCGCACTGCCCACCCGCGAGCGCTATGCCGCCCTTGCCGCGGCCGTCCCCGCCGCGCAGCAGATGCCGCGCCGGCTGGATCCGGACCTCGCCGCCGCCGCCGCGTTCTACACGGCGGCGCTCGCGGCCGGGCACGAGGGCGTGATGGCCAAGGACCTCAATGCGGCCTACGAAGCCGGCAACCGCGGCGCGAGCTGGCTCAAGATCAAGCGCGCGCATACGCTCGACCTGGTGGTCTTGGCGGCGGAGTGGGGTCACGGGCGTCGCACCGGTAAGCTGTCCAACCTGCACCTCGGCGCCCTTGAACCCCGCACCGGGGAATACGTCATGCTCGGCAAGACCTTCAAAGGCCTCACCGACGTGATGCTCGACTGGCAGACGCAGCAACTCCTCGCCCTCGAGACGCGTCGCGATGCGCTGACCGTCTATGTCCGCCCCGCCCTGGTCGCCGAGATCGCCTTCAGCGACCTGCAGGCGAGCAGCCGCTATCCGGGCGGCCTCGCACTACGCCTCGCGCGAGTCAAGCGCTACCGGACCGACAAGCGGGCCGAGGACGCGGACACCATGGAGTCAGTGCGCCGCGTGGCGGCGGCAATGCCCACCGAGGCGGCCGCGCAGCATCCCGGCTAACGCGGTGCAGGTCCGCCCTTGAAAATGCGGCCGTCCTTCATGACGAAGGACACGTTCTTCAGCAGGTCCACGTCCTTCAGGGGATCGCCGGGAACGGCGATCACGTCTGCGTACGCGCCGGGGGCGATCACCCCGATCTCACCACCCTTGCCAAGCAGCTCGGCAGCCCGGTTGGTCGCCGACTGGATGGCCTGCATGGGCGTCATGCCGAACTCGACCTCGCGCGCGAACTCCTGCGCGATCGGGTCGGTCCAGGGGAATCCGCCGACGTCAGTACCGAAGGCGATCTTTACGCCGGCGCGCAGCGCCTTCCTGAAGGATACGCCGTGGACCTCGACGCGCTTGCGGTCGCGCTGCCCCGCGGGCGTATCGGCGGGCTCCGGGTCGTAGTAGTAGACGGCGAGGGTCGGTACGTACCAGGTGCCCTGGCGCAGCATCTGCGCGACCTGCCCATCGGTGAGCTCAAGACCATGCTCGATCGAATCACAGCCCCCGTCCAGCGCGCGCTGCAGCCCGATGCCGCTATAGGCGTGGCAGGCGACCTTGCGCTGCCAGCCGTGCGCCTCGTCGACGATGGCGCGCAGCTCCTCCACCGTGAGGGTGGGCTGGGAGATGAGGTTGCCGGCCTTGTCCACCCAGGAACGGTGCGTCATGTACACCTTGATCCAGTCGGCGCCGTGATCGAGCTGTTCGCGCGCGGCCTTGCGTGCCTCGACGGGACCGTCGATGAGCTGCGCCCCCTTCGGCACTTCGATCTCCGGTGCATACCCTTCCAGGGGATAGCCACCGGTGGTGGAGATGGAGCGCGTCACCACGAGCATGCGCGGACCGGGGATGTAGCCCTCCTCGACCGCCTGGCGGATGCCGACATCGCCATAGCCAGCCCCCTCGGTCTCCAGGTCGCGGATCGTGGTGAAGCCCTGCTCCAGTGCGCGCCGCGCGGCGACGGTGGCACGCGCAGCGCGGTAGGCCAGCGGGTATTTGAGGAGCTGTACGTCGTAGCCGCCGGCTGCCGGGTCCTCCCCCTGCAGGAAGATATGTGTGTGGCAGTCGATCAGGCCCGGCAGCAGCGTGGCCTCACCGAGGTCGATCACCTCGGTGCCCGCAGGCACCTCCTGGCCGGGGCCCGTCACTGCGGCGATCCTATTGCCGCGGATCAGCACCTGCGCCGGCCGCGGCGCCGCACCGGTGCCGTCGATAAGGGCGCGGGCGCGCAGCACCACCGCAGGCGGGTCCGCACCGAGTGCGAGGTTGGACGTCAGGGTCAGTGACAGAAGTCCGGACAGCAGCCAGCGGCGCATGCGACCCTCCTTAGAGAATTCGTCCGAGGCGATGGTGCGGGCATGATGCCTGCGAGCCCCGTCGGTTCAAAGAGCCGCAGGCGGTGGGACCGCCAGCTTGTGGGCGGGTGCAGGGAGATGCTGTACTAGGAGCGGGGTGACACAACAACAAGCCTTCGGCCCCCGCGGCACCGGGCGGGCCGTGTGCCACGTGCGCGCGAGTCGCCCCTGCCTGCCATCCATCGAGCCGTCCTGCGAGGAACGCCCATGCGTGCGCCGCGTCTGCTGATCCTGTTACTGCTGTGCGGCAGCTGTGCCGCCCGCGGCGAGGCGCCGCAGGTGCAGTTCCTGCTGCTGCCCAGCGCGGAGGCGGTCGGCACGTTCGCTCGCGACGCGCTCGTCACGCAACCCTACGACGAGGTGCTGCGGGCGGACATGATCCTCAGCCTGCAGCGCGGCCCGTTCCGCCTCTTCACGGAGTACCTGCTGTCGGACCACGAGGGCGACCTCGAGCGCTTTCAGCTCGGCTACCAGTTCTCGAGCGACACCGTGCTATGGCTGGGCCGCTTCCATCAGCCGACCAGTGTGTGGAACCACGACCACCACCACGGCCAGTACCTGCAGACCTCCATCACCCGTCCGGCCATCGAGGAATGGGAGGACCTCGGCGGCATCCTGCCGCAACACTTCACCGGCGCGCTGCTCGAGACCAGCCGCCCACTCGCGAGCGGCTGGCGGCTGCGCATGGCCGGCAGCGGCGGCCTGGCCCCGCAGCTCAACCCCGGAGGCCTGGAGCCCTTCGACCTCGTTCATCCGGATCACCACCGCCGCCAGCTGGGCTACCACGCCCGCCTCTCCCTGCATCCGGGTGACCTCGATGAGAGTGGGTTCGGCGTGCTGCTGGCGCGCGAGGACCTGGCGCGCATCGGCCCGCCGGCGGCGTCGATCCTCGGGCTCGACCACGTCCAGCTCAGCCTGTACGGCGTGTTCGCCAGTTACGTGGAGGACCCGTGGCGGCTGCTGGCGGTGCTGTTTCACGCCGATGCACGGCTGTTCTTCGACGCTACCCCCTCACGGGGGGACTCCTTTGCTCTCGGCTACACGCAGGCCGAGCGGCGCTTCGGCCATGATCTCACCGCTTTCGTGCGCCTGGAGGGAACGGCGCAGGCGGCCGACTCGCGCTACCTGGGACTGTTCCCGGCCTATCCACGCAGCCGTCAGCTGGCCGGCGTGCGCTGGGACTTCGCGCCGCGCCAGGCTTTCACCCTGCAACTGACCAACAGCCACACCTTCACCGGTCACTTCGCGGACGTACGCGTGCAGTGGAGTGCGGCGCTGCTGTGATCGCGCGGCGCATCATCGTGCTGCTGCTGCTGCTCGGCGCACTCGCCGAGGCGTGGCCGGCCGCCCAGACGCTGGTGCTGGTGGTGCGCCGCGACAGCCCGGTGACCGATCTCGATTCGGTCACCGTGCGCAAGCTGTTCCTCGGCGTTCCGGTGCTTATCAACGGCACGCCGCTGCGCCCCATCCGTAACCGCAGCGAGCCGCACCTCGATGAGATCTTCCTGCAGCAGATCGTGGCGATGTCGCAGCCGAGTTATGACCGGCAGATCCTCAACGGTGTCAACCGGCAGGGATGGCTCGCACCGTCCGAAGCGGCGAGCGTGACGCGCGTGGCCGCGGAACTCAACGCCAATCCCAACGCGGTCAGCTTCATGTGGGAGCGCGACGTGGCCCATAATCCCAACCTGCGGGTCCTGCGCGTCCTATGGTCCGACTGACACACAGCCTGTGGGTACGCATGATGAGCGTGGTGCTCATCATCCTGGCGGCACTCGCGCCGCTGCTCTACCTCGGGGTGTCCCGCATCGTCGAAGACGGCTATCAGGAGCGCTTCATCAACTCGGTGCGTGCCTACAGCCGTCTGGTCGCGGATCAGCTCGAGGCGCTCGACGCTGCGGAGTTCGAGCGCCGCGCCGGCGCGGTGCTCGACGGCGTCGTGCTGAGCGGCCAGGTGGTGTTCGCGCAGATCGTCGATGGCGAGCGCAAGATCCACAGCTCGATCACCCCCGCGCTGGGCGCGGCAAGCCCGCGCGAGGACTACACCTTCGGGCAGTCCCCGGACCAGGTCTACTACATCTCGCACCAGGTGCGCCGGCCTGACCACGCGGTCGTGCTGCGCCTCGGCTTCGATGAGATCCCGACCAGCGAGCGCATCCGCGCCACGCAACGGCACGTGCTGCTCGCCATCGGTGGTTTCGTGGCCGTCTCCATCGGGCTCGCGCTGTGGTTGTCGGCCGTCATCGCCCGCCCCATGGTGCTGCTGCAGGAGAGCGCCAAGCGCGTCGCCAGCGGCGACGTGCACGTGCAGCTGCAGAGTCACAGCAGCATCCGCGAGGTGGCGGAGCTGAATCTGCACCTGGAGCGGATGCGCCAGGAGCTGGTGGGCACTAACGAGCAACTGACGCGCGAGATCGCCGAGCGCGAGGCCTCCGAGCACAAGCGCCTGACGCTCGAGCGGCGGCTGCTGCACCGCGAGCGCATCGTCGCGCTCGGTACTCTGGCGGGCGGCGTCGCCCACGAGATCAACAACATCATTACCCCGATCCTGCTGTACGCGCAGATGGCCCTGGATGAGCTGCCGGCCAGCAGCGACTTGCGCGCCGACCTGCAGCGGGTCGTGGAGTCGGCCCACCGCGCCCGCAACCTGGTATGGCGTATCCTCACCTTCAGCCGCCAGTCCGACACCCAGGCCCCCAGCACCGTGTTCGCGCTGCGCGCGCCGGTCGAGGACGCCCTGGCCCTGCTGCGCGCCATCGTCCCGACCAACATCGAGGTGGTGTTCCGCTGTGAGGCCGAAGGGGTACAGCTGACCGGCGACCCCAACTTCGTGCAGCAGGTCGTCTTCAACCTCTGCACCAACGCCCACCAGGCGATGCGCCGCGACGGCGGCCGCATCACCGTCACGCTCGCCGCCGAGGAGGATCCAGGCGAGCCGCAACTGCGGCCCGGCCGCTACGGGGTACTGGAGGTGAGCGACACCGGCGAGGGCATCGACCCGGCCGCGCTGCCTCATATCTTCGAGCCCTTCTTCACCACGCGCGAGGTCGGTGAAGGCACCGGCCTTGGCCTCTCAGTGGTGCATGGTATCGTCGAGTCGATGGGCGGTCTGATTACCGTGCGTTCCGCTTCCAAGCTGGGGACGACGTTCCGGGTATACCTGCCGGTGGCAGTCGCTCTCAGCAACGCGGCGGGAGCCGCTTAGGCGGCACATGGCCTCCATCCACGTCGTCGATGACGAGGTCGAGGTCGGTGCGGCGGTGCAGCGCGTGCTCGAACGCGCCGGCTTCGCGGTCACGGTCACGCACAGCGCAGCTGCGGCGCTGGCGAGCGTCGCGCTGCAGCAGCCGGACATCCTCATCACCGACATCATCATGCCCAAGACCCACGGCGTGGAGCTCATCAAGGCGCTGCGCGCGCGCTATCCGCGCGTGCGCATCATCGCTATCTCCGGCGGTGGCAGCTTCGGCCCGCTCGCCTACAAGCCCGAGGCCATCAGCACCCACGCCTACCTCGCCGCTGCCAAGAGCGCCGGTGCCGAGGAAGTGCTGACCAAGCCCTTCGACATGCAGGACCTGCTGGCGGCGGTGCGGCGCCAGCTGCCCAACTGAGGGCAGCAGCGGCCTCCGCGCGGCATCGCTGCATATGCCGCGCTCACGCACAAGCTTGCGGGATGCGAGGGTCAGCTGCAGCTGGCACACGCGCCAGGTGGAACGCAATCGCATCCGCGTCTGGTTCGTCGACCGCGCGGGGGCTGGACGCGCACCGGCGCCGGGATGAAGATTCCGTTCCCCTCGATGGGGGCTTTACGGGAGGAGAACCAATGAAAACGTGTACCTACCTCGGGCTCGGCACGCTCGCCGTAGCCCTCGGAAGTGTGGCGCTCGGCGCCGATACCGCGAAGTCGACCGCGAAGACGCCCAGCAAGGCCGAGCTCATCGCAAGCGCCGAATCCGCCGCCCCGCCGAGCGTCGGCAAGAACGCGACCATCGTCAACATGGGAAGCGATGGCAAGATGGAGACGCTGCGCAAGGGAACGAACGGCTGGACCTGCATGCCGGACAACCCGACCACGCCGGGTCCGGATCCGATGTGCCTGGACAAGGCCTCGATGGATTGGGCGCACGCCTGGATGAACCACGAGACGCCGCCGGCGGGCAAGGTGGGGTTCATGTACATGCTGGCGGGCGGCACGGATGCGAGTAACACCGATCCGTTCGCCCAGAAGCCGACCGCCTCCAACCACTGGATCAAGACCGGCCCGCACGTCATGGTCGTCGGCGCGGACTCGAGCTTCTACGATGCGTATCCGAAGAACGCCGACCCGGACACCTCGCAGCCCTACGTGATGTGGGCCGGCACGCCGTATCAGCACCTGATGGCGCCGGTCGGCCCGAGTGGCCACGCGGCGGCGAAGAAGGAGGCGGCCAAGGAGCCGGCCACGGACAAGTAAGCTTGCGCGCCCGGGCGCCCGCGGCGGGCGTCCGGCGCGCGCTAGCTCTTGAGCTTGTAGCCGCTGCGGAAGATCCAGGCGACCACGGCCACGCACAGCAGAAAGAACGCCAGCGTGGCCGCGGTGCTGAGCAGGACATTGACGTCCGCGACACCGTAGAAGCTCCAGCGAAAGCCACTGATCAGGTACACGACCGGGTTAAAGAGCGCGATCTGGCGCCAGGCGCCGGGCAGCATCGCGATCGAGTAGAAGGCGCCGCCGAGGAAAGTCAGCGGGGTCAGCACCATGAGCGGCACGATGCCGAGCTGCTCGAAGCTCTCGCTCCACAGTCCGATGATGAAACCGAGCATGCTGAAGCTGACCGCCGTGAGCAGCAGGAATGCCACCATCCACAGCGGATGCACCACGTGGTAAGGGACGAAGAAGCGCGCCGTCACCAGGATCAGCGTGCCGAGCATCACGGACTTGGTGGCCGCCGCGCCGACATAGCCGAGCAGCACCTCGACGTAGGACACCGGCGCGGACAGCAGCTCGAAGATCGTGCCTGACCACTTGGGCAGGTAGATGCCGAGCGAGGCGTTCGAGACGCTCTCGGTAAGGAGTGAGAGCATGATGAGTCCCGGCACGATGAAGGCGCCGTAGCTGACCCCGTCCACCGCCCCCATGCGCTGGCCGATGGCGGCACCGAATACCACGAAGTAGAGCGAGGTGGACAGCACCGGCGAGGCGATGCTCTGCATCAGGGTGCGGAAGGTGCGCGCCATCTCGAAGTGGTAGATCGCGCGGATGGCGTGCACGTTCATGAGCGCGTCCGCACCAGGTTCACGAAGATCTCTTCTAGCGAGCTCTCGCTCGAGTGCAGGTCCTTGAAGTCGATGTTCAGCTCCTGCAGTCGGCGCAACAGCTGCGCGATGCCGGTATCCGAGCGCTGCGCGTCGAAGGTGTAGATAAGGGCGTGCCCGGCGTCGCCGAGCTCGAGCGGCCAGGCCCCGAGCTCGGGGGGCACACCTGCGAGGGGGCGCTGCAGCTGCAGGGTCAGCTGCTTCTTGCCGAGCTTGCGCATCAGCCGGGCCTTCTCCTCCACGACGATGAGCTCGCCGCGGTGGATGACTCCAATCCGGTCCGCCATCAGCTCGGCTTCTTCGATGTAATGCGTGGTGAGAATGATGGTCACGCCGCGCTCGCGGAGCGCCCGCACCATGTCCCACATCTCGCGCCGCAGCTCAACGTCCACCCCCGCGGTCGGCTCATCGAGAAACAGCACCTGCGGCTCGTGCGCGAGCGCCTTGGCGATAAGTACCCGGCGCTTCATACCCCCCGACAGCGTCATGATCTTCGCCTCGCGGCGCTCCCACAGCGAGAGCGCGCGCAGCACCTGTTCGCAGTGGCGCGCATCGGGGGCGCGCCCGAACAGGCCGCGGCTGAAGGTAACCGTGCTCCACACGCTCTCGAAGGCGTCGGTATGCAGCTCCTGGGGCACGAGTCCGATAAGCGCGCGGGCGGCGCGGTACTCACGCACGATGTCGTGTCCGGCGACGCTGATGCGTCCGCCCCCGGGCGTGACGATGCCGCAGATGATGTTGATCAGGGTCGTCTTGCCGGCCCCGTTCGGTCCCAGCAGCGCGAAAATCTCGCCGCGCTCGATGCTGAGATCGATGCTGTTGAGGGCCGTGAGGCCGCTCGCGTAGGTCTTGCTGAGCCCTGCAACCCGCACGATGGGTTCGCCGGGCGCGGCGGGCGTGGAGTCGGGCACGGAATCCTTGCGTCGCAGGGGGGTGGGGAGCGGCGCGCGATTATCGCCAGCGTGGATGTTGGCGGCAACGGTCTGGTCGGCGCGCGCCGACGCGGCGCCGCGGCGCGGTCGTCTGCGCCGACCGCGTGCGCGGTGCAATAGTGCGGCGATGGACGGACGGCGTCGCTGGTCGCGCTACGGCCTGGCCTTCGGCGCCGCGGTCGCGGTGCTGCTCGTCGCGGCGCTGCTCGGCGAGCGGCATCTGCAGCGCCCGCTGCTGCGCATGTTCGAGCGCCACCTGCACCATCCGCTCCGGCTCGGCGGCCGCTTCGAGGCGCACCTGCTCTCGCCCCATCCACGCCTCGACGCCACGGACCTCGAGATCGGCAACCCGCCGTGGAGCGCGCCCGGCAGCCTCGGCCACATCGCGCGCGTGGACATCCGCCTGGCGTGGCGCTTCGGCTGGTGGCCGCTTGAGATCGAGCGTGTGGAGCTCGGCGGAGCCGAGTGGCATCTGCGGCGCGATGCGGAGGGTCGCGCCAACTGGACCGCGCGGGCCGAGGGAGCCGGCGCCGGGCCGCCGCTCATCCGCAGCCTCGCGATGCCCGAGGCGCGGGTCGACGTGCAGGACGAGCGTCGGCACCTCACCTTCACCGGCCAGGTGAGTGCCGGTGACGCCGGAGGCGGCCCTGCCCCGGTCCTGACTGTGGAAGCCATCGGCACGCTGAACGGCCGCCCCGCCACTTTGCACATCGAGGGCGAGCCGCTCGCCACCGCGCGGCGGGAACGCCCGTATCACTTCACCCTGCTCGAGCGCTCCGCCCCGAGCCAGCTGAGTGCGCAGGGCTACTTCCTGCATCCCTTCGATTTCCGGGAGATCGAGGGACTCTTCCAGGCGAAGGGTCCGACGCTGCGCGATGCGTACTACCTGGTCGGTCTGAAGCTGCCGCAGACGGTGCCTTTCAGTGCCTCGGGGCGGATGTCACGCCGTAACCTGCACTTCTCGTACGCCGATCTGCGGGTCACCGCGGGGGACAGCGATCTCGACGGCTCGCTCGAGGTCGACAGCGCCGGTGGACAGCCCCACACCACAGGAGAGCTCCGCTCGCAGCAGCTGCGGCTGGTGGACCTCGGCGGCCACCATGGCGAGGCCCAGTCGCTGGTGCCCGATACGCCGCTGCCGCTGCGGGGTCTGCGACGCAGCGAGCTGCGTATCCGCTACCGGGCGCAGCACGTCGATCTCGGCAAGGAGCGCCTGAGTGAATTGTCCCTGCTGGTCGACGCGCACGCCGCGGCGTTGCGCATCGAGCAGGCGCACGCACAGCTTGCCGGGGGGGAGCTCTCCGGCGAGGCGCAACTGGATGCTCACTCCGCCGTGCCGGCCGCGCGGCTGGAGCTGCGGCTGCAGAAGCTGCAGCTCGAGCAGCTGCAGCCCCCAGGCCGCGCACCGTTTGCCACTGGAACGCTCGATGGCCGGCTGCAGCTCGCCGGCGCCGGCCCAACGTGGCGCGCCCTCGCCGAGGGGGCGCACGGGGAGGCGACGCTGGTCATCCCCGAGGGCACGATGCGGCGGGCGCTCGCCGAGCTCGCGAGCGCCGAGCTGGCCGGTGCGCTGGGTGTGCTGCGCCACAACACGCAGGAGACACCCATCCGCTGCGCGGTGGCCACGCTCAGTGCCCAGGACGGGGTCGTGCGCACCGGTACCCTGCTGCTCGACACGGACGCTACGCTGCTCAGCGGTGCGGGTGAGCTGCACCTCGCCGACCAGACCGTGCAGCTGCGCATCCGCGGCCGGCCCAAGCATCCGACGCTGGCCCTGCGCTCGGAAGTCACGGTCACCGGCCCGCTCAAGCACCCGCACTTCGGCATCGAGAAGCGCGCGGCACTTCTGCAGGGCGGAGCGGCGGTCGCGCTCGGGGCGCTCCTCACTCCGCTCGCGGCGGGCCTCGCCTTCGTCGACCCCGGCCTCACGCACGGGGCGGACTGCGGCGCGCTGCTCGCCGAGGCGCGCAGCGAGGCACATGACTCCGCGGCTGGCCCGGTCACGCACTGAACAGGCGTCTATCCGGCAGCACCGGCGCGGGAAGTCGTATGATGCGCGACCCAGGGCGGCCCGCGGCGAGCACCCGTGATGTCTTCGTCCCGCGCAAAAACCGCCCGCCCACTCACCCGACGGCACGTCCTGCTCGGCATCGCGGCCAGTGCCGCCCGCCTGGAGGCGCAGGTGTCCTCAGCTGAAGACGATGCAGCAGAGCTGGCAGAGCTCGACGCGGTCGCCGCCCTGGAGCGCATGGCGCGCGGCGAGGTGAGCGCCGAGCGCTACGCCCGCGCACTGCTGGCGCGCTGTGCCGCGGGTGCATCGCTCAACGCCTGGATTAGCCTCGAGCCTGAGCGCGTCCTCGAGGCGGCGCGCGATTGCGACCGAGCGCGGCGGGCGGGGGAGCGCCTCGGCCCCCTCGCCGGTCTGCCGATGCCGATCAAGGATAGCGTCAACACCGCGCAGTATCCGACCACCGCCGGCACGCCGGCGCTGCGCAGCTTTCGACCGCGCCATGACGCCCCCGTGGTGCACGCGCTGCGGCGGGCCGGTGCCGTCGTGCTCGGCAAGACTAACCTGCACGAGCTCTCTTACGGCTGGACCAGCAACAACCAGGCCTACGGGGCGGTGCGTAATCCCTACCAGCCGCACCGCATCCCCGGCGGCAGCAGCGGCGGCACGGCTGCAGCGATCGCTGCGCGGATGGCGCCGCTTGGTGTGGCAGAGGACACCCAGGGATCGATCCGCGTGCCCGCGGCGCTCTGCGGACTGTACGCCCTGCGGCCGACGACGGGGCGCTACTCCACCCAAGGCGCAGTCCCCATCACCCCGCTCTTCGACCAGGTGGGGCCGCACGCCCGCTCGGTGCGCGACCTCGCCCTGTTCGATGCGGTGCTGACCGGCGCGCCCACGAGGGCTGGGTCGACGCGCCCGCTGCGTGGCACCCGCCTGGCCGTGGTGCGCGATTACTTCTTCACCGACCTCGACCCGGAAGTGGAGCAGCTGAGTGAGCAGGCGCTCGCGCAGCTGCGCGCTGCCGGTGCCGAGCTGATCGAGGCGCAGATGCCGGGGCTCGCGGCGCTGATCGAGCGCACGACCGACCCGATCCAGAACCACGACGTGCGGTTTGCACTGCCCGCGTACCTCAAGGAGTACGGAGCACCGGTCAGCTTCGAGGCGCTGCTCGAGCAGGCGAGTGCCGATATCCGCGAGACCTTTCGTCGCGATGTGCTGCCCGGTGGCGAGCACTTCGTTTCCGCGGCGGACTATGCGGCCGCGCGCACCACGCATCTGCCGGCGCTACGACGCCTGTACCGTGATGTGTTCGCGCGCAGCGGCGCCGATGCCGTCGTGTTCCCGGCTACCCTCGTGCCCGCGCCCCTCATCGGCGAGGAGGCGGGCTTCACGATCCGCGGCCGGCGCATCGAGTTCGAGACGGGTATGGCGCGCAACATTTCCCCCGGCAGCACTGCCGGCGTCCCCGGACTCGTCGTGCCGATCGGCCTCACCGCCGCCGGCCTGCCGGTAGCCCTCGAGTTCGATGCGCCCGCGGGAGGCGACCGCGAGCTCCTCGCCCTGGGAGCGGCGGTGGAGTCGCTATTGCAGCGCCTGCCGCCTCCCCCGCGGGCGGGCCTGGGCTAGGCATCCTGGTCGAACGCGTCTAGCCGCCGCGGCCAGTCTTTCTTCAGCAGCCGTGACAGGGCGCGGTCGGCCAGCAGGCGCCCTCCGGTCTGGCAGCGCGCACAGTAGTTGGTTTCGTTGTCGGCGTAACGGATGCGCTGCACCGGGGTGCCGCACACCGGGCATGGCATGCCGAAGCGCCCGTGCACGGCCATCTCGGGCCGGAAGGCGGTGACCCCCTCCGGGAACTGCTCGCCCGCCTGCTCGCGCAGGCGCTCGGTCCACAGCAGCAGAACCGCTCGCGTCGCGTCGTACAGTCGAGCCACCTCCGCCTCAGTCAGCCGCTGCGTCAGCAGCACCGGCGAGAGCCGCGCGGCGTGCAGGATCTCATCGGAGTAGGCGTTGCCGATGCCGCTCAGGGTGCGGGGATCGGTGAGCGCACGCTTGAGCGTGTGGTTGCCGCGGCGCAGTGCCGCGGCGAACTCTGCCCGAGTCGCCTCCAACACCTCCAAGCCGCCGGGGTCCTGCCCGTCAAGCGCCGCCGCGCCCTGCACGAGGTGCAGCGAGGCGCGGCGCTTGGTGCCGGCCTCGGTGAGCGTCAGCAACCCGCTCGTGAAGGCGAGTCGTGCCAGCGGCCGCCGCTTGGCGGGGGCAGTGCCGGGCGCAAACCAGTGCAGCCGTCCGGCAATCATCAGGTGCAGCACCAGCCACAGCTCCTCGGTGAGGCCGATGGCGATGCGCTTGCCGATGCGGCGCACCTCGAGTACCGGACGTCCGTAGGCGGCCTCGAGCGGCGGTTGCGCAGTGCGCAGCACGAACGGGTTGAGGATCTCGACGCGCTCGAGACGGGCCCCCACGAGACGCCGTCGCAGCGCCTCCACGTACACCGTCACATCCGGCAGCTCGGGCATGCGCCAATTGTGCTCGCAACGGCGGCGCGGCCGGGCGTCCCCTCAATCGGCGCCCAGGTAGCGGTCGAACCAGCCGACGATGCGCGCCATCACGTCGGCCTGATCGGCGCGCTTGAAGAAGAAGTGTCCCTCGTCCGGATAGACAACGAACTCAGTCGGCACGCCGTGACGCCTGAGACCGTTCCAGTACTCGTAGGACTGCGACAGCGGCACCTCGGCGTCGCGGTCGCCGCCGAGCAGCAGCGTGGGGGCGTGCACCTGCTTGATGAAGGTCAGCGGCGAGCTGCGCTCGTAGACCTTCGGATCGTCGTACACCGACGCCCCGAAGTACGGGATCATCCAGGTGTCGATGTTGTTGGTGCCGTAGTAGCTCAGCCAGTCGGAAAGCCCCGCCCCCGCGACCCCCGCGTGGAAGCGGTCGGTCTGGGTGAGCGCCCACATGGTCATGTAGCCCCCGTAGCTCCAGCCCGTGATCCCGACGCGGCGCGCATCGATCGACGCCCGCGCCAGCACCGCGTCGAGTCCGCGCAGGATGTCGCGCAGGTCGCCGTAGCCGAAATCGCGCACGTTGGCGCGCGTGAAGGCCTCTCCCTGGCCATAGCTGCCGCGCGGGTTCGGCTTGAACACATAGTAGCCGCGGGCGGCGAGCACCGCGTCATAGGCATCGGGGCTCGCCGGGAAGAGCGGGTAGTGCGCATAGGCCGGCCCCCCATGCACCTCGACTACCAGCGGATAGCGCTGACCGGCCGTGACGTGCGGGGGTTCGATGAGCATGCCCTGCACGCTCAACTCATCGCTCTGCCACGTCAGGATGTGCGCCGGACCGGTCATGGGCTGAACCGCCGCGTTCAGCCGCGTGACCGCGTGCCAGCGGCCGGGGGGCCCTGCGTACACCTCCGGCGCCTGGGTGTAAGACTGGAGGATCGTGGCCGCCGTGCGCCCGTCGCGCGACAGCGAGACTCCGACGTCGCCGGGCGTCAAACCGAGCACGTTGTTGGCCCAGATCATCTGCGGACCGTGCCAGAGGGTGCGCTGCGTACCGTGCGCCACGTCGATGGCCGCGAGAACCTCCTCCCCCGCCTGAAACTCGGTGGCGATCAGCTCGCGGCTTGAACCATTCCAGGTGAGCGTCTGTACGGAGGCGCGCAGGCCGGGGGTTACGTCGACCGGCTCTGCACCGTCGAGCGACAGCACGTAGGCGTCGCCGCCGGTGATCGTCTCATCGCTCATCAGCCCGCCGATGAAGGCGACACGGCCGCCATCGCTCGCGAAGCGCGGCGAGGCGATCTGCAACGTCACGGGCGGCTTCCACAGCGGACTGAGCTGGCCCGAGCGGGCATCTATCAAGCCAAGGGCGGCGATCCACCAGTTGTCATCGCCCGAGCCGTGGGCGTAGCTCACCACGAAGCGCGCTCCGTCGGGCGACCAGTCGTACTCGTAAATGTTGACGTCCTGCGGCCCGAGCAGGCGCGGCTCTCCCCCCGTCGCCGGCAGCACGGCCAGCCGCTGCTCATAGATCTGTTGCGACAGCACCCCCGCATCGCGCGCCAGGGGGTTGAGGGGCCCCGGCGTGCGCGGCGCGCCCGCCGAGTACAGGAAAGCGAGCTGGCGGCCATCGGGCGACCAGCGCGGCACGTCCAGTGGGCCCTGGGCGTGCGTCAGGACGCGCACGTTGCCGCCGCGATCATCGGCCACCGCCAGCTGCGGCTGCTCGTGCGCATCGGTGGTCACGAAGACCAGCGTCCGTCCGTCGGGCGACCAGGCTGCGCCGTGCTCATCGCAGGCCGTACCCGGACAGGCCGTCAGTCGCACCTCCCCGCCGCCGTCGCGGGCGCGCGCCAGGTACAGCGCCGAGATATCGACGTCGGCTCCCGCGCGCTTGCCGGTGACGGTACGCCCGTACACCAGCTGGGAGCCGTCCGGGGACAGCGCCACTTCGCTCGGCGCGTGCACGGCGGCCAGGGCATCGAGCGCCGCCTCGATGCCGGCGGGGATCTCGGCGGCTCGCGCCACCGTGCTGAGCAGCACCAGGAGCAGGAAGGCGAGCGTACGGGGTGGGCACATGGGCGGTCCTTTCGGCCTGACCCGTCAGGCGCGGGCCACTCGTGAAGCGGGACGAAACAGCAGCGCGAACATCAAGAGCACCAGGGCCGCAGCGGTGGCGGGCACCAGCCAGATGGCCTGCCAGTCGTGGCCCGCCTGCGGACAGGCGCCAGCCGCGGCTCGCGCCGCAGTGCAACCAGCCTGCGGACGCGCGAAATGCTGCACGACGCTGCCGGAAACGAGCGCACCGACGAAGTAACCGAGGCCGTTGGTGATGAAGTTGAGCAGGCCCTGGGCTGCCGCACGGATGCGCACGTGGGCCTTCTGGTCGACGTAGACCTGGCCGCCGACGAAGAAGAAGTCGTAGCACACCCCGTGCAGCAGGATCGCCGCGTACAGCAGCCACATGCCCCCGCCCGCGTCGCCGCGCGCGAAGGCGAGGTAGCGCAGCGACCAGGCCAGCATGCCGATAAGCATGATGGCCTTGATGCCCCAGCGCCGCAGCAGCCAGGGCAGGAGCAGCATGAAGCCCACCTCCGACATCTGCCCGAAGGTCTGCACGTACGCCGCGTCCGCTACGCCGATCTGATTCAGGAAGGCGTTGGCGAAGGTGTAGTAGAACTGCAGCGGAATGCAGAGGAGGAACGAGCCGAGGACGAACATCTGGAAGTCCCGCTCCCGCAGCAGCTGCAGCGCATCCAGGCCGAGCGCGTCGCGGATGCTGAAGGGGGCGCCTGCCGCCCGGGGCGGGGTGTGGGGCAGGGTGAGCGAGTAGACCGCCAGCAGCAGCGACACGCCCGCCGCGAGGCGCAGCGGCAGCGCGAGGGCATCGGCATGCAACACCTTGCCGACGATCACCCCGGCGACTATCCAGCCGAGCGTGCCGAGCACCCGCAGGTAGGGAAAGCGCGTCGCATCCTGCAGGTGGAAGAAGGAGAGCGAATTGGTGAGCGACAGCGTGGGCATGTAGCACAGCGCGTAGAGGATCAGGAGCGCGTAGAAGGGTCCGAAGCGCGGCTGCTGCGCAAGCAGCCACAGCAGCGCCGCCCCCATGAGGTGCAGCAGCGCGAGCAGTTTCTCGCTGGCGAAGAAGCGGTCCGCCAGCACCCCCGCGAGAAACGGTGACAGCAGCGCCGCAAGCGCCGTCGCACCGTAAGCGAGTCCGATTTCACGATCCGTGAAGTGCAGCGTCTGGCCCAGGTAAGTCCCCAGAGTGACGAACCACGCGCCCCAGATGAAGTACTGCAGGAACATCATCAGGGCCAGACGCGCACTCCTCATGGCGCTTCAGTCACTGCTGCGGATGCGCAGGCCACGCACTTCGAGGCCACCCGGATGGTCACCCTGAATGCCCAGGTAGCCGCGGGGTGCGAGCCCGTAGTGCGGATAGGCCGCGAACTTGCTCGCCGCCACCTTCGCCTTCCAGTCCGGGCTGCCGAGCTCGTAGGCGACGACTTTCACCCCGTTCAGCCAGTGCTCGACGTGCCCGCCCCGCACGATGAGGCGTGTCTTGTTCCACTCCCCCGCCGCCTTCACCACCCCCGCCGGGGCGCCGTACAGGGCATATGCGGCGGCCGCGGCGGTCAGGCGACTGCGCCCGTCGGGCGCGCCCGCGTCATCGAGCAGCTGATACTCCGGCGCGCTCCAGTAGATGTGATCGTACTCACGGGTGCCGCGGTAGAAGATGCCGCTGTTGCCGGCCGGGCCGATCTTCCATTCGAGCTCGAGCTCGAAGTCACCGAACATGTCGCGGCTGATCAGATCATCCACCTCGCCATCCTTGCGCAGCACGCCATCGACGAAGCGCCAGCCCGCCGGGAAGCCCTGCGCCTGCCAGCCGCGCCAGGCACCCGGCTGCATGAGGTCGCGCCACGCGTCCCTGTGCGGCTCCTGCGCCAGGGCCCACAGGGCCGGAACCACCACCAGCAATCCGAGCCACACGGCTGCCTGTCTCATCGCAATTCTCCCGGTGTCAGCGAGTCAAGGTGCGCGGCCGCCAGGCACCGCGGGCGACCGCGGGTACGAAGCGGGTCAGCCCGCGCGGCGGGAAGGCGAGCGTACGACCCTGCTCGGCGCTCTGGTAGGCGGCCATCAGCAACTCCACGACCGCAAGTCCGTCCTCGAAGGTGAGCCGCGGCCTCTCGCGACCGAGAAAGGCGCGCACGAAGTGCCGGTCCTCCGCCTCATAGCCGTAGGCCGCCGCCTCGTTGGCCACCACGGGCATCAGTCCGATCTCCGCGTTCTGCTTCTCGAGCAGGTCCTCGCCTGCGGCGCCGCGCACCGCGCGCGAGAAAAACAGCTTCAGTCCGCTGTCGAGCGTGTTCCAGCTCATGGAGTATTCCGGGCCGAGCAGCTCTGCGGACAAGCGCAGCCCCGCCCCCACGAAGCTCCAGGAGGTGCTCGCCTCGCCGATGAGGGTCTGACCCCCCTCCCCCTCGAATTCGATGTGCACACTGGCGAAATCCTCGGCGGGCTGGCGTGCGTAGTCGACGCTGCGGCCGTAGGTGCGGCGCAGCTGGCGGCGATACGTCGGCTGGGTCCATTTGAGGCTGGCGATATGCCCGGTGACGCGCACCGGACGCACACTGTCGCGCGGTGCGCCGGGCCGCGTGAGCAGGTGTCGGACCAACAGCGCCGAATGGCACATCATGTCATTCAACACGCCCCCGCCCTGCAATGCCGCACGCCAGAACCACGGCGCGTGCGGCCCGCTGTGTTCCTCGGCGGCGCGGGCCAGGTACGGTCGACCGGTCGTGGCCGCGCCACGTGCCCATAGCCGCTCGCGTCCGGCCTCGATCTGCGGCGCGAACAGCTGATTCTCCAGGTAACCATGGACGAGGCCGGCGCGCTCGACGAGCTGCAGGATGCGTCGTGCCTCTGCGACCGTGCGCGCCAGTGGCTTCTCGCAGGCAATGCCCCGCAGCGTGCCGTGGCGCCGCGCCAGGGCGGCGACGATCTCCTCCACGTTCTCGACGCGGGCCTGGTTGGGCCCGGTCAGCCAGATGGCATCGATGGCGGGGTCAGCCACCATCGCGGTAATCGAGGCATAAGCGCGCGCCTCACCGACGTCGAGCTTGCGGGCGAGGGCGGCGGTCGCCTGTGCGTGAGAGGCCTGCGGGCTCCACACCCCCCGTACGTCCGCATCGCGCACGGCGCGAAAGGCCTGCAGATGAAAGCGCGCGTTGAAACCACTGCCGATGAAGCCCACGCCGAGGCGAGGCGGGTGGCGGGGCATGGTGCGGGACCAGATCATTCTTCAGAGCTCATCCGGCAGCCCGAGCCGGGCGAGCAGATCGTGCGGCGGGCCCTCGAAGCGCGGCAGGGGCACGTTGCCGACGTAGCCGAGGTCCTGCCGCCCCGCCGCAGTGGAATAGTAGGCGCCCGCGGTGAGATCGCGGTAGCGGGCAAAGAACCGCGCCGGCTCGGCGAGCTCGGGACGCGCGCGGGGCAGATAGCAGATGTCGTCGCAAATCGCCCGCTGCTCGGCGCCCTCGAGCCCCGCGAAGTCCCGGCCGAAACGCCGGCCAGCCTCCGCGTCCATCCACGCCAGGCCCGCGATGATCACGTCGCGGTCGGTGCGCTGGCGCGGATAGGGTGCGCTCAGCCACTCATCGAGAAAGTCGACGACTCCGGCCGCCGTGGCGCTCGGTGTTGAGCCCGCGGCGGGAAGGATGAGGTCGCACAGGGTGGCGGCGGTGCGGCGCTGCGCGGGGGTCAGGGTCAGCGGCCACACTTCGCCCGGGCGATAGATGTGCGTCAGATCCGGATCACTGCCGTAACCGGTGCCTGCCACCGCCGGCCCCGGCGTGAGCGGCGCCGCAGCCGGCCGTGCCAGGGGCAGCGAAGCCGACACGGCCAGCATCCACTGCAGGGTCGTGCGGCGGTCGATCACAGTTCCCGCCGTTGCATGCGCCCGAGCAGGTGATCGCTCATGCGCCAGGCGAGCGCCATGATGGTGAGGGTCGGGTTCTTGTCGGCGTTCGAGGCAAACACCGCGCCATCGCCGATGAAGAGATTGCTCACGTCCCAGGTCTGCCCCCAGGCGTTGGTGACCGAGCGGGCCGGGTCGCTCCCCATCATCGCCCCGCCCACCTCGTGGATGATCGAACCCCCCGGGGCGATCGCCCGCGCGCCATCGATGGGCTGCGGTCCGCTGACCCGACCCCCCATTGCCTCGATGATGGCCGCAAAGGTCTGCTGCATGTGCGCGGCCTGGCGGGTCTCGTGCAGCGACCACTTCCAGTGGAAGCGCAACACCGGGATGCCGAAGCGGTCCTTGACGCTCGGATCGATCTCGCACCAGCAGTCATCGTTGGGGATCATCTCGCCGCGGCCGTCAAAGCCGACGAAGGAGCCGTAGTAGCGCCGCGCGTCCGCGCGGAAGCTTGCACCATAGCTGCCGCCGGTGAGCCACTCGAGGCCGGACACCGTGTCCAGTCCGGGCATGTGACGTCCGCCCCCGACTTCGATGTGATAGCCACGGGCAAAGCCGAGCTTGCCCGCCCGCTGCTCACGGTAGAGCCACCACGGCGCGTACGCATGATTTCCACCCGCACCGTCCTCGTTGTGCGGCGGCAGGTTCTCCAGGAGCGGAATCTGGCCCACCACCGTCGTACCAACGGTGTCCATGAGGTAGCGGCCGACGCGACCGCTCGAGTTGGCTAGACCGTGCGGAAAACGCGCGCTCTTGGAGTTGAGAAGAATGCGCACCGTCTCGCAGGCGCTCGCGGCCAGGATCACCGCACGGCCGTTCACGCTGCGGTGCGCGCCGCTCAGACGGTCGACGAAACTCACCCCGCGCGCGCGCCCGTCGGGAGCGAGATCCACCGCATATACCATCGCATCGGTCACGACATCCAGACGCCCGGTGGCCAGCGCCGGCGGCAGGTGCACCGTGGTTGACTGGTAGTTGGCGCGCACCGAGCAGCCGCGCCCGCACGGCGTGGCCCACAGGCACGGTGCGCGGCGCTGCATCTCGTCAGCGAGCAGCTGCTGCGCCGCAGGGTTCTGCGGATGCAGCAGTGGCGGCACGCGGCGATGATCGAGCGCTTGCGTGAGCACCGCCTTGTGACAGGGAATGACCGGCACGCCGAGGCGCCGCGCGCGCTGGCCGATCAGCAGGTCGCTGACGAGCGGGCGCGGCGGCGGCAGCAGACAGCCCGGCGGGGAGCGGGGCGTGTTCTCGAGGTCGTCGTCGCCGCCGAAAACGCCGATGAGACGCTCGACGCGATCGTAGTACGGCGCGACATCCTCGTACCCGATAGGCCAGTCGAAGCCGAGGCCGTCGCGGCTGAAGGGCTTGAAGTCGTACGGCCCGTTGCGCAGTGAGATGCGGCCCCAGTGGTTGGTGCGGCCGCCGAGCATGCGCGCGCGCCACCAGTCGAAGCGCTCGGCCGGCTCGGTCGAGCCCTGCACGTAGGGCTCGCCGGGGACCTGCCAGCCGCCGTCGACCGTCGCGTCGTGGAAGCCGAACGGCTTGACGGGCGTGCTCGCCCCGAGGAGCGGCGCCTGCTCGGGGGTCTGGAACATGGGAGTCTCGGTCTCAGGGATGTAGCGGCGGCCGGCCTCGAGCAGCAGCACCCGCGCGCCCTCCATCGACAGGGTATACGCGCTTTGCCCGCCGCCCGCGCCCGAGCCGACGATCACCACGTCGTAGTGATTCTTCGCGGCGGCCGCCGGGGTGAGGAAGGGCAAGCGGGTCTCCGGTACGGGAGCGCGAGTGTTTAGTGTGCCGCCGCCGTGCGCGCCCTGTCCATCCGCGCCGCGCGCTACGGGAGCTCGCCCAGCACCAAGCGCGCAGCGGCGAGATCCTCGATCGCGGTCCCCACCGACTTAAAGGTCACGATGTCGGCGTCGTTGCCCCTCCCGGGGTGGCGTCCGGTGACCAGGTCGGCGAGCTCTGCCTCGATTTGCCCCCGAGCGATGATCCCGCGCTCGAGCGGGCTCCGCAGGTCCCCGGCCTCTGCCAGCGCGCCCTCGAAAGTGTCCACGAAGAGGCGCGAGCGGCGCACCACCTCATCGTCCGCTTCGCGCTGCTGGGGCGTGAAGCTGCCTACCAGGTCGACGAATGCACCCGCCCGCAGCCATTCCCCCTCGAGGTAAGGCGCGACGCTGCTGGTTGCGCACGAGATGATGTCGGCTGCCCGGACCGCCTCCGCCAGGGACGCGACCGCCACCACCTGGAGGCTGGCGGGGACCTGGCGCCGCAGCGCGGCGGCGGTCTGCTCAGCCTTGCGCGGATCTCGCCCCCACACCGCCACGTGCCGGATCGGCCGCACGGCGAGGTGCGCCGCCGCCATGAAGGGGGCGAGCGCTCCGGTGCCGGCGAGCACCAGACGGGAACTATCCGCGCGCGACAGGTAACTCGAGGCCAGCGCCGAGGCTGCCGCGGTGCGCAGCCGCGTCAGCAGCGTGCCGTCCAGCACGGCGCGCGGGCAGCCCTGCGCGTCGAACGCCACCACCACTGCCTGAATGCTTGGCCGTGCGAGCGAAGGGTTGTCGGGGCGCACCGTCACGAGCTTCACCGCGCCCGAGCCGTCCGCGGCGAAGGCAGGCATCGACAGCAGGAGCCGCTCCGGGAAAGCCGCGGAACTACTTGCCACCTGGCGCGGCGGCAGGACGTGGGGGGCGCGGAACGCAGCGCGCAGCGCGGCGACCAGCCGCTCCGGGGTCGCGCGCTGAAGGATCTCTTCGGCGCCGATCACTCGCATTTGCGCTCTGCTGGCCGGGGATCTCGCGCCTGTGCGCGTCCGCCTGGACGGGCTCGGGCTGCG
The DNA here is from genome assembly GCA_019247195.1 of Gammaproteobacteria bacterium. Taxonomy (GTDB): domain Bacteria; phylum Pseudomonadota; class Gammaproteobacteria; order Steroidobacterales; family Steroidobacteraceae; genus 13-2-20CM-66-19. The sequence continues at coordinate 68,608 of JAFAPI010000073.1, forward strand.
AGTGTGCCGAAAGCGATCCCCTGCCGCAACGCTGCACCGGCGCGGTTGCTTGACCAGGCCTGCCGCGGCGGTCACAGTCCGGGCGCAGACAGCGCACCGACCCCGCATGACCTCCATCGACAAGTCCCTCCTGGACCGCGCTTGGGAGACCGTCCGGCCGGTGGTCCGCTGGACGCCCCTCCTGCACTCTGACTACGTCGACTCGCTGGTGGGCGCACGCGTGTTTCTCAAGGCGGAGTCGCTGCAGCTGGGCGGCTCCTTCAAGATGCGCGGCGCCAGCTTTCGCGTCAGCCGGCTCTCTCCCGCCGAGCGCCGCCGCGGCGTGGTCGCCTTCTCTTCGGGCAACTTCGCCCAGGCTCTCGCCCTCGCCGGCCGGCTCGCGGGTGTCCCCGTCACCATCGTCATGCCCTGCGACGCCCCGCAGCGCAAGATCGAGCTGACGCGCCGCGCCGGCGCCACCGTCGTGCTGAGCGAGCACGGCGCACGCAACCGCGAGGAGGTGGCTGGCGCACGTGCGCGCGAGATAGCCGCCGCTGAGCAGCGCGTCCTGCTGCACCCGTTCGATGATCCCCTGGTGGTCGCCGGTCAGTCGACGCTGATGCGCGAGGTGCAGCTCGATGCCGAGCGCGAGCAGGTGCGCTTTGACTGCGTGCTCTGTCCGGTGGGCGGAGGCGGACTCATTGCCGGCACCGCGCTGGCCGAAAAATTCTTCGGCACTGGCGCCGAGGTCATCGCCGTGGAACCTGAAGCCTGCGATGACATGCGCCGCTCCCTGCTGACCCATCGCCGCGAGCGCAACGAGGGCAATCCGGCGACCATCTGCGATGCGATGCAGGCCTTCACCCCGGGCGAGGTGCCGTTCAGCGCCGCGGCGGAGTTGCTGTCGCGCGGCATCACGGTCGATGACGACACGGTACGCTTCGCGATGCGGCTCGCCTTCGAGGAGTTCAAGATCGTCCTCGAGCCGAGCGGCGCCATTGCCCTCGCCGCGGCGCTGCGCCATCGTGCCGATTTCGCCGACCGCACCGTCGCCCTGCTGTGCTGCGGCGGCAGCGTCTCGGTCGAGGATCTGCTGCGTCTCACGCGCGCGCTGCCGGCGGGTAACGCCTGATGGCGCGCGGCGGCGCCGCCGTGCTGCTGGCGCTGCTCTGCAGCGGCATGGCCACGACAGCGGCGGCGCAGGACTCGGCCGCCGTTGATGGGCTCGTCACCGAGGCGATGGCGGCGCAGGAAATTCCGGCCATCACCGTCGCGCTCATGGTAGAAGGCCGGCTCGTGTACTCGCGCGCGTTCGGCCGGGCCGACCTCGAGAACGACGTGCGCGCCACCCCGGAGACCCTCATCCGCACCGCCTCTATCGCCAAGTCACTGACGGCCGTCGCCGCGATGACGCTGGTCGATGTCGGCCGCCTCGATTTGGATGCACCGGTGCAGCGCTACTGTGCGCCCTTCCCGCCCAAGCAGTGGCCCGTCACGACGCGTGAGCTGTTGAGTCACACCGCGGGCATCCGCCATTACCAGGAAGGCGAGCCCGAACACACCCAACATTACAGGTTCATTGCCGACGGTTTCACCCTGTTCGCCAACGACCCGCTGCTGTTCCGTCCCGGCACTGCCTACCAGTACAGCACGTACGGCTACAGCGTGGTCGGCTGCGTCATCGAGGGCGCCGCCGGCATGCCGTTCGCTGAGTATCTCAGCACGCACGTGCTGCAGCCGGCCGGGATGAGCCACACCCGCGTGGACGACGCGTACGACATCGTGCCGCACCGGGCGCGCGGCTACCAGAAGGTGGAAGGCCAGGTGCGCAATGCCGTGCTGATGGACAGCAGCTACAAGATACCTGGTGGCGGATACGTCTCCACCGCGGAGGATCTGGTGCGCTTCGGCACGGCGTTGCTGCAGGGCAGGCTGTTGAAGCCCACGCTGGTTCGCACCTTATGGGCGCCGACCCCGATGAGCGCCGGCCGCTACGGCCTGGGATTTGAAGTCCTCGAGGGGGGACGCTTCATCCGCCACACTGGCGGCCAGTCCGGGACGACCACCCAGCTGCTGCTTCTGCCGGCGCAGCAGGCGGCGCTCGCCATCATGGCGAACATGAACGACGTGCAGCTGGGGGAGCTGGCGCGGGGCATCCTGCAGCAGATGCAGCTGCCGGCGCCGGCAGCAAAACCCTGAGACCCGCGCGCACGGTATAGTGGCCGCCTGGGGAGTGCGCCTGCCTCCCCCAAGAGAACAAGAGCAACGGCGGGGGATCCATGACATGAGGGCGCAAGCGCAGCAGGAGCTGACGGTCCGGGGCGTGATCCTCGGCGTGCTGATCACGCTCGTCTTCACGGCCGCTAATGTGTTCTTCGGCCTCAAGGCCGGCCTCACCTTCGCGACTTCCATTCCCGCCGCGGTCATTTCCATGGCCGTATTGCGCGGCTTCAAGGGCATGACCATCCAGGAGAACAACATCGTGCAGACGATCGCCTCGGCAGCGGGCACGCTGTCGGCGATCATCTTCGTGCTGCCGGGTCTGATCATGATCGGCTGGTGGACCGGGTTCCCCTACTGGACCTCGGTACTGATCTGCGGGCTCGGGGGAACTCTCGGCGTCCTGTATTCGATCCCGCTGCGGCGTGCACTGGTCACGCAGTCCGACCTGCCCTACCCCGAGGGTGTCGCCTGCGCCGAGGTGCTGAAGGTCGGCGGCGGTGAGGAGGCGCAGGCGTCGGCGGTCGCCGAGGCGCGCGCCGGACTGCACGCGGTCATCATGGGCTCGATCGTCTCCGGAGTTTTCGCCCTCATCGTTGCGACGCGTATCTTCGCCAGCGACCTGGTGCGGTATTTCCGCATCGGCGCGAGTGGCGCGGTCACCGGCTTCGACCTGCTCTTCTCCTTCGCACTCTTTGGCGTCGGGCACCTGGTCGGGCTGTGGGTCGGTGTCGCGATGGGGGTGGGTGCGCTGATCGCCTGGGGCTGGGGGGTGCCGCATTACTCGGCCCTCAGCGCGAGTACCGCCGCCACCGCTACGCTCGCCCACGACACCTGGAGTCATCAGGTGCGCTTCGTGGGCGCCGGCACCATCCTGGTGGCTGCGATCTGGACGCTCGCCAAACTGGTCAAACCGGTCGCCGCCGGATTGCGCTCCGCATTCGCCGCCTCGCGCGCCCGGCGCGCCGGCACCGGGGCAGCCTTGCCGCGCACCGAGCAGGACATTCCGATCGGCATCGTCGGTGCCGCCATGGTGGTGTGCATGATCCCCATCGCCTTCCTGCTGGGGAGCTTCGATTCCGGCGGCGTACTGACCGGCCACATGACTGTGCTGGCGACCGGGGGACTCATCTATATAGTGCTGATGAGCTTTTTCGTGGCGGCGGTGACCGGCTACATGGCCGGCCTCATCGGCTCCTCGAACAGCCCGCTGTCGGGCATCGGCATACTGGCGGTGCTCGGGGCGGCGCTGCTGCTCATCGTCGGGATACGCGCGAGTCTGCCGGCCGCGGCTGACCAGGCGCTGGTAGCCTACGCGTTGTTCGTGACCGCGATAATCTTCGCCGTCGCTACCATCGCCAACAACAACCTGCAGGACCTGAAGACCGGCCAGCTGGTTGATGCGACGCCCTGGAAGCAGCAGGTCGCGCTGATCATCGGCGTCACCGCCGGCGCCTTGATCATCCCGCCCATCATGGATCTGTTGAACCATGCCTACGGCTTCGCCGGTTCGCCGGGGCCGGTGCGTGAGCACGCGCTGCCGGCACCGCAGGCCGGTCTGATCTCCGCCCTCGCGCAGGGGGTGTTGCAGAACAAGGTCGACTGGTCGCTGATCGGCGTCGGGGTAGGCATCGGCGTGGCGATCATCGTGATCGATGAGACGCTGCGTCGCACCACCCGCGGCGCCCACCTGTCCCCGCTCGCGGTGGGCCTCGGCATCTACCTCCCCACGCAGAGCACCCTGATGGTGGTGATCGGGGCGGTTGCGGGCTGGTACTTCGACCGCCGCGCCGAGCGGCGCACGAACCCGGCCAGCATCAAGCAGCTCGGCGTGCTGCTCGCCTCAGGGATGATCGTCGGGGAGGGTCTGGTTGGGGTGGTCATCGCCGCACTGGTCGCCTTCTCCGGCAAGGACTTCCCGCTGGCGCTGGTCGGGGATCAGTTCGCGGACAACGGCGCGGTGATTCTGGGCACGGCAATGTGCGCACTGGTCATCCTGCTGATGTACCGCTGGGTGGCGCGCCTGCGCGCATGAATGAGGGTGATCTCGGCAACATCCTGAAATGCCGGCGCGACGCGCCTGCTGTATTCTTCTCGCCGGCCAATCCACGGTGACGTGTATGCAACTACGACTACTTCTCATTGTCGGCATCGCGTGGACCGGCAGCCTGTGGGCTGCGGACCCGGCGCCGGCTGCCAAGACCGTTCTGGTCACCGGCGCGAGCACCGGCATCGGACGTAAGATCACCGAGAAGCTCGCGACCGACGGGTTCTTCGTCTACGCCACTGCCCGCAAACCCGAGGATCTGAAGGCGCTCGGCAGCCTGAGGAATGTGCAGGCCCTGCCGCTGGACGTAACCGAACCGGCCGAGGTGGCGGCCCTCGTCAAGGCGGTCACCGAGGCGGGCCGCGGCTTGGACGCTCTGATCAACAACGCGGGCATCGGCTCGGTGGGTACGGTCGCGGACACGAGCGTCGAGGAGTACGAGCTCGTGATGAAGGTCAACGCCGAGGGGCCGTGGCGGCTGATCAAGGCGTTCGAGCCTCTGCTCATCGAGCACCAGGGACGCATCGTCAACATCGGCTCGATCTCCGGCATCCTCGCCCGGGAGAATATGCCGACCTATGCCATGAGCAAGCATGCCTTGGAGGCGCTCACCGATTCGCTGGCGGTCGATCTGGGACGGCGCGGCGTAAAGGTAAGCATCGTGGAGCCCGGCAACTACAACTCCGCGATCGGCAAGAATGCGATCGCGCGACTTGGCGCGGGGTCCGCCGCCGTCAACTCCACCGGCTATAAGGCCAGCGCCGACCGCTCGAACTTCAAGGAACCCGATGAGGTCGCCGCCGCAGTCGAGCAGGCGCTGACCGAGCCAACGCCCAAGCGCCGTTACTTGGTTGTGCCCAACGCGCAAGAGGCCGAGATCACCATCCGCAAGCAAATCGAACAGCTCGTACAGCTGAACGAAGGTCAACCCTACAGCTACGATCGCACGGCGCTCGTGAAAATGCTGGACGAGGCTCTGGCTACCGCACGGCCCCCCGCGCACTGAGACTCGCGGCCGCCCCTCGGGAACGGAGCTATTGCCGGCAGATTTGGGGTACCCCCGCGGGCTCCCGGGAGCGATATCAACATCCAACTCGCTGTGAGCCCGGGTGAGGCCAGGTCTCCCCGCCCGGACGCGACCAAGGCCTGACTTACCGGCCGCGGACCCGAGAGGCGCGGCCGGCCGGGCCAGGGGACATTTAGCACGCGCCGGCAGTGTCAACGCTGTTAGACTTGCGGGCGTCCGAGAACAACAACCAACAAACGACGGCGCGCGCCCGCCGGGCGGAGCGCCAGTCTCGACCGGGGGCAGCATGAGTCGGCCATGGATTCGCGCGTGCGCGCGAGCTTTCTCTGCGAGCGTAGCCCGCTCCACGCTGGCCGCCGGCGTCGGGCTCGTGATCCTCTCGGCCTGTGGGGGTGGCGGGGGCGACAGCAGTCCGACGACGACGACCCCTCCCCCTGTCAATAACACGGTGAGCATGTCGGTCTCCCCGGCCAGTGTGGTGGCAGCGGCCACTACCGCCCAGACGGCACCGACCGCAAGCATCTTCGTGACACTGACGGCGAGCCAGGCCAATCAGCAGGTCTATCTGCTTGCCAAGCCGACCACCAACGGGATCGCCAGCGTGAGCGGCGCGGGTAGCGCGTCGCCGGTGACGGTGACCGTGCAGTTCAAGGCCCCCAGCAGCGTGGGCGCCGGCGTCTATAACGACACCGTCCAGATCATGGGGTGTTACGACCAGGCGTGCGCACAGCAGATCGTCAACAGTCCCCAGACCGTGCAGGTGCAATACACCGTCACGGACACCACCGTGCAGCTGACCTCCCTGAGTCCGTCCTCCGCCGTCGCCTCCGGGCCCGCCTTCACGCTGACGGTAACCGGCACCAACTTCACGCCCGGCGCGATGGTGCTGTGGAACGGCAACCCTCGCGGCACGAGCTACCTGAGCTCGACACGGCTCAGCACAACAATCCAGGGGAGCGACATCAGCGCACCGGGCACTGTCGCGGTCACCGTGAGCGACCCCACGAACGGCGCGTCAAATCCCCTGAACTTCACCATCCAGCCGGCCAAACTGACCTTGAGCGCGATCTCCCCGACCAGCGTCGCGGTCGGCGGTCCCCCCTTCATGCTGACTCTGCTGGGGTCAGGATTTACTGCTACCTCCACGGTGCAGTGGAACGGCACCCAACGGCCGAGCACGCTGATATCGACCAACGAGCTCGTCGCGCAGATCAGCGCGGCGGACGTCGCTGCCCTCGGCGCTGCGTCCATTGCGGTACAGGATCCGAACAGCAGCGTTGGGACCACTCCGGCGCAGACGCTGAGCGTCGTCGCGGCTTCGAAAGATGCGGTCGCCTTTCAGATCAACCCCGCCCACAGTGGCACCGTCAGTTTCTCCTCGGTGAGCTTGCCCGCCAGCGCTCAGTGGAGCGTCGATGTGGGCGGCACCCCGTCCTACGCGCTGATAGCCGCAGGGCTCGTGATCGTCACGGTCACGGTGGCCGGCAGCTCCGAGATCGTGGCCCTGGACCAGGCCACCGGCGCGACGGTCTGGGGTCCGAAGATCGTCGCCGGCCAAGCGAATGCCGCGTACGACGCGGGACAGGTCTTCGTCATCAGCTCTCCGTTCGCCAATGCCGCCACCATGATCGCCTTCGATGTGCAAACCGGGGCCCAGAAGTGGAGCACGCTGCTCGCCGGCCAGTACGCCTTCAGCGCGGCGCCGACCGCCGCCGATGGTCTGGTGTTCACTGGCGGTGCGGGATCGGGCGGCACGCTGTACGCCCTCGATGAGACCAATGGCAACATCGTCTGGACGCAGCTCGTTCAGAACGGCGACAACAGCACACCCGCGGTCACGGCGGATGGCGTGTACGTCACCTACCCCTGCCAGGGCTATGACTTCCGGCCGGCCACCGGGGAGTTGATCTACAACATCAACACCGGCTGTGAAGGCGGCGGTGGCGCGACACCGGTGGTCGCCGATCAGCAGTTCTATGCTCCTCTCAACGTGAGCGGTGCCAGTGGCAATATCTACAACGCCGAAACCGGCGCCAGCGAAGGTACCTACGTCGCCGACTCACCGCCGGCGATCACCGCAACGACCGGTTACTTCCTGCAGAGTGGCACCCTGCGGGGTGTGGAACTCGACAACGACACCGTCAAGTGGAGCTTTGCCGGCGACGGTAAGCTTGCCGGCTCGCCGATCGTGGTAAACCAGTACGTCTTCATAGGCTCCGCTTCCGGCAACGTGTACGGCCTCAATGGGACCACCGGCAGCGTGGCGTGGCAGATGACCTTGCCCGCACCGATCGTCACCTCGACCGGCGCCCTGCCGTTCTCCGGGCTCGCAGCGGGTGATGGGCTGCTCGTCGTTCCGGCCGGCACCAAGGTGACGGCATATCTGCTTTCGGCAAACCCCTGACCGACCGCAGTCGCGACCGTCAACCGGGGCAAGGCTCCGGGCGGTTCAGTAAAATGAGGGATCCGCGCTAGGGGACGGTGTGCCGAGATACGAATACCGCTGCAGTGCGAACGACCGGATCGTCGAGGTGCGGCACAAGATCGGGAAGCGGATCCGCACCTGGGGGGAGCTGTGCGCCTGGGCGGAAATCTCAGCAGGGCCCACGTCCGCCTCCGCGCCCGTGCAAAAGCTTGTCTCAGCAGCTTTCATCGGTTCCCCTAGATCCGCTCCCGCCCCCACCGACCCCTCGTGCGAGGCACCGATGTGCGGCGCGGGTCTGTGCGGCCGGGACGCCTGCGGCAGTTCCTGAGCGCGACGCGCTCGGGGCCTGCGGATGAGGCGCCGCTCGGTGCTCGGCGCCGGCCTGGCGCTGCCGGCAAGCTGGCTCAGCCGCTGCACCATGGCCCGGATACCTAGCGAGGTAGGAAGGCACTTCCCGCCGGGCTTCCACTGGGGCGCGGCCACCTCCGCTTACCAGATCGAGGGCGCGGTTCACATCGACGGTCGCGGTGAGTCAGTCTGGGACCGCTTCTCTCACACACCCGGGGTCACGAAGGACGGCGCCACCGGCGATGTGGCCTGCGACAGCTATCACCGCTGGCCGGAGGACCTCGCGCTGCTGAAGCGCCTGGGAGTGAACGCGTACCGCTTCTCGATCGCGTGGCCGCGCATTCAGCCCCAGGGGGCGGGCGCTCCCCACCGCCGCGGGCTGGAGTACTACGCGCGCCTGGTGGACGCGCTGCTTGAGGCGGACATTCAGCCGCTGCCGACCCTGTACCACTGGGACATCCCCCAGGCGCTGATCGAAGCGGGCGGCTGGCCTAACCGCGATACCGCGCGGCGCTTCAGCGACTACGCGAGCATCATGGGCCGCGCACTCGGTGATCGCGTGCGGCGCTGGGTTATCTTCAATGAGCCCAAGGCTGCCACTGGCTATGGCTACCTGCCCCAGCACCGGGAGCCGTGCGGGACCGATGCGCTGCAGCACCTGCGCGCCAGCCACGTCATCAACCTCGCGCAGGGCCAGGCGTTCGCCGCGCTCAAGGCGATCGACCCACGCCTCCAGGCCTCCAGCGCGTTCGACGTCTCGCCGATGTTTCCGGCGAGCGACAGCGAACTGGACCATGCCGCCGCGGAGCGCTTTCACCGCTTTCAGAACCTCTGGTATCTCACCCCTGCGCTCGAGGGCCGCTATCCGAGCGGAGTAATTCCACCCGAACGTCTGCACCAGCTGCTCGATTTCCGGGAGGGCGACGAACAGGACGTGCGCGCCGACTTGGACTTCATCGGCCTCAACTACTACTCACGCTTCTTCGTACGACACGCCCCGCTCGCCTCCGGCATCCCCGGGCTCGACGTCGATCCACACTGGGGCGCGGCGGCGGCGGAGAACCGCACGGACCTCGGGTGGGAGGTCTACCCGCAGGGCCTGTACGAGATCATGGCCCGTATCCACCGCGAGACGGGCGGGCAGCGCCCCCTCTACGTCACGGAGAACGGCGCGGCGTACAACGATGCACCCGGTCCGGATGGGCGGGTGCGCGATTCGCGCCGCATCGACTACCTGCGCACGCATCTGCGCACACTCGACCGGGCGATCGCGGATGGCTTGCCGGTACGCGGTTACTACTGCTGGAGTCTGCTCGACAATTTCGAGTGGCTGCAGGGTTACCGCGCACGCTTCGGCCTCGTCTACGTCGATTTCGACCACGAGCAGCGCCGCGTGATGAAAGACTCGGCCGCGTGGTACGCGCGAGTCGCGGCCTCCAATGGCCGGCACGGGCTGGGGGGCCCAGCGGAGCCGGGACCTTGAGCGATGTGCACGTGGCGCGCCAGCCACAAAACGGCTTCGACAGGCGAAGCTATTTCGTCGGCGTGAATTACAAGTTCTACAAGTTCAACAAGTAACGGCTTTGTGCTCCCCGGCTGGGCCGGGGAGCACTCCGTGGCGGCTGCTCAGCCGGGCAGATCGCGACGGTAGACGATGAATCCGGAGCGATTCGCGAGCGCGTCGTACAGCCGCCGCGCCACGGCGTTCGTCTCGTGCGTCTGCCAGTAGACTCGGCTGGCACCCGCCCGTTGCGCGCGGGCATAAACCGCCTCGATGAGCGTGCGCCCGACGCCGGCACCGCGGCAGTCCGCCGCGACGTAGAGGTCCTGCAGGTAGTGCACGGGAGCCACCGAGGTGGTGCTCCGGTGAACGACCACGTGTGCAAGCCCCACCACGCGCTCATCGAGCGTCGCTACCAAGGCGTGGAGGGGTTCCGTGCCCCCGACAAATCGGGACCAGGTCGTGCGTGTCACCTCCTCCGCCAGGGCAGTCGGGCCGCTACGGCCGTAGAAGGCGTTGTAGCCGTCCCAGAGGCTGAGCCATGCCGAAAAATCAGCCGGCGTGACCTCGCGCACCGTCACCCGCTGCTGCACCCCGGACTTGGTGTCCTCGCTCCTGCCTGCCATGCGGGTCCGAGCCCTCAGCGGTAACCGATCACCATCGTGTCAGGCCCCGGCAGCGCCACGGCCTGCGCGCGACGAAATCCTGCCGCCTTCATCCACTGCCGGCAGTCGCGGATGGTGAAGTCGAACCCGCCGGGCGTCTCGATGAGCATGTTCAGGCTCATCAGTAGCCCCGGCAGATTCTGGCTGCGGTCGTTGTCGATCATCGCCTCATACACGATCAGCGCCCCGTTCTTCGGCAGCGCGGCATAGGCTTTGCTCAGCAGCAGCTGCTTCTGCTGCAGGTCCCAATCATGCAGGATGTGTCCCATGATGAGCACGTCCGCAGTGGGCAAGGGGTCGCGGAAGAAGTCGCCCGCCGTGAAGCTCAGGCGCCGCTCGAGACCGAAGCGTCGCACGTACTCCTCATAGATCGGCCGCACCGGCGGCAGATCGAACTCGCTGCCCGTCAGGTGCCGGTGGGCAAGAGCGAGCTGAACGCCCACGGCCCCCTGCGCGCCACCCACGTCGCAGAAGGTGCGGTATTTTTTCCACGGGAATTTCCGTGCCATGGCGCGCGCCGCGCCGAGGCTGATCCCAGTCATGGCGGACAGGAAACCGCGCAGCCGTTCCGCATCGGCGTACAGCGTGCCAAAGAGATCCGCGCCGTGCTTCGACTCGTTCTGCGGCTGCCCGGTCCGCAGTCCCTCGGTGAGCGCGCCCCAGAACCCGTACAGGCGCGCCGCCATCATCTCGAGGATGCCGCCGATATAAGTGGGCTTGTTGCGGTCCAGGAACAGCTCCGCGTCGGGTGCGTTGGTATACAGGCCGCGGCGCCGTTTCAGCACGCCCATGGCGACCAGCGCATCAAAGAAATCACGCGCGCTGCGCTGGTGCAGTCCCAGTGCCTTGCGCAGCGCCTCCTCGTGCAGCGGCCCGGTCGCCAGGCGCGTGAACAGGCCCAGCTCCACGGCACTGAGGAAGGCGCGTGACACCCAGAAACCGGTGCCGAGCTGCATCAGACGATGCGGATTCACGGCGGCTTTGCGCTTCGCGGCCATGACGTCTCCGTAGGCAGGACACGATAAGATCGAGCCGAGCGCCACCGGCGCCGGGCAACCGGCGCCGCGGCGCCGACGGGAAAGATACCGCAGCGGGCCCGCCTCGCGCTGCGAGAGTCCGTGGGGGCGTGGGTGCGGAGGCTGGGCGTGTCGAGTGAGCTCGCGGCGACGGGGGTGGAAGGCTTCATGGCCACCATGGTGGCGCGGTCCCCTGCCGTGCCCCGGGAGCGCGCGCTTGCGCTGGTGCGTGAGCATTACGGAGTGGACGGGCAACTCGCGCCGCTGACCGGCGAGCGCGACGAGAACTTCCGCCTCACGGCGAGCGATGGCACCCGCTATGTATTGAAGATCGCCAATTGCGCGGAGGCGCCGCCGGCGATCGAGCTGCAGGTCTGCGCGCTGCTTCACCTCGAGCAGTGCGACCCTGGCCTGCCCTGTCCGCGCATGGTCCGCACGCGCGCGGGTGACACCCAGGTGAGCTTCGAGGATGAGGCGGGCACCGCGCGCAGCGCCCGCCTGCTCTCGTACCTGTCGGGGCGTCTGCTCGGCTCCGCTGCCCGCTCCGCGCAGCAGCGCCGCGCCTGCGGACAGATCGGTGCGCGGCTGTCGCGGGCGCTGCAGCTTTTCCGGCATCCGGGCGCGCACCGCGCGCTCATATGGGACGTGCGCCACGTCGGGCACTTGCAGCACCTGCTGCAGCAGATGCCAAGCTTCCCCTACCGGGCGCGGGCGGCCGCGCTGCTCGAGCTCATCGTGCCCGACGTGGAGCGCCGTCTGCCGGGGCTGCGGCAGCAGGTGGTGCACAACGATCTTAACCCGCTCAACATCCTGGTCGATCCGTTGGACGAATCGCGCGTGGTCGGTGTGTTCGATTTCGGTGACCTCACCTGGACCGCGCTCATCGCGGACGTGGCCGTTGCGGCTGCGGAGCTGATACCCCCGGATTGCGCCACCGCGCCCGCCGCCCACACCTGCGTCCGCGAGGTCGCGGGCGCCTATCATGCGGATCTGCCGCTGTGGCCGGCGGAGTGCGCGCTGCTCAACCGGCTCGTGGCGGCGCGCCTGCTCATGAATGTGGTCGTGCACGAATGGCATGTCCAGCATAATCCGGCCAATCGCCATTACGCGGCTCTGGCGCCGGATTTCATGGCCACGCGCCTGATGATCGCCGCAGAGTTACTGCGGGAGGAGATCAGGCTGTGACGGCATCATCACCTGCAGCGTCGGAGCTCGTAGCCAGGCGCGCACGCCTGCTGGCACCGTCCTACCGGCTCTTCTATGCCGAGCCGCTGCAGATCGTGCGCGCCGCGGATGTCTGGATGTATGACGAGGGGGGGCGAGCCTACCTCGATGCCTACAACAACGTCCCGGTGGTCGGGCACTGCCATCCGGCGGTGGTCGAGGCGCTGGCCCAGCAGGCCCGTACCCTCAACACCCACACGCGCTATCTCGCGGAGCAGCCGCTGCAGCTGGCCGAGGAGCTGCTCGCCACCCTGCCGTCCGAGCTCGGGCGCGTCATCTTCACCTGTACCGGCAGCGAGGCCAATGACCTCGCCGTGCAGATCTGCAAGGCGGTAACCGGTCGCCGCGGCTTCATCATCAGCGACTTTGCCTATCACGGCGCGACCGACGTGCTGGCGGGCATGTCGCCCGAGGATGGCGCACCGCTCGGGCCCGGCGTGTATGTCGTACCCTCACCCGGCAGTGCGGCCGGGCCGGCCGAGTTCGGGGCGGGGGTGCGGGCGTGCCTCGGTCGCATGCAGGCCGACGGAGTCGGTGTCGCCGCCTTGCTGCTCGACACGATCTTCTCCAGCGACGGCGTGGTCGCCGACCCACGCGGCTTCATCGCCGCGGCCGTGGCCGACGTGCGTGCGGCCGGCGGCCTGTTCATCGCCGATGAGGTGCAGGCCGGCTTCGGCCGGCTGGGTGAGATGTGGGGGTTCCAGCGCCACGGTGTGACGCCCGACCTGGTGACGATGGGCAAACCGATGGGCAACGGTCACCCGGTGGCCGCGCTGGTGGGCCGCGCCGAGGTGCTCGATGAATTCGCCCGCCGGCGGCGCTACTTCAACACCTTCGGCGGCAACAGCGTGTCCTGCGCGGCCGCGCGTGCGGTGCTCCAGGTGATCCGCGCCGAGGGCCTGCTGCAGAACGCCGAGCGAACCGGTGCATACCTGCAGGCCGGGCTGCACAAGCTCGCCGCGCGTCAACCCGCCATCCGCACGGTGCGCGGAGCAGGTCTTTTCATCGGCGTCGAGCTGGGGAATCCGCGCGACGGCGCGAGTGGCGCCGCGGAGACGCAGCGTGTGGTCAACGCCCTCAGGCACCGCGGGATCCTCGTGGGCACCACGGGCCGCGGCGGCAACGTGCTGAAGATCCGTCCGCCACTCACCCTGCAGCCTCAGCATGCCGACCTGCTGCTGCGCGAGCTCGAGCAGGTGCTGCCGGCAGCCGGCTGAAGAGCTCAGAGCGAGCGTCCGTCGAAGAACTGGCGCTTCAGCGCCGCCAGGTCGACGTTCTCGATGCAGCGCACGTTCACCGCGGCCATCTCCCTGCCCTTGGCGGCGCCCAATCCGAACGGGGCACAGCCGCACTTCAGGCAAAACTGGTGGCGAATCACGTGCTTGTTGAAGGTATAGGTGCCGAGCGAGGTCTCGGGGGTTTTCAGCCTGAACTGGGTGCGCGGCACGAACCACAGCAGATAGCCCTTGCGGCTGCAGTGCGAACAGTTGCACTCCATCACCTGGTCAAAATCACCCTCCACCTCGAACTGCACGGCCCCGCAATGACAACTGCCGCTCCGGCTCATCCTGTTTCTCCCGCCGCCCGGATCCGCGGATTATCGCGCTCGCCGTGCCGGCGGGGAGCTTCACGCTCACCCGGCCGGCGCATTGGGAGGATTCGGCAACCGCCTAGCAGGTCATCGTGCGGATAGCGCCGAGCGGACGGGTCGGGCCCTCGCAGTCGGAGCCGCACGATGAGGCGACTCAGCGCTGTGCGGCCCGGGGGGTGGCTGCGAGCCACGCGCTCAGAGCGCGTCGGGCCGTGGTGGAGAAGTCGGTGAACACGCCGTCGACGCCGAGGGCAAAGAAGGTGCGGTATTCAGCCGCGGGGTCACCGCGATAGGTCGCGGTCAGGTACTGCGGATCGTCGCGGAAGGTGAAAGCGTGCACGAACAGGCCCGCGCGGTGAGCGTCCGCGATCAGTGAGGTCGGCGGCAGGTTCTGAGCCTGGGCGAGCGCACTGACCGGCTGGCCATTGGCATCGACGCCGCCGGCGGGGACGATGTAGAGCTTCCACGGACCGATGCCGTCCGCGTACGTCCGAATTTGGGCGAGCCCGTCGGGCGTGAGCATCGCCGCGAAGGTGCGTGGATCCTTGGCCTGTAGCCAGGAAAAGGGCTTCGCGGTGTCGGGCGAGGTGTAGATGACCTTGCCGGAGCGGTAGTCGACGTCGCTGCCGTCGATCAGCTGCACCACCTTGGTGCGCAGACCCAGCTGCCGCATCAGTTTCAGGCTGGCGGGATCGAAGGACTGCACAAAAACCGGTGCAGTGGGGGAGTTCCACCCCTCCTTGTTCAGCATGGCGAGCAGCCTCTGCTCGAGGGGATGACCGAGCTGACGCTGGTAGAGCGGATTCTTGGTCTCGGGGTAGATGTTGATCGTGCGCGAGGGGTTTGCCGCCATCGCGCGCTTGGCCAGATCGATGATTTCCTGGAAGGTCGCCATCGGAAACTGGCCGTCATAGCTCTTCGGGCGGGTGGCGATGGGCTGGCGGGTACGGAGGCTTTTCAGCTCAGCGGCAGTGAAATCGCTGATGAACCACTCTGGCCCCGTCATCACGCCGTCCACCGACCGTCTGGTGCGGCGCGACGCGAACTCCGGATGCTGCGCCACATCCGTGGTGTCCCCGAGGTAGACGTTGTGGCAGGCGAACAGCACGTTATCGCGCGAGGATTGCAGATCGAGCTCGAGGGCGTCGGTTCCCGCCGCGATCGCGGCCTCGTACCCTGCGATGACTTCCTCGGGATACAGACCGGGCAGCCCACGGTGTCCGATGATCAGGGCGGGTTTGCCATCGAGCGTAGGCGCTGCCGCCGCGGGCTGACCGAAAGACCCGGCCAACACCCATCCGGTTACCCCGATCAGGCACCGCCCGAGAACACCGTGTGCGCTCATGAGCCTCTCCGTCTGAGTGCGGGCCCGGCGCCCGCATCGTAGGGCTGTGCAGTATCGCCAAGAGGCGAGAAGGTGCCTAGGTAGAACCGCCGACCAGCCTCAGGGGCAGAGTCCGCGCGACGACGCCCCGCCCCGCGGCGGGTATGATGCGCCGCCTCCCTGCCTGGACCGCAGAGCCTGCCACCCGTGCACCCCATCCGCGCCACTTGGCCGCTGCTCCTTGGCATGGGCATCCTCATGCTCGGGGCCGGGCTGCAGAGCACCCTCCTGGGCGTGCGGGCCACCATCGAGGCTTTCCCCACCGCCGTCACCGGCCTGATCATGTCCTGCTATTACGTCGGCTATCTGGCCGGCACGCAGCTCGCACCGCAGCTGATCGCGCGCGTGGGACCGGTGCGGGTCTTCGCCACACTCGCCGCCCTCGCCTCAGTGGCGGTGCTGGTGCACGGAGCCTGGGTGCACCCCGGTCCCTGGGCCTTCATGCGCCTGCTGTCCGGCGTGTGCTTTGCCGGGATCTACGTGGTAGCGGAAAGCTGGCTGAATCACCGCGCCTCGAGTACGAACCGCGGCCAGGTCTTCGCGCTGTACATGCTGGTTCTCTACGTGGGGCTCGGCGGAGCACAGTTTCTGCTGGTGCTCGGCAACCCCCAGTCGCCGCAGCCATTCATGCTGGTGTCAGCCCTGATCTCGGCGGCGCTGGTGCCGATCGTGGGTTCCGCCCAGGAGGTCGCCATCCGGACCGTGCCGCAGCGCGTTCGCTTCCGTGACCTCTACCGCAACTCTCCTCTCGGGGTCGTCGCGGTCGCTATCTCCGGCATGGTCTCGTCGATCATATTCTCGATGGGGCCGGTATACGCGAGGTTGTCCGGCTTTGGTACGCGGGGCGTAGCCGCCTTCATGGCGGTGAGCATCTTCGCCGCCGTGCTCACGCAATATCCGGTCGGCCGGTTGTCGGACCGGATGGACCGCCGCACCGTGATTGCGAGCATGTGCCTCACCGCCGCCGTCGTGGCGGCGGTCATCGAACTGTCCGCTCCGCTGCCGCGTGGGCTGTTCTTGACGTTGGCCGCGTTGTTCTCCGGTAGCGCCCTGACACTCTACTCACTGTCGGTCTCGCACGTTAACGATAAGCTGGACCCCTCGCAGATGGTGGCGGCCAGCAGCGCGCTGCTGCTCATCAACGGGACCGCGGCGGCATTCGGCCCGGTACTGACCGGCGCGCTGATGACCCTGTACGGTGCGCGCGCTTACTTCGGCGTCCTCGGTGCTCTCACCGCCACCCTGACCCTGTTCGATCTGTGGCGCAAGCTGCGACGCAGCCCGGTCCCGCAAGAGCAAAAAGGGCCCTTCATCAACACGCGTGAGCTGGTCGCCTCGGTCGGACCTGAGGAGCCCCGCTCGTAGCGCCGGACGGTGCGGCCGACACGCCCCGCGCCGCCCGAGCGGCCTCGGTCCTCGCGGTGACTGGGCCGCGCGGCGTACCATGCGACGCATCTGTGCCGGCCGTGCGATCGAAAGGGCAGACCATGCAGAAGAACCGCGTCGCGCATCGCATTCGACACCAGGGGCTGCTCGGCATGGGCGTGCTCGCCACTGCCCTGCTGTGCAACGGCTGCAGCCGCCATGCCAACGATGCGCCACGCACGGGCGCCGCGGCGCCGGCGCATACGGGATCCGGCGGCGGGGCGCCGGCGGCTCCCGCCTGGGCGGGCGTTCCGTTGCGAGGCAACGATACTGCGGCTCTGCGCACTTACCTGCGCACCGTGCAGGAAGTGAAGCCCAAGCGCTTCGAGGTCCACTGGAGTCCGGCCACGGTCGCCATCGACAAAGAGGCGGCGCTGCGCTCCTTGCGCGCCGTCAGTCACGACGGCGTGCTCTACACGTTCGCGTCGAGTGAACCCGCGGTGGGGCGGCTCAAGGCTGGCAGCATCCTGTGGGTGTACGACGTCTGCGTAAGGAAAGTCGACAGTGTCGAGGTTTCCGGCGACTCCACGCGCGTGCACACCAGTGAGGTGAAGCTCACCGAGGCCATGCCGGACGCGCAGATCGAGTTCGAGACACCGTTGAACCTTGCCCACTACTTCCCCGAACGTCACGTCTTCCCCCCCGATGCGAGTGCCACCGCCAGGCGGCAGCCGCGCCGTGCACCTGGATTCGTGCTCGTCTCCCTTACCGGGCAGGACCCGCCGCCTGCGTCCGGGGGGAACTCCGGCGATCCGGCCGACCTGCCGCCGGAGAACCTGCCGGATCCGAACGCGGTCGATACCAGCAGCGAGGACGACTGGTACGAGGAGGGCATCACCAAGAACGGCTACAGCGGCACGAAGTATGGCTGGGCCTACTCGGTTGGCTATCAGACGCGCGAGGGCGGTCTCACCATCGAGCTGCAGGGTCGCAAGGGGGACCTGGAGGGCGGCAGCGAGTCATCGAGTCATGACCTGATCCCGGAGTACAAGGCCATCGAGGATGCGCGGCAGCAGATGCACGACGCCATCGAGAAGGCGAAGCAGGAGCTGCAGGAGGAGGAGAAAGGCGTCCGCGACACCGACCAGCAGTTTGAGCAGCAGATGAAGCAGCTGCAGCAGGACCAGGCGAATCGCAAGGACCCGAACTACCTCGGACCGAGCCTGCCGCCGCAGGTCAACAAATACGGTGAACCGATCACCGACAAGGCCGCGCAGCAGCTGCTGCGCGACAAGTGGCAGAAGCAGCATGACCTGGAAATCCAGAAGCTGCAGGCCACCGAGCAGATCCTCGGCGAGTGGCGCACCAAGAAGGATCAGCTCGACGCGCGCAAGCGCGCCCTGAAAGTGGCGCGCGGCGTGGCCGCGCAGCTCTGGCAGCAGATCGACGACAACTTCGACGCCCGCATCCGCGCCCGGGTCGACCTGGACGGTTTCGCCGTCGGCTCGAGCCTCGGTATCGTCAATAGCAACATTGACGTCTTCGCTACGCACTTCCGCAACATCAACGGCAAGGCGCAGCTGCAGCTCATCGGTCGCCTGGGCAAGCCGGGCAACGAAGCGACCAAGGTGCCGGTGATGCACGTGCCGGTCGAGTTCAACGTGCCTATCCCGGTCGGCGGAGTGCCGTTCGTCGTGCAGCTGGGCTCGGATTTCCTCATCACCCTGTCGCTGTCCGGCATGCACGCCAGCCTGGCGGTCGACGGTCAGGCGGCTTTCAAGGGCGACAGCGGACTTTCCTATGCCAAGGGCAAGGCCACCTACGATCAGAACTTCTCGAGTACCGGCGACCCGCAGATCACCAAGACCGAGGGCATGAGTCCGGGAGTCTCCGCCGTGGTACTCGGCATCCAGATGCCGCGCCTGGGGATTGGCCTTGGAGTGTGGGGCGTCTCCACCGTCGCCTACGTGGACGTGGTGAACGTCATCACGCTCACGCAGAGCGCCGCCGTGGGGGCGGGACTCATGCCGCTGTGCAAACGCGCGACGTACAACGCGGTCGGCCACGTGGGTGTGGAGACGAACATCATTCCGCTGCCGATCGTCGACACGAGTGCCGTGGCCGGCGCGCTGACCGGCAAGAAAGAGATCTTCAACACCAGCACCAAGAAGCTCGACCCGCCGGTCAAGGCCTGCGATCTGTAAAGCAGCCGTCAGTCCACGGCGGTCGATCGGCGCCGTGAGGCCCCCGGCGACGGGGTGCCCGACTCGGCGGCGCGGCGCGCGCGCGCGAGCCGCGCCTCGAGATCCGGCACCACGGCGGCCGCGGCCGGGTTGCTCGCGAGGCGGTTGACGACCTTCTGAATCTGGTCGAGACCGAGCGTCAGCCCGAGGTGCGTGCTGGCCTGGCGCAGCGCCCCCTGAAACCCTGGGTCGGCGTCGAGCTCGGTGTAACCGAGCGTCTCTGCCTTGCCGATCAGGTCACGCAGCACCACGACGGCGCGCGCGGCATTGGCCGGTGAGGTGAGGTCGCCGCGGGTGAACTGCTCGACCTCCGGCAGGCTGGCGGCGAAGCGCCGCAGGGCCTCGGCCTGCTGCGGATTGCGCGGGTGAGCCTGATGCATCACCGCCTGCGCGGCGCCCATGATCGCAAAGGGCGCGAGCGCCGCGTGCGTGGCGAGCGGAGTGCCCGAGATCACCCCGGTCCCCAGCAATGTGGCGAGCGCCAGCCCGCCCACTCCGTGCAGGAGGTGCATGACATGGCTCTCGAGCCGGAACAGCACCCCGAGCACCGAGCGCAACGGCACAAACGCGAGGAGCGCCGCACCCACCAAGGCCAACAGGGCGGGCTGCCGTGCCCCGACGGCCGCCCAGTGCTCGTGCGCCAGGTACAGCCCCAGGGCGCCGCTGAGGGCCACGACGTTGACGACGAGGTGCCGCAGCCATACCCCTGAGCGGGGGCCCGCGCCGGACTGCCGCGGCTCGCTCAACGGCGCTTCAGTCACGGCCCGCATGTCACGCTCGTCGTCACGGGGCGCCCGCGCGCTCAGTGCGCCGCACAGGGGCGTGTCAACTCGACGCGCCGGTTGCGCGCCCGGCCCTGCACCGTGGCGTTGCTCTCCACCGGACGCGTCAAGCCGTAGCCTTTGGCGCTCAGCCTTCCGGCCGGAACTCCGAAGCGCCCCACCAGGGCGTCGCGCACGGCGGCGGCGCGTCGCTCGGAGAGGCCCTGGTTGTACTCGGCCGAGCCGATGTTGTCGGTATGACCCTCCAGGGTCAGCTGTGCCGCCGGACTCGCCTTAACGAGCTCGGCCACCTGCCGCAGCATGGGCTCGGACTCATCGAGCAGCACCGCGCTGCCGGAGTTGAAATACACCCCATGCAGCTCTACGCGGCAGCTCTTGCTGGCCAGCTGTGCCGCCATCGCCTGCACCCCACCGCCCGCTGCGCCGGCCGCGCCAGCTGCGCCGCCTTCGCCTTCCGGCCAGTCGATACGGGTGATGAGATCACTTGCTGGCCCGAAGATCCAATGCAGGGTGAGTGGCCACTGCGGATTGTCCAGCCACCAGACCTCCGCCCGCAGCGGCTCTTCCTGGCCGAAGGTGAACATGCCCGCGGCGTGGACGGCTGGCAGGTCCACGCGCACTCCGTTCACCAGCACCGGCACCTGCACGTCCTGCGGCTCGACCCGCTGCAGATTGCCGCGGAAGTAGTGCCGCGCCGAGCCGAACAACATGTGGAACATCGCTCCCATATCCGGAATGAGCGGCGAGCCGCCCGCGCCCGGTTTCGGCGGGGCGGCTTTGGCACCGCCGCCCTGGCCGACCGCGGCGAGCGGATTGGCATCGCCGCGCGCACCCTCGTACGGCCCGAACACGAAGGGCACCGGTCCGCCCGCTTTCAGGGCCGCGAGCACCTTCTTCGAGGTCTCGGCGAAGGTTTGACCGCCGTAGTTCTCCGGATCGGTGCTGGCGTACAGCAGCGTCATGCGCGAGGAAGTCTCGAGATCCTCCGCGCGTACGTGGCGCGGCCACTTCAGGCGCCGCGCGAGCTCTTCGACCTTCTCGTTGCCCGGCGCGCTCATCTTGATCTGGTAGGTGAGTCCGTCCGCACCGACCGCGCTCAGGGTGAAATGGTCCTCCGTGTCCATGTAGCCGAAGGAGCTACCGCCCGCGTTCACCGTGGCGAATACCGTGTTGGTGAGGATGAGGCCCGGGCGAGGCTTGATGTCGCTGGCCTCGAGGCTCCATGCCGGGGAGGCGGCGGCCGTCAGCAGGGCCGCGCCCAGGAACCCCCGCAGCCAACCCACGGAATGCACGCGTCAATCCCCACCGTGCTCGCCGAGGGGCTTCTCGGTGAAGCCTTTCGGGATCGCGAACTTGTCCGCGGGAAGCTGCTGGGACTGCGCGGATTCGAGCACGTTCTCGTCTTCTGCCTGTCCCGAGGAGCCGAGACTACGCCGGCGGGCCGGAAAGCCATTCATCTTCTCCATGCGCGTGAGGCGCTCGGCCTGGCGCGCCGCGAGCGGCACGCCCGCCAGCACTTGCGAAGCGGTGGCATAGGCCTTCTTCATGGCATCGGCGAGTTCGCTCCCCGCCGGCAGGCTGGAGGTTGCCACGACGCAGTACTCGGCGAAGGGCTTGCCGTTGTGTGTCTCGGTCCAGACGCGGCAGCTGTACTGGCCCGCCTGCTCGCTGCGGCCTGTATCGGTAAACACATAGTCGCTCGCGCCGCCGTGCTGCTGCATCTGCGAAAGTCGCGCCTGCAGCGCGGCACGGCGCTCGGGCGGAAGGTTGGCCAGCGCGGCTTGCAGCTGACTCGAGTTGCCGCCCATCATCTGTTTCATGGTGTCGGCATCGACGCGGGTGAAGGTGCGGTTGCGCAGGTCCACGCGCCAGATCACCCCATCACGCACGACGTCAAAGCTGCCGACGGTGCCGTGTTCATCCACGGAGTCGATGCGCAGCATGCCGTCCTGCGCGTAATAGACTTCGTGCGGCACAGTCTTGCCGGCTGAATCCTTGCGGTCGACCTTGAGGATCGCGCCGGCCAGGGCGGCGGGCGCGATGATTATCGAGAACAGCAGCACGAGCGCACGCATGGGGATCTCCAGGCGAATGTTGGAAAGTGGCGCGATCCGGTCGACTCACACCTTGGCGAGCGCCGCAGTCACCAGCCCTCTCGCCTTGGCCTTGCCTTCGGCGGTGTTGGGGTAGCTGCCCGCCACCGCGACCTCCACGTCGCGCTTGACGGCCGCCAGGTGCAACGCGGTGAAGGTGGGGGTCTCGGCCGGATCCGTGCCGGCCGAGCCCGCGGCCGGCGTCGCGCTCGGATCCGGGGGCGGAGCCTGCTCGGGCAGCGGTGCCCCCATCTCGGCGGCCACGTCCTTGGCCATCTGCCCCACCGCGGCCCCACCCAAGTGCCCGGTGTGCTGATCGGAGCGCCACTGGTAGTAGCCGTTGCGCCAGCGCACCTGCAGCTCGTACTGCTCCGGCACGTTCTGCTGCGGTACCGCGACTGCGTATTCGCAGCCGTCATGACCATGGCTGATCGGATCCCTGGCGAGACGGCCGATGATCGCCTCGACCTCCGCCCGGGTGAGCAGCGAGCACACGTCGACCGGCTGTGGCCGGGTCTTGTCGAAGGTCTTGGCCGCGGCCACCGCGGCGCCCCCGTCGATCTTCAGCGGACTGTCCATGCGCTTGTAGGCGCTGTCGACCAATTGCGCCGCCTGCTTCAGCGTAGCCGTCGAGCCGGTGAAGTCGATGGTGACGAGCTGATCGCCCCGCAGTGCCATGAAGATGCAGCAGTTCATGGGCATGAGGGAGGCTTCGTCCCACTCCCCGGCGAGCTCGGTGCCGTCATCCAGCTGAAAATTCTTCTTGACGTTGTTCTGGATCGGCGCGCTGCCGCCGCCCATCTTCATGAGGTTCTTCACCATGCCGGTCATCGAGTAGTGCTGGGCGCCCCCTTCACGATCCACCTCGAGAGTGATGTAGCGGAAGTTGCCGCTCTCGTAGACGCAGTTCTCTCCGCTCGGGGAAGGATTGAAGGTGGAGCTGCCCGCGCGGTACGGCGGGACGGCGAGAGGCGCGCCCAGAACCGCCTCGACCTCTTTCGGATCGAGCAGATTGCATGGGTCCTGCGGGTCGTAGGTGTCCCCGGTATCGGACTGGGCGAAGGGCGGCGCCGTGGGGGGCGCGTTCAGTTTGGCCGTCGAGGGAGTGTGACGACTGCAGCCCCCGATCGCGAGTAACGCGAGCGTGACGAGAAGGTAGCGATGCGCGGGATCAGGGCAGCGTGGCATTTGAGATGCCTCTTGTTTCCAACCCTTGGGGGGTTAGCTTAAGCCACCACCGCCACGGCTCGCCAGTTGAGCCTCCCAATGCACTGAGCGCGATCCGCCGTGCCGCACTAGGGTGAGCCATATGCCGCAGCGGTGCGCTCCGGGACCGGCGAAGCGGGACCGACCCGATACGAGTCGGCCACGACCCACGCCGCGACGGTGAGAGCCCAGGACAGCACGCACTCGCTGGCAACCGCCGCCTCCGGCTTGCCGAACGCGACTCGTGGCACCCACACCAGGAGCGTGAACAGAGCCATTTGTGCCGTGGCTAGCCCGGCCGCGAGCGCGGCAAGCCGCCCGGTCAGTACGGCGACGCCGGCCGCAAGGTACGCCCCACCGGTGAGGTAGGCCCACGCCAGCGGAACCGGCATCCAGGACGGTACGAGGGCGGCGGTCTCGCGCACGTAGACCAGATGCGCCAGCCCCAGAGGCAACAGCGCCAACCCAAACACTGCGCGCGCGATCCGCACGCCGTGCTCCCCGGAACACGCCGCAAGCCGCCGTCTGTCCCAGGCCGCAGCAAACCACGCGTACAACACCCAGGCGCCGGCGGTGAGGACGGCGGTCTCACCCGCGCTCTCCCAAGAGACTTCGACCAACGGCGCGCGCAGCAGGACCGGCAGCTTGAAGCAACCGAACCAGAGCAGCAGGAAGAGCCAAAGCACCCGCGCCGCACTCGCGAGCCGCCAGAGCAGTCCGAGTCCCGTGAGGAGCGTGACCGTGTTGCAGAGGTAGGCGAGCGCCTGGCGCGCTGGCAGGCTCGGAGGGACCGGTTGCCAGAGGGCGCCAAAGTCACCCTGCGCCAAGCCCAGCAGGCCGAGGCCCACCATCGTAGCGGCGTAAGTCGCGTGAGCGGGGCTTCGAATACGCATCGATATCTCCTCGCTCAGCTCGCGGACCGCAGGCAGCGGCGAAGGCCCTTCGCACCGAGCAGGTAATGAAGGGCGGCCCAGCCGTAGAGCAGCACGGTGACGATGATGCCTTCGCGAGAGGCCGCCGCCAGGGTCTGCCGACACAGCGCCGCGCCAGCGGGTCTGAGCGCTCCGCCGCCCGGGCAGAGCACCTCGAAGGAGGCGGCGGCGCGCAAGTGGTGGAGGTGGCTCTCCGCAAAACGGTCGATCAGCCAGCCGGTGAAGAGCGCACCTCCGCCGAGCGCCACCACGTTGAGCACCACATAGATGAGCGCGGTCGCGGTTGCCCGCTGGCGTGGCTCGACCACGTTCTGGACCACCCCGACGGTGGGTCCGAAGGAGAGGTATTGCAGGAAACCGGCGGCGCCGAGCAGTACGGCCGAACGCTGCCAGGCATCCTGCAGGAAAGCGAGGACGAACAGCGGCGTTGCCAGCAGGAGTCCCAGCGCCGGCACGTACGCGTACCAGCGCACGTCACGGCGTGCCAGGTAGTCCGCGAGCGGACCCCCGGCGAGGAGCCCCGCGCCGACGGCGACGCCCCCCGTCAGGGCGGCCACGAGACCGACGCGGGCGTAATCCAGGCCGAAGGCACGATTGAACAAGGAGGGGATGAAGGCCCAGGACCCCTGTGCGGCGAAGGCTGCGACCGTCACGCCGCAGAGGAAGTTCGCCAGCGGCCAGCGTCCCAGCAGCGAGCGGCCGACCAGTCGCAGCTGCTGCCACTCCGCGCGCAGGTCGGAGGGCAGAGGTGCGGCGGTACGGGCCGGCTCGGGCACGCCGAGTTTCAGGACAGCGGCCATCACCACACCGGGCAACCCCACGGCCACACAAGCGACGCGCCAGCCATAGCGCAGTGCCAGGTAACTGCCGAGCATCGCGCTCAGGATGTAGCCGAGCGAGATCCCGCACGAGTACAGCGACAGCGCGGTCGCGCGCTCCGGCGGCGCAAAGTAGTCCGAGATGATCGAGTGCGCTGGCGGAGTGCAGCCGGCCTCGGCGATCCCCACCCCCGTACGCAGCACCAGGAGCTGGCCAAAGCGGGCCGCCGCCCCGCACAGCGCGGTGAGCGCGGACCACAGCAGCATCGCCGTGCACAGGAGATTGACGCGGTTGCAGCGCTCGGCGAGGCGCGCCAGCGGAATGCTGCCGAACGCGTACAGGGCGGCGAACGCAGTGCCGGCCAGGAGTCCGACCTGCGTATCCGTCAGTCGCAGGTCGAGCTTGAGCGGTTGCGCGATGATCGCGAGCAGCTGGCGGTCGGCCGAGTTCAGCGTATAGGCCAGCATCAGCAGCAGTGTCACGACGTAGCGGCGCGGCGTCTGCGCAGCGCTCGTGGAGCCCTCGCTGGCGACGGCGATCATGCGCGCGGGGGACTTTGGCTCGCCTGTGCTTCTTCGGTCCAGCTGGGCTCGATGTAGAACGGCCCCGGTCTCTCGCGGAGCTGTTCGTACTTGCAGATCTGCGGCTCCTCACCGAGCGGGGTCGATACGCCGCCACGAAAGGCCCACTCCCCCCGGTCGCTGTCGCCCGCACGCACGTAGCTGTTGATGAGGAAGCGGCGGTCGTGCTCGCTGAGGTTGGCCGCAGAGCCGTGGACGGTGTAGAGCGTCCACAGCAGCAGGTCACCGGGCTCCATCTCGCAGGTGACCGCACTCGCCGGGTCGAGCCCTACTTTGCGCAACTCGTCATCCGGTGTCGAGCCCGTCATGATCGTGCCGTCCTCGGACAGTCCGAGATAGCCACGCCGGTGACTTCTCGGGATCACGCGCAGCGCGCCGTTGGCGGCGGTCTGCCGGTCGATCGCGAGGCCAGTGGTCACGTTGCCGTCGAGGAAATTTCGCGTGGCGGCCTGATTCCGAAAGCGGGCGTCCTGGTGATATCGGTAAAAGGTGTATTTCGCTCCCGGCGGCTTCCAATGCAGCTGATGGGCGATCTGCTTGATGTCCTGACCGAGGAAGGGCTCCAGCACTTTGAGGTAGCGAGCGTCGCGGCGCAGTCGCTCGAACAGCGGGCTGATCCATGCCATCCAGTGCACCTGCAGCACGACCCGCCGGCCGGCCTGCGGATCGTCCAGGATCTCGAATAGGAGGTTGCGGTCCCGATAGGTCGCGTGGTGCTGCAATCCCTGCTCATAGATGCGATCGCTCTCCGCGCCGATCTCCTGCATCAGGTCCGATGGCAGGAAACGGCGCAGGATCGTGTAACCCTCACCGTGCAGCGCCTCGAGCAACGGGCGCGACGAGTTCAGGCTCGGGAAATCGATCTCCGCGGTCATCAATGCGAGCTCGGCCGTCTTGCGCTTGGGCCGGGGCAAGTCTGGCACGACCGTAGAGTCGTTGCCGAGACCCCTTTTTCCGATCCACCGGCGCCGAGTCGCTCGACCTATTGAAACCTCCCCAATAGGACCTTGTACCCGCGCGCCGCTGGGCGGTGACGTGGATGGAGGTGCTAGGTTGCCTCTGAGCGTGACATGGAGGCGCTAATAATTCTCCCAGCCCCACGCCAGGCCCGCCATCGTTCATGACACCAGGCGGGAATAAAGAGGGTGCTGACTAGTGCGGCGCCGAAGGCATCGTAGACCAGGGGTCCGTATGCAGCCGCCCGCCAGCGCAGCGGCCCCGCCATATAGACGATGACGAGATGAAAGTAGAAGACCTGAATCGAGTGGCGGCCGAGAAAGGCGAGCGGCGGCCAGGTAAAGGCGCCCGGGAAGCGCCGCGCCAGGCAATAGATGAGATAGGCGAAGGCCAGGAAGTTGAGCAAATACGCGGCCCCGTAATTGGTTTTCGCCGCGAGCCAGCCACCGCGCGCGAGCACGGCGGGCCAAGGCAACAGGCCCCACCGCATCGTCAGCCCGGCGGCGCAAATCAGCGCGCACAGCACGATGAGCCGCGGCTGTACCGTCACCACCGGCTGCTTGCGGTAAAGATGCCGGTAACCAAAGTACAGGCCCGAAAAGAACACGAATTGCCACGCGAAGGGATTGAACTCGCCGCGAAAAAAGCCGAAGGGCTCGCCTCCGGCAGCGTGCGACCCCAACCCGGCCTGGGCGCACCCCCAGAGTCCGAGGCTGACCAGCAGCAGGCCTAAACCGTGTCCTTCACGTAAAGCGAGGAGCGCAAGGGGCATGAGGAGTACGAACACGGCATACATCGGCAGGATGTCGAAGTACATCGGCTGATAGGCCCAGAGCGCAAAATCCCCGAGCACCCGCAGCGCATCGGGCAGCACGGGTGCCACGGCTATGCGGAAATGCTCGTTGACCCGCGGCTCGAGCAGCAGCACCAGCAGCAAGGGCAGAAAGGCCGCCACATGGTAGGTCTCGATGTAGAGGGAGCGCTTGAGGCAGCGCAGCGTGATCGCTGCGGCCCCCCGCTCCGCCGTGCGGCCGTATACGGCACCGGCAACGAGTCCCGAAAGGAATACGAAGCCGGCGGCGGCCGATACGCGACCGAACATCTCATTGCTGAGGCGTCCCAGGGGGCAACCGCTGTGGACCAGGGTGATCTCCGCCAGCATCAAGCCGCGCAGGCTGTCGATCCGCAGATCACGCAGCGGCCGCGGTGCACGCGGCGCAGTGTCGTCGCTCATCTCGGTTTCCAGCGATGTCTGCGTGGCAGTCCCGGTCCTTTGTCCACGGTTTGCCGCGTGGATCTAACAAAAATGGCAGAACCTCCTCCGCGCGCCCGCCCCTTGAGCTGAGTCGCCGCGGGCGTGGTCTGCCACATGTCTTTGAGCCCGAACCGGGCCCCGGCACCCTTTACTCGAGCATGCCGTCGTGAACTGACGTACGCTACGGCCCGGTTCACGCCTTTTCGGAGGCGGGGGTCGCCGGGTTTCGTGTTCTTCTTAATACCACTGGGTACCGTGCCATGACCAAACTTTACGTTGGAAATCTGCCATTTACGGCAACTGAAGAGGGTGTCCGCGCGCTATTTGCCGCACACGGAGCCGTCGAGAAGGTCTCGCTGATCACCGATCGCGACACGGGCCGCCCACGCGGCTTCGGGTTCGTCGAGATGTCAAATGCCGATGCCTCCCGGGCGATGCAGGCTTTGAACGGTAAGGACTTTGAGGGCCGCGCTCTCAAGGTCAACGAAGCCCAGGAGCGTGAGCGCTCAGGCGGAGGCCGCGGCGGTCCGCGCCGGTACTGAGCCGGGAACGAGTCATGACTACGCCACGCCCGGGCGGCGACTTAACCAAGACTGTGGCTGAACGCCTCGCCCACGAGGAGTTCGAGCGCGCCGAAAAAAGACGGCTCGACTTGGCGGAGCAGCGTTCTGATCTCAACCCTCCCGAGGTGCGCATCCGCACGTGGGAGCGGATTCACGCGCTGCGACTGCCCTCGGACCCGGCTCATCCCATCCTGGATGTGATTGCGGTCAGCACCCGCCTGACGCTCGAGGACGTGCGCGCGGAGCAACGCACCCGCGCCGCCCGTGCGGCGGGGAAGAAAGCGGTCTGAGGTAAGAGGATGCCGCTGAGCACCGCGAGCCGCGCTGAACACCCTCCGCTTGGGTACGCCGCATGAAGTTTGCGCCTTCGGCCGCAACGCGCCAGGGGCGCATGGATCAGTTGCGGCGCGATCGCGCCAGCGCGCAGGTCCTGCGCATCGCCTTCCCCGCACTCGAGCACCTTCGGATTGAGCTGAAGTTCGAGGCGCAGGCCTCGGGCGCGCCCGCGCCCCAATCGCACGTGCTCTATCCGCCCGCCCGGGCCTTTTTCGAGTATCAGTGTCCCTATTCGGACTGCGATGGACAGTTCGACCTCAGTGCTGCAGTCAAGACCGCATTGATGGAGAGCACGCACCGCGCGCACGGGACCCTGGAGTGCGGCGGCTCCCGGGGTCGCGAGCCGAGCTCTCGGCGGCCGTGCCTGCTGCAGCTAAGCTACGAGGTCACGGCAACCTACTCGCCTGAGGACTGAACAGTCCCACGGCGGTAAGCCTCGCCCGGGCCGCGGTAGCTCGCCCCGCCCTGAGCGCTAGCGCAGGGGGCACCGCTACCCTCATACTGTGACGTCTCCGCTAGAGCAAGCCCGTCGCTCTCCTTATAACAGTCATTTGGAGACGGGCGGGGGTTGCCGTGCCGAACGAGTCCTTGCAGCGCCACAGGGCTGGCATGATCTCGCGGTATGCCAGGCCGGATGACCTGAAGGGCCTGAGCCAGGTTCTTACCACGCTGGTGCCGTTCGTGCTGCTCTGGTGCGCGGCGGTCTGGTGTACACACAATTTTCCCGGGCTGGCGCCGATCCCGCTGCTGCTCCTCATCTTGTTCATCGTGCGTGCCTTTGGTCTGATGCACGAGTGCGGCCACGGGAGTTTGTTCCGCAGCTGTTGGCTCAACCGCGCTGTGGGTTTTCTGCTGGGGGTCTTGTCCGGGATGCCGCAATACGTGTGGGCGCAGCATCACAACTACCACCATGCTCACAATGGCAACTGGGACAGGTACCGGGGACCGTACACGACCCTGTCGGTCGAGGAGTATGCCGCGCTGAGTGTGGCTCAGCAGCGCTGGTACCGCAGCAAGTGCAGCGTGCTGGCCGCTCCCCTCGCCGGATTCATCTATTTGATCTTCAACCCACGCTTCACCTGGCTGAAAGGCACGATCGGGCTGCTGCTCCACTGCGGCAGGAGAAAACTGGCACGGCCGGGGGTACCGTTGCGGGCTCACGCCGCAGGTTATCGGTGCCGTTACTGGAAGACGGCACGGGAGTACCGGCACATGCTCTGGAACAATGTCGTGCTCCTGAGTCTATGGACATTGCTGTGCTGGGCATGTGGGGCCGGGACATTTTTCTTGATTTATCTCCTGAGTGTGTCGATCGCCGGGGGCATGGGTATCGTGCTGTTCACGGTGCAGCACAATTTCGCGCACGCCTATGCGAGCGACGACGCGCACTGGGACCGCGATGCGGGCACCATCGAGGGTACGAGCTTTCTGGTGCTGCCACGGTGGCTGAACTGGTTTACCGTGAATATCGGCTACCACCATGTCCATCACCTTTCCGCCCATATTCCGAACTATCACTTGGCCGCGTGTCACGATCAGTACCAGCATTTATTCTCGAGCGTCACCCGCGTGAAATTAGACGAAGTACTGTGCGCCTTACGATGCATACTGTGGGACACCCGTGCTCGACAGATCATCTCGGTGGCCGAGTACCGTCAGCGGGCGTAGTTGCGCACGGCGCGAGCGGGCGTTAACGGCGGCCCGGCGACGCGAAAGTCTCCTCGGCAGCCGCATCGGGCCAGCATCAAACAGCAGGGTCACCGTGCCCGCTGCTCCATGCTCGAGCAAGGCGTGCAACTTCTCGCGGGCAGGTTGCAATCTCATTTTCGGATTCTCGCAGCTGCAGCTTAGGAGCCATGCAGCGAGCTGGATCTCCGATCACCAGCTTTGCGCTGGGACGAACGCCCCGCCTGTGCCTCGAGATACGTCCGATTGAGCTGGCCGGGACTCTATGTGTCATTACCGGTTCACAACGCCTCACTATGCCAAGTCCAGCTGCGTGCATCTTCGCTGCGCTTCCGGAGCGCGATCATCCGGGTGATCCGCTGCTCGAATATCTTCCGATAGGCATTACGGGACAAAAGCGCCTTCCACCTGCGGGTGCTCAAGGGCGACGCCAGCTTCGGGGCCAGCCACCCTTTCCAGCCACGCGCGCGGACCCGAGTCACCCGTCCCAGCTCTTCGTAACAGGGGTAGCTCAGCAAGAAATCCACGACGCGCCCGACGGACTCCCAGTCGGCATCGTCCAAGGCGAGCACCCCACCGACGCGCAACAGTCGCGTGGCATAGAACGAGTCGAGCAAGGTGTGATCGAAGGTATGCCAGCCGTCAAGGAAGATGAAATCGTAGGGTCCACTACCTCCCTCGAGCAGTCTGGGAAGCACGAACTCCGAGCGCTCCTCAATCAGTTGCGCATGACCGACCCCCGCTTGCTGCAGGTTTCTGATGCCCACGCCGTCATAGCCGCTATTCTGGTGGGGGTCGATGATCGTGTGGTGTGCTCCGCTGCGCCCCCTAGTGGCTTCGCAGATGTAGAGTGACGACAGACCGCAGGCGCACCCAACCTCGAGGGTTTTAACGAGCGTCGGGTCATTGCTGAGGATGCGGTAGAGAAACTCGCCCTCTTCCTTGTCGATCGCCGAGTGCAGTTCCTGCACCCGTCCGCTCTTGCCTACTACCTGCCGTGTCGCGTAGATCTGCTCGATGACGCTGTTCATGCGACACCTCTATAGGACGCACGCGGTCCTAGCCAGACATAGCATGCCGGAGCTCGTCGGTGTGATGAGCTTGCCATTAGAAATCGACTGCTAGGGCCCCCTCTCTCTAGATGAAGCTCCAGCCATCTCCCAGGGATCCCGGGTAGTGAATGTCTGGATCATTCCCGGCCTCTTATGAGCTTCTGCTGATCTCGTAGCTCAACCCCGGCCGCGTGACGGGGGTTCAGCCAGACCGGCCAACGAGACTGATGGCCCGCTACCGACCTCGCCAGCTTCAGGAAATGGCACCAATCTGAGGTCGACGCTCGCCGCACCAAATAGGTATTCAGTACATATTGAAGAATGACGCTGCGGCGACCAGACAAAACGGAGGCACGAGGTCCGCATGGTAGACCTGCAGAACCGCGGCGGCGCCACCGTCCGTCACTCCGGCGGCCACTGCTGCGGCGGCGACTGAAGACTTGGCCTCGGCAAAGGCCAGCTTCACGTTCGCATAGGCATCACCATTCCCCACGGGGGAATCGACGTCCAGGACCGTCACCTCGCTGTCGGGCGCATTCATCGTCCAGAAATCCTGCATCAGCCGCGTGTTGAGGTAGAACACCGATGGATCTGAGTTACCGGCGCACAGCAGCATCGGAGCGGTGGGCGACCAGTTCCTGAGGTCGTTCGCTTTTAAGTCCTGCCGCAGCGTGTTTGCCGGATTGGGCGGTGGAACGCCGGTGGTCCGCTTCGGGAATCCGCCGTCGGGCTCGGCCTGGGCATCGCGCAGATAGCCCAGCCGATAGGCATTGGTTACGAGGTTGCCGGGGCCGAATCCCGCTGCAAACACTGCGGCCAGTGGTGCAGGCGCGGTCGCTGGAGTGATGGGAGCGAATTCGGGGTCGGGCGGGGTGCTGCTGAACAGGGTGCTCTGGGGCAGCCGTCCCTGCGTGATAAGGGTGTTGACGTCGCTCGTGCTGGGCAGGAGGGAGTCTATGCCGGACGCATATGCCGGCTCGAAAACTTCCGTCGGATCGGAGTAAAGGTTGCCGTACGCATGCTGATAGCTCGTGGCCACCATCACGAAATCCTCAGTGGCACCATCATCCACCTGGCCCATGAAAACGGCGTCCCCGAAGGCAGACAGCGCGTAGGGGCCCGACATCGGCGCCGAGGCCGTCACCGCGACCCCCGCCGCCTGTAACGCGCGGTGCGTGGCCATGGCGACATATCCTCCCTGCGAGTAACCCGTCACGAACAGCTTGTGGTTGTCCGCAACATTCAAAGCGGTCAATGCAGTGTGTGCTGCACTCAGCGCATCCATCATGTCGCCGGACTGCTGATCCGCATCGAGATACGGGTGGTAGGCCAGATCTGAAACGTCGTACCCGGCGTAGTTCGAAGCGACGACGATGTAGCCGCGCGCGGAAGAGACGGCCGCGAGCGCCAGGGTCTCCCACTTCGGGTTTGTCACATCGGCAATGTTGAACAATTTGTCCACCCGTTTGCCATGTGCATAAAGCACGACGGGATGAGGCCCCTGGCATACAGGATCCGAGCCCGTCGGAATCATCAGCGCCGCGGACGCCGTGGCGGGCTCGCCTCGCGCGCCGACGGTCATGTACTCCACGTGGTACGTATCAACGGAGCATGTCGGCGCGAGCGCGAACTGCAAAAGCACTTGTCCTTGCTGGCTGCTGCTCAGCCCGGCGAGCAACTCCGTCGCTGACAGCGAGCCGGCCTTGCTTGGCGGACTCTGGATGAGCTGCCCGCGCCCCGACGGCATCTGCGGTGGCGGCGGTGATGCGCTTCCCCCGCCCCCGCCCCCGCACGCGGCCGTCAGCAACGATCCAGCGAATATCAGCGGGAGCAGCGGCTTCGGTCGAATCTTCATTGATAGAAAACCATCAGCACTCATCGCGGCCACGGCCTATCAGGCACTCCATGCATCCTATTTGGAGCGGGTCGAGTTTTGCTAAATTACTGTCGGCGAGACTTTTGGCCATCCCTCAGACTGTGTCGCGGAAAGCTACCAGGATCAACGAGACCGGAGCGCGATGGCAGGAAGGAAGGGTCTGGCGCACAGCACCTGACGACACCGCCCACGCGTGCGAGTCGGTTGCCTGCGCCAAGACCAACGTCACCCGTCTTGGTAAGAGCTGCGAGGGCCAACGTGTGATCAGCAGTCTTACCTTTGATCCTAGCCCTAGCAGTCGTCTTCGGGGCTCGACGCAGGTATCTCAGTAGGTCCTTAGGCTTTGCCGACCCGGCGCGCGGACAGGCACTCACGAGTCGTACGCAAGCATCTCGGCCACTGCAGCCGCCAAGGCGATCAATCCGCTTCTCGAGCGCTGCCTATCTGAACAGCGCCAACTAAGGCTGAAACTTTTGGGTGATATGGCCAGGGGCGGAATCGAACCACCGACACGCGGATTTTCAGTCCGCTGCTCTACCAACTGAGCTACCTGGCCGCCGGCGGAAGGCGGCGTATTAGACCCACCCCTCCCTGAGGCGTCAAATCCCCCTGCCCCCGTCCGCGCGCGGCGCTTGCGCCCCCGCCGACCGGTCTCGGCGTCCCCCGGAAGGTAGAGGCCGGGGGCCTGATCCAGCCTTGGGACTGAAGAGAGCGCTACACTTCTCCTTATTAATAGGTCTGCCACACGAGTGCGGCTATGAGCGCCAACCTGGCCCCGCTGCCCCTAGAAGACGATAGCAAGCCCCCCTGCGCGGAGAGTCTGAGCCGCGCCAACGAGTCCCTGCAGGCGCGCGAGCGGCTGCTGACCGCGACCGCGCGCGCCAGCCGCCTGCTCCTGCAGGCGCCCGACGTTCGCGCCGCCATCCCCGGGGTGCTAGGTCTCATTGGCGAGGCGGCGCACGTCGACCGGGTGAGTCTGCTCGAGACGCGCATCGGCCCGCACGGCGAGCCGCTGCTGGTGGTCGTCAGTGAATGGACCGCGGATGGCGTGCCCCCGCACCTGCACGATGTCACTCAGTGCAGCTGCGACGAGCGGCAGTTCACCGAGGTGTGCGCCGAGCTGCGCGCCGGCCGCAGCGTGTGCTTCTCGCGCCGGGAGGGGACCGCCCAGCTCGGTGCCATCGAGGGCGTGGGCACGCGCACCAAGGCGATCGTGCCGATCTTCGTGGCGGGCGAATTCACCGGCATCGTGGGTTTTGACAATACCCGGCAGCACCGCGCCATCGACGCCGCTGAGCTCGCCGCACTCGAGACCGCAGCCGGCGTGATCGGTGCCGCACTCCACCGCGAGCGCCTGGTCGATGACGTGCGGCGTGAGCGCGAGCACGCGGCCGAGGAGCGCGCGGCCGACCTGGCCCAGGCGAACGCGGTGATCCGCGGCAACCTCGAGCGCCTCGCCGGCGAGACGGACCTGCACAGCTTCATGGGTCACATGCTGCTCGAGGCGACGCGTCAGTTCGATGCGATGTCCGGGGTGGTCATCGTGCTGAAGGAAACGGTGCAGGAGTGGCGGATCGTCGCCCACGTGCGTGACGGACAACTGGCGCAGCCCTCCTACGCCACCAGCGTCCCAGTGGCGGGCTCGGTCTTCACCCAGCGCTTCGCGGACCTGCGCGAGGCGACTTACCTCGTGGTCGGCAACGACGAGACCGATATCTGGCCGGGGGTACTCGCCTTTCACCATCGCCAGGGCGCCGTGAGCTCGGTCATCCATCCGCTCATGTTCGGTGGCCGCAACGTCGGCTTCCTGGCCCTCACCTTCTCGCGAGCTGCCGTGGACGTGCAGCGCAGCGGGCTGCTCGTCGCGCTCGCCCAGCAGGCGACCCTGGCCGTGCAGCTGACGCGTCTGGCTTACTCCGCCAAGGAAACCGCCGTGCTGATGGAGCGCACGCGAATCGGCCAGGAGATCCACGATGGCCTCGCGCAGGCCTTCACCGGCATCCTGCTGCAGCTCGGCGCGGTGGAGGAATTCCCGTCGTGCCGCAAGCGCGGTTCGGAGCTCGCCCTCACGCTGTCACGCATCCGCGAGCTCGCACGCGATGGCCTGGCCGAAGCACGCCGCTCGGTCATGGCGCTGCGACTCGACCAGACGCGCCGCGCCGGTCTTGAGATCGCCCTACGCCAGCTGGCGGACCGGTCCACCGTGCCGGGCGGGGTAACCTGTACCTTCGCCGGCGCCGGCATCGTGACCGGTCTGCGCCCCGAGCACGAGCACGAGCTGCTGCGCATCGCCCAGGAGGCGCTCAGCAACGCCGTGCGCCACGCCAAACCGCGCACCGTACAGATCACCATGTCGGATGAGGGGGCGTACTGGACCCTGGCGGTCAGCGACGACGGGGTGGGCATGCAGCAGGCACCGGAGCTGTCGGCGCGCGAGGGGTTCGGGCTGTCGAGCATGCGCCAGCGTGCAGGGGCGATCGGCGGGGAGTGGCAGATCGAGAGCCGGCCGGGCAAGGGCACGCGCGTCAGCGTGCGCATGCTGAAGAAGGCGGCCTGATTGGCCACGGTCATGAAGACCAAGATCCGCGTTGTGCTCGCCGATGACCATCCGGTCGTGCGCGACGGGCTCGCCGCCATGATCAACCAGCAGGCCGACATGGAAGTGGTCGCTGAAGCCGGCGATGGCGAGGCCGCCATCACCCTCTACGAGCAGCATCGGCCCGATGTCATGGTCCTCGACCTGCGCATGCCCAAGCGCGACGGCGTCGCGGTCGTGCAGCGCGTGCTCGAGGTCAACCCCAAGGCCTGCATCCTCATCATGACCACCTACGATGGGGACGAGGACATATTCCAGTGCCTGTCACAGGGCGCGAAGGGCTACCTGCTCAAGGACGCGCCACGCCAGGAGATCCTCTCCGCGATCCGGGCCGTGAGCGAGGACCGGCCGTACACCTCCAGCACGGTGGCCGCCAAGGCGTTGCAGCGCATGGCGAAGCCGAGCCTGACGCAGCGCGAGCTCGACGTGCTGCAGCTCGTCGCCCAGGGGCGCAGCAACAAGGACATCGCGCGCCGCCTGTCCATCACCGAGGGAACGGCCAAAACCCACGTCAAGGCGATCCTCACGAAGCTCGACGCCATCAGCCGCACCGAGGCCGTGGCGGTCGCACACCGCCGCGGCCTGATTCACCTTTAGTCAGCCGGACGGGGGCTGGTAACCCTGCGGCGTCGCCGAGCCGGTGCCGAAGAAGAACTTCTCCATCTCCGACTCCAGGAACTTGCGCGCCTTTGGCTCGATGGGCGTGAGTCGGTACTCGTTGATGAGCATCGTCTGGTGGGCGAGCCAGCGGGCCCAGCCCTCCTTGGACACCTGCTCGTAGATGCGACGGCCGAGCTCCCCCGGATAGGGCTGCCGCGGCAGGCCCTCGGCCTCGCGCTTGAGGATCACACACTGTACGACTCGCGCCACTCTGGCTCCTTCAGGCCGCATCGAACAGCGTCTGCCGCGACAGACCCTCGAGCAGTGCGGCCACGGGTGCGGGCAGGCCGATGCGTCCGGGAGCGCGGATGTTAACCCAGCACAGGGTCGGACTCGCGGTGACGGTACGCCGACAACGCACCAGCAAGGGGCGGATGAGGAGGTCGAAGTGGGTGAAGCCGTGCTCGAGCGTATCGAGTGGCTGAGGCTCGGCGCGTGCGGCCGGCAGCGCATCGAGCGCGAACCGGCGCGCCGCACTGGCCGTGGCGAACTCCGGCAGGCTCCACAGACCCCCCCAGATACCCCGCGGTGGCCGCTGCTCGAGCAGCACCTCGTTGCGTTCGTTGAGGGCCACGATGAAAAATAACTCGCGGCGTCCCCTCACTGCGCGGCGGCGCGGTTGCGGATACTGGGTCGGCCGCCCGGCGCGCCACGCCCGGCAGGTAAGTGCGAGCGGGCAGCGCGTACAGGCCGGGTGGCGCCGCGTGCAGACGGTGGCCCCGAGATCCATGATCGCCTGGGTATAGTCGGCGAGCCGGTGTCCGGGGGTACAGGCCTCGGCGAGCTGCCATAACCGCGCCTGCGCCTGATGCTCGCCCGCCGCCCCCCCGACGGCAAAATGCCGCGCGAGGACCCGTCGCGCATTGCCATCGAGAATCGGGTGTCGCTGACCACAGGCGAGCGCGAGGATCGCGCCCGCGGTGGAGCGGCCGATGCCCGGCAGCGCGGCGACCGCCGCGAAATCCTCCGGGAATGCCCCGCCGTGCTGATCGCGGATCACCTGCGCGGCACGCTGCAGGTTGCGGGCCCGCGCGTAGTAGCCGAGGCCGGACCACAGGTGCAGCACTTCATCGGCCTCGGCCGCGGCGAGCGCGTGCACGTCGGGAAAGCGCGCGAGGAAACGCTGGTAGTAGGGTAGCACCGTCGCTACCTGCGTCTGCTGCAGCATGATCTCCGAGATCCACACCCGGTAGGGGGTGCGCGGGTGCTGCCACGGCAGGTCGTGGCGGCCGGCGCCGCGGTGCCAGTCAAGGAGTCGTTCAGCGAAGGAGGCCGCACCACTCACGGCCGCATTGTAACGCCGGCGGCGCGGGGTCGCGGCGGGCGCACCCGCCGCGCGCGCCATGCCTCAGGGTCGGTCGCAGAGCTGGATATCCCCGCTCATGGTCCGCAGGCGCAGGTGCCCGCCGCCCTCGCCCCGTGAGCCGCTGAGCGAATGCCCCACCGGGCCGTCCTTGTCGGGGTGGGCATTGAAGCAGTCGGTGATGTCGCCGCTGAAACTCGACGCGTCGTAGGCGTAACCGCCCTCGGCCGGGGCGCGCACGTTCAGGTCGCCACTGACGGAAGTGACATCGAAGGATGCGCCGCGCGCGAGCTTACCCTCGAAGTGGAAGTCACCCGACGTGGTGCGCGCGTGCACCGCGCGCGTGGTGTCGAACGAGACCACGAAGTTGCCGCTCACCGAGTTGGCCTCGAGTTCGCCCGCGCCGCGCTCCAGCCGCACATCCCCGCTCACCGTGCTGACGTGCAGGCGTGCCGGGTCGCCGTGACCCTTGATGTGCACATCCCCGCTCACGGTCTTCACTTCCAGGTCCGCAGCGGCGATCTCGGTAATCACCTCGCCGCTCACCGCGTTCAGCCGCTGCACGCCGCTCACCCCGCCGATGCGCTGATCGGCGCTCACCGTGGAGAGGTGCAGCTCGCTGGCGCGTGGCACCTGGATGCGCAGGATGGCATCGCCGTCGTCGCTGTTGTGCTGCCGCAGGACCACCTTGACGATCGTGTGATCACCCTCGGTGTTCACGTCGACCCGCTCGACGCCCTCCTCCAAGTCGCCGTGCACGGCCACCTCGTTGCGGTCCCAGCCGGCTACTTCCACCTTGCCGCTGGTGTTGGAGATGTCGACCACCCCCTTGGCCTCCGCCGCCACGGTCCTGTCGAAGCGCGTCCCGGCATTGGCCGTGCCTGCCGCGGCCAGCGCAATCATTACCCATGTGAGTCGCATAGCTCAGATCCCCTTGCCAGCATCGCTGGCCTCGTGGACGTCCGTGAGGACGCGCATTTCGTCCTGGTAAGTGTTGATGAGCAGCTCCTGCAGCAGCGCGTTGCTCGGATCCTTGCCGAGCGCCTGCTCCAGGTCCTGCTTGGCCTGATGGATCGTGGCAAGGCTCGCCACGACCTTGGCCCGCGCCGTGGGCGGCATCGCCTCGAGACGCGATTGCAGCGACTGCAGCAGACGGGCCCGGTCGCGCCGGTAGCGCGGGTCGCTCACGTATGCCGCATCGATCAGTGTGGCGGCCCCCGCCGCGCTCCGGCCCGGCGCCGCCGGCGGGCGCTGGCCCGGCAGCAGGTCCCGGCCGATGAACATGCCGACCGCGAGGCTCGCCACCATGGCCGCGGCAGCGAGCGCGCGCCACGGCGGACGGCGCGGGGCCGCGGCGGCGCGCGCCGGGGCACGCAGCTGCGCCTCGATCTGCGGCCACAGATCCCGCGGCGGATCGAGGGCGAGCGGCAGCTCGGAGAGCGAACTCACCTTGCGCATGTCCTCAGTCATCAGGCCACCTCCATCCCGAGCCGCTCCCGCAGCAGTCGCCGGGCGCGGTGCAGCTGTGCCTTGCAGGTGCCTTCCGCGATGCCCAGCATGTGCGCGGCCTCGCCGTGCGTGTAGCCATACAGAGCGTGCAGCACCAACGCATCACGCGCACCGTCCGGCAGCGCTCCGATCGCCGTCTCCAGCTCCCGGACTTCCACCGGGGTCTCGAGCGTCCAGCTGGCATCCATCCCGTCCTCCTCCTCCGCGACCTCCGCCACCGGCAGCGCGCGCCGGCGCTTGGCCAGGCTTACGTTGACCGCGATGCGGTGCAGCCAGGTGGCGAGCGAACTGCGCGTCTGGAACTGCCCGAGTGCCCGCCATGCGTTGACGAACGTCTCCTGCGTACAGTCTTCCGCGAGCGCGCTGTCGCGCGTCATCCGCAGGCATAGCCCGTACACTCGCCCCGCGTGCTCGCGGTA
>JAFAPI010000074.1 GCA_019247195.1 Gammaproteobacteria bacterium
AACGGCTTAGCCTTGCCGCCCTTTTTTGACCGGCAGCGGATCGTTCACGGAGCCTGCATGAAGCGGACCTACCAACCGAGCAAAGTGCGCCGCAAGCGCACCCATGGCTTCCGGGCCCGCATGGCGACCAAGAACGGCCGCAAGGTGCTCGCGCGGCGCCGCGCCAAGGGCCGGCGCAAGCTGATACCCTAAGCGCGAGGTGCGCCCCGCGGGGCGCGCAGCTTCTGAACTTCTCCTCAAGGCCTGCATGCCAGGGCGGCTCACACTGCCGGCGCGTCTGCGTCTGCGGCACAAGCGTGACTTCGACGCCGCCTATGCCGGCGGCAAGCGCAGCGCCGACGGATTCTTCGCCGTGACGGCGCGAGCGAACACGGCCGGTGTCCCGCGCCTCGGCCTCGCGGTGGCGGTGCGGGCGGCGGGCAACGCGGTGCGCCGCAACCGCCTGCGACGACTGATCCGCGAATCCTTCCGCCTGCATCAGCGTGCGCTGCCGCCGCTCGACGTGGTGGTGAGCGTGCGACCGAAGGCGCACGCGGCGAGCGCGCGCGAGCTGGCCGCGAGCCTCGCGGCACTGTGGACACGGCTGGGGCACTGATGCGGCGGCTCGTGGCAACACTGATCCGGCTCTACCAGCTCACGTTCAGCCCGCTCCTCGGCCCGCGCTGCCGCTTCTACCCGAGCTGCTCCCAGTACGCGCGCGATGCCATCCTGCGTTTTGGCCTGCCGCGCGGGATCGGCCTCGCGCTCGCGCGCCTCGCCCGCTGCCATCCCTGGCACGCGGGCGGCTTCGATCCCGTGCCTGAGCCGCACGCCCGGCACCGCCACGCGTGAACGGCATCCTGCCCAACAATCCACGCCTTTACCTGTGGGTGGCTCTCGGGCTGCTGCTGCTGCTGAACGTGCAGACCTGGCTGCACGACTACCCGCCGAACGCACCCCCTCCGGTGGCTGCGCCACTTGCCCCCGCGGCCCCCGCGCCCGATCTTGCGGCCCGGGTTCCACAAGCCCCGGGCGTCGCGGAGCAGCCGGCCGCGGCAGCGGCGCCGGCGGAGGCCGCGCCGTCCGCGCCTGCACTCCCGCCGGTGCACGTGCACACCGACGTGCTCGATCTGGACATCAGCCTGCAGGGCGGCACCCTCGAGCGCGTCGATCTGCCCGCCTACCCGCAGGTGAAGGGCGGCACCACGCCGGTGCGGCTGGAGAACCGCGACGCCAGCCGGACGCTGTATGAGCTGCAGACGGGGCTCAGCGGCGCGGGTCCCGGGCCCTACCCGACGCACCTCGCGCCCTTCACCAGCGAGCGCACCCAGTACTCCCTGGGCAACGCCGCGGAGCTGCGCGTGCCGCTCACCTGGCACGCGGGCGGCGTGGAGGTGACGAAGACCTTCGTCTTCCACCGCAGCCAGTACGCCATCGGCCTCGAGTACGACGTCCACAACGCCGGGCCGGCGGCGTGGACGGTCACCCCCTACGCCCAGATCGTGCGCAACGATCCGCGGACCAAGAGCTCCTACTTCGACGTGCAGAGCTACGCCTTCCACGGCCCCGCGCTCCACGATGGCAAC
Source organism: Gammaproteobacteria bacterium (assembly GCA_019247195.1). Taxonomy (GTDB): domain Bacteria; phylum Pseudomonadota; class Gammaproteobacteria; order Steroidobacterales; family Steroidobacteraceae; genus 13-2-20CM-66-19. The sequence continues at coordinate 1,566 of JAFAPI010000074.1, forward strand.
AAGTACCGCAAGCTCGATCCCACCAGCGCGACCGACGCCCACCTCAGCCTGCAGGCGCAGAACGGCTGGATCGCCGCCCTGCAGCATCACTTCGTGAGCGCCGTGGTGCCGCCGCGCGGCACGACCTGGCAGTTCGCGCTCGGCGTGGCGGGGGATCAGTACTCCCTCAGCGGCACCGGACCGGCCCTGACGGTCCCGGCCGGCGCCAGCGCCACGCTGGCAGAGACACTCTTCACCGGGCCGAAGCTGCAGAACCAGCTCGAGGCGCTGTCACCCGAGCTCGGGCGCGTGGCCGACTACGGGCACCTGTGGTTCCTGGCGCGGCCGCTGTTCATCGTGCTGTCCTGGGTGCACGCCGTGAGTGGCAACTGGGGCATCGCGATCATCGTGGTGACCTTCCTGCTCAAGCTGCTCTTCTACCCGCTGTCCGAGGCGAGCGGCCGCTCCATGGCGAAGATGAAGACCCTGCAGCCGCGCATCAAGAACCTGCAGGAGACCTACGCCGATGACCGCGAGAAGCTCGGTCGGGCGATGATGGAGCTGTACCAGCGCGAGAAGGTGAACCCGGTCGCCGGCTGCCTGCCGATCTTCATCCAGATCCCGGTGTTCATCGCCTTCTACTGGGTGCTGCTCGAGAGCGTGGAGATGCGCCAGGCTCCGTTCGGGTTCTGGATCCACGATCTGTCCTCGCGCGACCCGTGGTTCGTGCTGCCGGCGATCATGGCGGTCGCCATGTTCGTGCAGTACAAGCTCAACCCCGCCCCGCCCGACCCGGTGCAGGCCAAGGTGTTCATGATCATGCCGCTCGCGATGTCGGTGATGTTCGCCTTCTTCCCCGCCGGGCTGGTGCTCTACTGGGTGACCAACACCGTGCTGTCCATCGCCCAGCAGTGGAACATCAACCGCCGCATCGAGGCGGCGGCGGCCGCGCGCCGCGGCTGACTTCGCGCCGGTGCGGCGCTAGCCTCGCGCCGTGAGCCGCACCGACACCATCGTCGCGATAGCGACCCCGCCGGGGCGCGGCGGCATCGGCATCGTGCGGCTGAGCGGTCCGAAGACCCCGGAGATCGGCGCGCGGCTGATCGGCGACCTGCCGCGGCCGCGGCACGCTACCTTCGCGCGTTTCCTCGGCGCGGAGGGGACCGTGCTCGATACGGGGCTGGCGCTGTTCTTCCCCGCCCCGCACTCCTACACCGGCGAACACGTCCTCGAGCTGCACGGGCATGGCGGTCCCTTCGTGCTCGAGGCGCTCGAGGCCCGCGTGGTCGCCCTCGGCGCGCGGCGCGCGCTGCCCGGGGAGTTCACCCAGCGCGCCTTCCTCAACGACAAGCTCGACCTCGCTCAGGCCGAGGCCGTCGCCGACCTCATCGACGCCGGCTCGCGCGAGGCGGCGCGCGCCGCCCTGCGCTCGCTCCAGGGCGAATTCTCCGCCATGGTGCAGGGGCTCGGCGAGGCCCTACTCGAGCTGCGCACCTACGTCGAGGCAGCCATCGATTTTCCCGAGGAGGAGATCGACTTCCTCGCCGACCGCGAGCTCGGCGAGCGCTTCGCCGCGGTGCGCGCACATTTCGCTGCCGTGCAGGAAAGCGCACAGCAGGGCCGGCTCCTGCGCGAGGGTATGACGGTCGTCATCGCCGGTCGGCCGAACGCGGGCAAGTCGAGTCTGCTCAATCGGCTGGCCGGTTACGACGCCGCGATCGTGACCGAGCTCCCGGGGACCACCCGCGACGTCGTGCGCGAGCGCATCGAGCTCGACGGCCTGCCGCTGCACGTGCTGGACACCGCGGGCCTGCGCCCGGCGCAGGACCGCATCGAGGCGGAGGGTATCCGCCGCGCCCAGGCGGAGATGGCCCGCGCGGACCGGGTGCTGTTCGTCATCGATGCCGTCGAGGATCCCACCGCGGCGGCCTATGACGCCGAGCGCGGGCAGCTTCCGCCGTCGCTGCCGGTGACGCTGGTGTTCAACAAGCTCGACCAGACGCGCGGCCTGCCGCTGGCGGACACGGCCGCTGACCCGCCGCGGCTCGGCGTTTCGGCCCTCACCGGCGAAGGACTGCCGGCGCTGCGCGAGCACCTCAAACGCTCCATGGGCTATCAGTCAGCGGCCGGCAGCGCCGTGAGCGCGCGCGTCCGGCACCTCGATGCACTCGCGCGGGCCCGTACGCACACGGCGGAGGCCGAGCGTCAGCTCGTCGAAAACCGCGCGGGTGAGCTCGTGGCCGAGGAGCTGCGACTGGCGCATCAGGCCTTGGGCGAGATTACCGGCGAAGTGACCACCGAGGAGCTGCTCGGGCGGATCTTCGCGTCCTTCTGCATCGGAAAATAGTCGGTGGGGCCCGATTCACGGCGCCCTTGCGACAGCCGCGAAGGCGCCGGCGGTCAACTAACGCGGAGCGTCGCCCGGCGTGCGCTCGAGAATGGCGAGCCCGCCAAGCGCCTGGCGGTTTTCGGGATCGGTTGTGAGGGCCTTGGCGTAATTTTCCTTCGCTCGCTGCCGGAGCGTCTGCGCATCGACGGGCAAGCTCGCCGTGCCGCGCTGGACCACCCCGGCGAGAGTGAGCAGAACATCGCCCGCGTCGGCACTGCCTGCCGGCGAGTGGGTCAGAGCAGACAGCTTATCCACCGTGGCCAGCGCTTCCGTGAAGTCACCGTGGGTCAGTCTGGCGATCGCTAGGGCCCGCAGCGCAGTCTCATTGCGCGGGTCCAGCTGCAGCGCTTCGCTGGCGAGCGGCAGGGGATCCGGACCGTGCTCGTACCATAGACTCAGTCGCGCAAGGCGACCCTTGATCTCCGCTTCGCTCATACGCTGCGGAGGCTCGTCGCGGGCCGCGACATCCTCGGGCACTGCCAGGGTGTAGACGGAGGGCCTTTGGTGGATGGCGTACTCGAAGTCCTTGTGGAGCTGCTCATAGCTGATCTGGAAGCTCGCCTTGAATGCCGCGGTTTCTTCCGTACCCTGCCGCATCGAGTCCAGATACTGGGTGAATTCAGCGCGGTGCCAGCCTTCGACGAAGATCTCGTGTGCCAAGGCCCACGCCTCGGCTTCGTACATGCTCGGGGGTCTGAGCGCCACGACTTCCTGTTTTCGCTGTTTGAGGAAGATTCGCAGCGGGATGAGAGCGCCGCCCTGACCGAGCTGTTCGCCATAGCCCACGTCGATGTTGCCCAGCTTGGCACGTCCGTGCTCGAAGCTGGTGCTCGCGAACACCAACGGCAGCCCCTCCATGTACCAGTCCGGTCCTTTGAGTTGCTTCTGCAGCGCTAGCATGCCCGCCGTGTAGCCGAAATAGGGCCCCCAGTAGTCGCTGCCGGGCGCACGGTCGTTATTCGACACGACGATCACGTCGTAAGCTGTCGTGCGAACGGAGGCGGAGCCACTGCCCAGGTAGGCGCGCAACTGCTCCGCGGCCAGGGCGTAGATGTGAGTGGGAGTGCGGTATCCCGGCCTGACTCCCAGGATCCGGCTGAGCAAGGCGTCAAGGCGGACGCAATAGCGCGCAAGGTTGGTCGCGTAGGTCGGGTTGCCCGCTGCCATGACCTCCACATTCCGATAGGAGTACCCCCAATATTCCTCAGCGTCCAAGACGCCAGGTGGCAGCGTGAGCAACAACACTGCCAGGGTATGACGGGCGCGGGGCATAGGATCTGTCGTCAGTATAGCGTCGTCCAAGCTCGTGCTATCGAGACGCGCCAAAGCAGGGGCGAGGTCGCTCGCCTCAGGGAAGCACCCCCATGGCTTGAAGCGGCGCCGGCGCGCCCTATGTTGGCTACCGGGTTACTGCCGGGCAGGACTCGCGATGACATCGTCCGGGCCATTGCATCCTGACAACCCGAGAATCCGCTCGCTGGCGCGGATGAAGCTACGCGCCGGGCGCCTGCCTGCGCACGTGCCCGCGCAGGTCATCGCCGGCCCCGGTGACGGCCAGGCCTGCGCGGTCTGCGACGCGCCCGTGGTGCGTACCGAGGTCCTCTATGAGGTCGACTGCGGGGGCAGCCGGACCCTGGCGCTGCATCTCAGCTGTCACGACGCCTGGCAATTCGAGTGCCGCCGCGGGGCCCGCGAGAGCTCACCCAAACGACGACCTACTCGGTGATCACCCGGTCGGCCCACTCCACCAGCGAGACGAAAATCGTCGGATTGCCGAACTTCGCATTCCAGTTCGACAGGTCGGCCTCCACGACCCCGCGGGCCCGGCTGCACGCGCCGCAGGCATAGATCGGAATCTTGCGCGCGACCACCTTCTCCAACGCCTCCGCAAGCGGCGGCCAGCCCACCGGCACTACGGCTTTGGCTACGGAGGCGCGCATGAGCGACACGGCCTCCCCGAGCAGGAAGATCTGCACCTCGTGACCGGCCTCGGCCAGCGCATGGCCGTGCAGGAAGGGGAAGGCTGCCTTGGTGGGGTCATCGGAGCCCCAGGCGCTCTTCATCATGATGCGCAGCGTCTTCTTCTCGAGGGCGGAGGCGCTGCTGAGCGCACCGGCCAGGACGGGTAGCGCCACCAGTCGGGACAACAATCCGCGTCGTTGCATCGGTATCTCCTTCAAAGCTCAGGCCAGCCTGGGGCGCCCCGTGTCCGCCGTGCCCTAAGGCGCAGGGCCCTGCAGCGCCAGATCCCGGCTGTAGACGACGTTCATCACGTTGTCATACCAGCCGAGGACCTCGGGCTTCACCAGGTGTTTGTTGACGTAGAAGTAAAGCGGCAGCAGCGGGTGCTCGCTCAGCATGAGGGCCTCGGCCGCCTCGAGCTTCGCGCGCCGCAGCGCCGGATCGGTCGCCTGCGCCGCCGCCTCGAGCAGCGCGTCGTAGGCGGGGTTGCGGTAATGCGGCAGGTTGACGCCGAAGTCACTCTGCAGGTACTGCGCGAACGTGTTGGCGTCGTTGTAGTCGCCCACCCAGCTCGAGCGAAACATCTCCACATCGCCCCGGTCGATGTCGGCGAGCAGGGTCTTGAACTCGACCTGCGCCAGGCGCACCTGCGCGCCGAGCCCCTCCTGCCACATGGCCGCCACCGCCACGGCGAGCTTGCTGTGCACCTCGCCGGCGTTGTAGCGCAGCTCGAAGACGAGCGGGTGGGAGGGGCCATAGCCCGCGGCGGCGTAGAGCCGCCTGGCCTCGGCGATGCGCTCAGCCATGGGCCGGTCGCGGTAGTCGAAGGACTGCGGGGTGTAGTTGTCGATCCCGGGCGGGACCCAGCCGTAGGCGGGCAGCTCGCCGACGCGCAGCACCGCCTTCGCCAGCCGCTCGCGGTCGATCACCAGCGAGAGCGCCCGGCGCAGCCCCGGCTGATCGCGGAACGGGGCGCGCTTGAGGTTGAAGCCGTAATAGTAGGTGGTGAGCTGCGGGGCGATGTGCAGCTGCGCGGCCAGATGGGCGCGGATCCAGTCGAATTGCCCGCGGGGCACCACGAAGGTGACCTGCAGTTCTCCGCCGCGGTAGCGGGCGAGCTCGGCGTTCTCGTCGGGGATGAACAGGTACCTGACGCCGGCCAGGTGCGTGGCGCGGTCGTTCCAGTAGCGGGGGTTGCGCCGCGCCAGGAGGTAGGACCCCGGCACCCACTCGGCGAGGAGGAAGGCCCCGTTGCCGGGCATGCGTCCCGGATGCACGAAGTCGGCGCCGGCGGCGAGGCTGGCGCGACGCACCGGGCAGGTGGCCGGGTGCGAGAGCAGGGTCGGCAGATAGAGCGCCGGGTGCGCGAGGGTGATGACCAGCGTCGCGGCATCGCCAGCGGTCACACCGAGGGAGGCGGGCGGGGCACGGCCGGCCACGATCTCCGGCGCGTGCGCGATCACCGCGACGTACTCGGCGTACCCCGAGGCGGTGGCGGGATCCACGAGGCGGCGCAGCGCGGTGACGAAGTCCTCCGCCACCACGCGCTGGCCATCGGACCAGCGCGCCTCCGGGCGCAGATAGAACGTGTAGGTGAGGCCGTCGTCGCTGACGCTCCAGCGCGTGGCGACACCGGGGGCGACCCTCGCGGCGTGATCGAGCGTCGTCAACCCCTCGCACAGGTCGCGCAGGATGCTCTGCGCCTCAAAGCCGCGGGCCTTCTGCGGGTCGAGGGAGTCCGGGTCCGGGCCGCCGCCGCGCACCAGGATCGCCCCCGCCGGCGGCGCCGGAGCGCCGCAGGCGCCCAGCAGTGCCGCGGCGGCGAGGCACAGCGCCGCGCCGCGGCTCCTCATGCGCGCGCCGGCCGGCAGCGGTTGATCTGCGCACGCAGCGCCTCGGTGGCGGCGCGGGCGGCGCTGGCGAAGTCCGCGCCGTGCGAGGCATAGAGGATCGCGCGCGAGGAGCTCACCAGCAGGCCCGTGCCGTGCGAGTCCAGGCCGGCGCGCACCGCGCGCCCGACGTCCCCGCCCTGGGCGCCGACCCCCGGCACCAGGAGCGGCATGTCATCCACCTGGGCGCGCACCGCGGCGAGCTCCTGCGGGTAGGTCGCGCCGACCACGAGCAGACAATTGCCGTGGCGGTTCCAGCGGCGCGCCGCCAGCTCCGCCACCACGAGGTACAGCGGCCGCTCCCCGACCGGCAGGGACTGCAGGTCGGCCCCGCCGGGATTCGAGGTGCGGCAGAGGATCACGACGCCGCGGTCGCTGTGGCGCAGGAAGGGCTCGAGCGCGTCCCCGCCGAGATAGGGATTGACCGTCACAGCGTCCGCCCCGTATCGCTCGAAAGCTTCGTTGGCGTAGCGCTCGGCGGTGTTACCGACATCCCCGCGCTTC
>JAFAPI010000075.1 GCA_019247195.1 Gammaproteobacteria bacterium
CGTGGGGAGGGAGGATGTTACGCAGTCGGCGGGGACCGGCGCTACGCGGCGGCGCAAAACTGCTGCGTTACAGCCACGCTCAGGGATTGGCTTGTGTTCATGGATTGGATCAGCCGGCGGCCTCCCAGCCGTCGCCAAACGGCCCCCGTCGGGTGACCTTATCTGGCACCGGACACCCTGAACTAGACAATTGGCTGGAACAACGGACTCCGGCGAAAATCTGCGCGGTGATCTGGTCCTCGGCGCAGGCGTGGGCGCCCTAGGCCGGGTTAGGCCGCATGCGGTCGATCGCAGTAACAGTGCTGCGGGCTTGCGTACGCTGCCTGGTGCGCTAGCGCATGCACGGCCAGTACCGCGAGCTGGTAAGCACAGGGGGGCAACTCATGAAAATCCTGATGGTCCTGCTGCTTAGCGCTGTCCCCGCCTGGGCACAGGGTCAGCCCGCAGCCGATCTGATCATCACCCACGCCAACGTTTATACGGTGGACCGGCAGCACCCCAAGGCCGAAGCCGTAGCGGTCATCGGGGATCGTATCGTGGCCGTGGGTACAGAGGCTGACATCAATCCGCGGCGTGGAGCTGAAACTCGCGTAATCGATGCGCACGGCAAATTGCTGCTGCCCGGTTTCAATGATGCCCACGTGCACTTCACGGACGGAGGCGCCACGCTCGCTGAGGTACAGCTGAACGACGCCCGCTCTGCCCAAGAGTTCAAGCGACGTATTGCGGCGCAGGCGGCCAAGACCGCAAAAGGTGAATGGGTTCTGGGGGGTGACTGGGACGAGACGAAATGGAATCCAGCGCAGGAACCGACCGCTGCGTTGATCGATGGCGTCACTTCGAATGTGCCGGTATTCGTCAGTCGCTACGATGGCCACCAGGGTTTGGCCAACTCAGCGGCCATGGCGCTGGCCAACATCTCCGCCAAAACCCCCGATGTTCCAGGAGGCGTGATCGTCCGCGATGCAGCGGGGGTCCCAACCGGCATATTCAAGGACGCGGCGCAGGACCTGATCTTCAAAGCCGTCCCGCCGAGGTCCCACGAGCAGCGCCTGGCCGCGGCGAAACGCGCCCTCGCTTATGCCGCGTCGGTGGGCGTCACCAGCGTGCAGCACATGAACGCCGAATACGCCGATGTCGCGGTATACACGGAACTGCTGGAGCGGGGACAGCTGACCGCGCGCATCTACTGCGCCCCGCTGGAGACAGAATGGCAGGATCAGGCCAAGCTCGGGTTGCGGCGCGCCTGGGGCTCCTCCTACCTGCGGCTCGGGGCGGTGAAGGGTTTCGCCGATGGCTCGATCGGTTCGCGCACTGCAGCGCTATACAGCCCTTACAGCGACGAGCCGGACAACCGGGGAATCCTCTCGGCGGAAATGCATCCGCCCGAGGCCATGCGCGAGCGCCTGATGAAGGCCGACGCCGCAGGGCTACAACTGCGCGTGCACGCCATCGGCGACCGGGGAATCTCCATGATCCTCGATATCTTCGACGCTATCGAGAAGACCAACGGCTATCACGATCAGCGCATGACCATTGAACATGCCCAGCATATGGCGCCCAAGGATTTCGAGCGCTTTGCCAAACTGCACGTGATTGCCTCCATGCAGCCATACCACGCGATCGACGACGGACGGTGGGTCGAGGCACGCATCGGTCACGAACGAGCACGGACCAGTTACGCGTGGCGCAGTTTTCTCGATCACGGCGTCACGCTTGCCTTCGGTACTGACTGGGACGTAGCGCCGCTCGATCCAATTCTCGGACTGTATGCTGCGGTTACGCGCGCGACCCTTGACGGACGGCATCCGCAGGGTTGGATCCCCGAGGAGAAGCTCACGCTGGCAGAGGCCGTCGAGGCCTACACCCTCGGCTCCGCCTTCGCGGAATTCCAGGAAAAGGAGAAAGGCACCGTCACCTCCGGCAAGCTTGCTGACCTGGTACTTCTCAGCGACGACATCTTCGCCATAAAGCCGCAGGCGATCCGCAACGTGAAGGTCGAGATGACCATCGTAGGCGGCCGGGTGGTGTATACCGCGCCCCTGGCTCGCACTCAGGCGAACAACGCCGGGGCGGACGGCACGCCGCGTTGATGGGTCGCGGGGCCTACGGAGCGCGGCTCGGATCTCTACCCGATTGCGGGAGGTCCCGCGCTCGGGTTTTTATCACCCGTCCGACGCCGTCGCCACGTGGATCACTGACGGCCTTTGCGCCATCGGCACCTACCTCGATCGCCTGGATGTCGCCGTTCCAGCCCTGATTCTCGAGCTTGTAGCCGCGGCGCTCGAGCTCCCTAACCGTTTGAGGGTCGAGCAGCCTGTACGGCTCCTCGTAGATCAGATCGCGCGGCAATAGCTGATGATGAAAGCGCGCAGCGGCGACGGCTGCGTCGAGGGGCATCTGGAAGTCGTTCCAGTCACAAATCACCTGAAACACCGAGGTGAAAATGCGCGAGCCACCCGGGGTACCGATGATGAGTGCCGGCCTGCCGTCCCGCAGCAGGATGGTGGGGGTCATGGAAGACAGCGGGCGCTTGCCCGGTGCAATGGCATTGGCTGCACCGCCCACTACGCCGTAGATGTTCGGCGTCCCGGGCTTGACCGAGAAGTCGTCCATCTCGTTGTTCAGCAGGAAGCCCGCCCCCGTTACGACGACGCCGCTACCGAACTCGTCGTTCAGGGTGTAAGTGTTGGATACCGCGTTGCCCGCCGCGTCGATGACCGAGAAGTGCGTGGTGCTGTGATGTTCTGGAAGTCCAGGCCGGATATCCTCGGTCACCGAAGGGCGCTCGGTGTTGATCTCGCCAGCACGGGCCGCGAGGTAAGACTGATCGGTCAGCTGCTCGACCGGAACTGAGACAAAGTCCGGATCGC
>JAFAPI010000083.1 GCA_019247195.1 Gammaproteobacteria bacterium
TTTCTTCGCGAGCGCAGTGCGCTCGCGACTCACGCCTCGCTCGAGCGGCACGATGACGCCAAACAGCAGCACGAGGATGAGCACCACCACCCCCAGGGTGATGAGCCGCCGCTCCCGCGCCGACAGGCCGGCGAGCGCCGCCGGCGAGAACCGCTCGAGCGTGGAGGCCATCACGTGCTGCCCCCGTGCAGCGCCAGCCGGCCCTGGTAGCCGCCCGCGGTGTTATTGCCGCCGGTGAGGTCGGCCTGCCAGCCGCGGCTGCGCAGCGCCTGGCTGAGCTTGTCGAGACTGGCCGCGTCCGGGGCGGTCAGGGTCAGCTCGAGCGCGCCGTTGTGAAAGTTGAGCGATTGCACGGCCGTGCCGGGCGAGGCGTCGCGTGCCTCGGCCAGCGCCTGCAACGCGGGCAGCAGGCCGCTGCCGGCCCCGCGTGCGCGCGCCAGACGCTCCTGCATGCGCTGCTTCGGGTCCGCCGGCGGCACCTCGCCCGGCAGCGCGCTGCGGAATACCTCGCGCATCGAGGCCTCGACCTGGTGCTCGCGGTTCTTGAGGAGGTGCAGCTGCGCTGCCTTGCCCACGACGTGCAGGCAGACGAGGCCGAGCAGGAGCAGTGCGGCCACCCGCCAGGCCTCCCAGCCGACCGCGCGGTTGTGCTTCGGCGCGTACTCGCCCTGCAGCACGTTGATCGCGGCGCCGAGCGGCAGCTGCTGCGCGAAGAGCGCGAGCGGTCCCCCGGTCAGCAGCTGGATCTTGATGCCATCAAAATGCGGACGCACGGCCTCGACCTGGGGCCCGTACTGCTGCCACTCGGCCGCGCCGGTATAGAGGATGAGGGCGCGCGCGCCACCCTCGCTGCCGCTGCGGGCGATCTCGAGCGCCTGGTCGAGCGCATCGGCGGGCAGTGCGGTGACGCTGCCCCCGGGCGGACGGACGAACACCGCGTCATGCTCGAGGAGGGCGACGGCCTGGCCGGGATTCTCCGGCAGCAGGTCGCTCTCGGCGTACAGGGCATCCGGCTCGATGCCGGCGGCGCGCAGCTGCGCGAGCCACTCATCCAGCAGCGCGCGGGTGACCACCGCGACACGCGCGCGCGCACTGTCGGGGGCGCGCTTGGCGATGGCGAAGTGCAGCGCGTCGATGTCCTCGGCGAGGTGCTCCTCGAGCGCGTACGGAATCAGCTGCTGGATCTTGGCGCCGGCGCGCGCGGGGATCTCCGGCTCCGCGAGCAGCACGTCGGTGCCGGGCACGAGCACGATGACGCGCCGGCCTGCGCTGCGGGGCGCCGCGAGGCTGAGCGGGCCGCTCTGCGGCGGCCCGGCCGGGGCACCGCGCGCGTCGGCCACCAGCCAGGTGGCCGGCTGGCCCGCCTCGCGCGGCAGACGCAGCAGCAGCGATTCAGCCACGGTGCTCCCTTTGCAGCATTGCGACCACGTCAGTCGGGGGTGAAGCTGCGCTGGATGGGCCGCACGCCGAACCCCGTGTTACCGTCCTGGTACAAAAGACTGTACAAGTTGAATTCGGTACTGCCAATAGTGATGAAGCTCGTCAGGCGGAAATAGCTCGAGGTCTCCGCGACCTTGCCGCTCACCCCGACGCTCTGCGTGCCCGCCGCGGGGCGGTTGCCCGACGCGCCCAGGCCGGTCGTCGTCCCCGCGGCCGGGGACGGGGGTCCGCCGCTCCAGAGCTTAGGATCGTTGAAGGCGCGGCTGTAGTCGTTGCGGGTCGGGAAACAGCCGCCGGCCGCCTGGCGATTCTTGGTGAGCGTTTCGTCGTTCGGCGAGGCGAAGTCCTGATGGCCGAGGAAGGCATCGAGCACGAGGCCTGCGGCCGTGCACAGATTGATCTTGGTGTTGTGCGGCAGGGCACTCACGTAGGGCGCGATCTTGAGGAAGCGCTCGCGCCCGAAGCCCGGCAGCGCGAGGAGCTCGGTGATGCTGGTGATGTAGCGGTTGGGAGTGCGGTAGGGCGGGCTCTGTCCCATGTAGACCGTGTCCTCGGCGCCATCGGGCGTGCTCGGCGCGATGTCGTGGTCGATCCAGTCGATGAGATAGCCGGTCCACTTCTCCTCGAGCCCCACCTCATTCAACAGGTAAGTGAAGGCCGTGGTCATGACCGGGTCGGGGATGCCGTGCTCATCGACCAGGTTGTTGAGGTTGAAGCGCCCCTGCAGGTCCTCGAGCGAGGCGGTGAGCATCACCCCGGGCACCACCTCCATTGGTCCCTGCGGCTTGTCCCAGCCCTGGTTGAGGTAGATCTGCTTCTGCGGGTTGTTCTGCGCCAGCGTGCGCAGCCCCCAGGCGGCGAGGGCCTCCGCGCCCTCGCCGACCAGCAGCGCCTCATCGAAGGCGAAGGTGCCCTCGCCGCGGCGTGCGGTCATCGCGTTGTCGTAGGCGACGGCGGCGGCGATGATGGTGCCGAGGGCGACCAGCAGCACCGCGACCAGGAGCGCGATGCCGCGCTCGTGGCGCGGCCGGCGCCGCGGTCGCTGGCGCAGCGAGCGCGCGCTCATCCGGCGATCTCGATGATGCGCACGATCTTGCCCCAGTCGGCGGTGTCGATGGTCACCTCCACCGCGAGCGGCCGCTGCCGCAGCGCCTGCTCGTTGGTGCAGGTCGGGCAGTTGGTGAGGGGCGGCCACTGGTCGAGCCACTGATGGTTCGGATCGAGGTAGCGCACGGTGAAGGCCTTGACGTGCTCGAGCAGGTCGCGGTGCACGAGCGGGCTGTTGAGCGTGGGATCGAGCACGTTCCAGTACTCGCGCCGCAGCGTGCCGTTCTCGAGCCGGTAGGCGACGCGCTGCAGACCCGGGCGCTGCAGCCCGGCGGGATTCGCCCAGCCGTTGCGGGTGAAGGCGACCACCGGCTGCGCGCCGGGCGCCGCACCGATCATCGCGGCCTGGGCCGGCTCGTCCCCGACGGGCTGGCGTACCGGGCGGGGGGCCGCCTGTACGAAGTCCTGCTCGAGCAGGCGGATCGCGTTCTGCAGCCCGAGCAGCTGGGTCTGCTCATCGCGCAGGATCTCCCGGCTCTGCACCGCCTGGTTGATCGCCCCGTAGCCCATCGCGAACACGATGGCGACGATGAAGACCGCGACCAGGAGCTCCACCAGCGTGAAGCCGCGCGCCGCTCTCATGGCGTGCCCCCCGGGGTGACGGGTGAGGTCGGGTTGGTGGGAGGGGTGGGAGTGGGGGCGCCGGGCGTGGTCGGGGTCGGGCTCGTCGTGCCGGGCGTGGTCGTCGGCTGCGGGATACCGGTCCCCCCGGGGCCGGGCGCGGCCCCGGGGGTGTTGGTCCCGTTGCCCGGCGTGCCGTTCGCCCCCGTGAAGGGGGTGTCCTGGCTGCCCCAGTTCGGATCGATCGGATTGGGCGGGGTGATGGCATTGCCGTAGACCCCGCTCACCGTGGCCGTCCACGCGTGCTCGGCGTCGGCCTTGACCTCCGCCGGGCGCACGCTCAGATCGATCCGCACCGTGCCGGGGACCTGCGTGGCGATGACCTGCTGGCGGTAGTGCCAGTGGCGACTGGCGAAGTCGACCTCCCCCTCGGTGTCCCCGGCCGCCGGCACCTGCCCGCTCAGCCGCAGCGTCGCGATGCGATTGAGCGCGACCCACTGCGCGAAGGTGCGCTCGCGCAGCGATTGGAGGACGTCCGCCGAGGATGTGAGCGCGCTCATCACCGCGGCCATCCCGACCGCGACGATGACCAGCGCCACCAGCACCTCGATCAGCGTGAACCCGCGCACTCGTCTCACCGCCGGGCCTCCAGCAGGGGCTGCGCGACCACCTCGCCCTTGTCATCCTCGGTGAGGGTGACGCTGCGGGTGCCGCCGTCGCGCTCGAGCGTGGCGGCGAAGGAGGTCAGGTCGCCGTTGGAGAAGATGATCACCTGCGGGGTCTTGTCCTTGGCGTCCTTCGGTCGGGTCAGGATCACCGGACGGGCATCGATCACCAGCTTCAGATCGAGGCCCTGGGGGAGCTTGCGGGGCCCGAGCGCGTCGTCCTCGAACAGCGAGCGCCAGGTACCCCGGTGCACGTCGTAGGTGAGGAACTCGTACCCGTCCTCCTGGAAGAGCACGCCGTACTCGCGCGTCTGCAGCTCGGACTGCTCGCGCGCGTACTGGAAGAGCGCGAGCAGCCGGTCCCGCTCTTTCTCCAGCTCGCGATCGCGGCCGGTGAGGCTCACCGAGAGCAGCACGCCGGCGGTCATGAGCGCGATGATGGCGACCACCACCAGGATCTCGACGAGGGTGAAGCCCCCGTGCCGGCCGGCGAGGTCACGGCGAGCGCCGCTAGTCGTCGATATTCCAGTTGCCGATGTCGGCATTGATGCCCTCGCCGCCGGGGGCGCCGTCGGCGCCGAAGGAGTACAGGTCGTACTCGCGTCCATGGGTGCCGGGGTTGACGTACTGGTAGTCATTCCCCCAGGGATCCTTGCTGATGTGCTCGAGGTAGCCGCCGGGCTTCCAGTGCTTGATGGTCGGATCGGTCGGCTGGGTGACCAGGGACTGCAGCCCCTGCTCGGTGGTGGGGTACTTGGAGTTGTCGAGGCGGAACATCTTCAGCGCGGTCTCGATGGCACGGATGTCGCCCTTCGCCTTCACCACCCGCGCCTCGTCGACCTTGCCGATCACCGTCGGCACGATGAAGGCGGCGAGCAGACCGATGATGATGACCACCACCATGATCTCGATCAGGGTGAAGCCGCGGGCCAGGCGCCGCGCTCTGCTAACCTCGCGAGTCATGGGGCTCCTGTGCGTATCCGTCAGGCCGTCGCGACGGCGTTAAGTGCGCAGTCCGATCATAACAAATGCCCCCGCCTGAGCCCGTGAAGCGCGTCCACGGCGCGCTCGAGTCTCTCAATTGCGACGCCGGGCGCGGCCTGGCGCTCGCGCTGCTCGCGGCGTTACTGCTGCTGCCGATGCTCGCCGGCGAGTCCGGGCGCGAGTGGCTGCGCTATGACCGGCAGGCGCTCGCCGCCGGGCAGTGGTGGCGCCTCGCCACCGCCCACCTGGTGCACCTGAGCTGGCGGCACGCGCTGCTGAACGTGCTCGGGCTGGCGCTCCTGTGGGCGCTGTTCGTCAGGGATTACAGCGTCCGCCAGTGGCTCTGGATCCTGGCCGCCGCCGCGCTCGCCATCGACGCGGGGCTGTGGCTGCTCGATTCGACCGTGCGCTGGTACGTCGGTTCCTCCGGGGTGCTGCACGGGGTCCTGGCGGCCGGCGCGCTGGCGCACCTGCGGCGGCGCGAGCCCGAGGGTTTCCTGCTCGCGGCCCTGCTGGCGGGTAAGCTGCTCTACGAGCACCTCGTGGGGGCGCTGCCCCTGGCGGGCGAGGTGGCGGTCGTGCTGCCCGCGCACCTCTACGGCGCCCTCGGTGGAGGGGCGGCCGCCCTCGCCGTGGGTGTGCGGGGCCGCCCGTTATAATCGCGCCCCGGCCCAGGAGCTCAAATGACCGTCGCGTTCGTCTTTCCGGGGCAGGGTTCGCAGAGTGTCGGCATGCTGGGCCCGCTGGCCGCGGTCGAGCCGGCGGTGCGCGACACCTTCGCCGAGGCATCCGCGGTGCTCGGTTACGACCTGTGGCGGTTAGTGAGCGCCGGGCCCGCCGAGGCGCTCAATACCACCGAGCGCACGCAGCCCGCGCTGCTCGCGGCCGGGATGGCCGCCTACCGCGCCTGGCGCGCGCGCGGCGGGATCGTTCCGGCCTGCGTCGCCGGCCACAGCCTCGGGGAGTTCACCGCCCTGGTGTGTGCCGGCGCGCTCGAGTTCGCCGCGGCCGTGGACCTGGTACGCACCCGCGGTCAGCTGATGCAGGCGGCGGTTCCCTCCGGCAGCGGCGCGATGGCGGCGATCCTCGGCCTGGAGGACGCCCAGGTGGAAGAGGCGTGCCGCGAGGCCGCGGCTGGGGCGGTGGTCGAGGCGGTGAACTTCAACTCCCCCGGGCAGGTCGTCATCGCGGGCGAGCAGGCGGCGGTGGCGCGCGCCATCGAAGCTGCCAAGGCGCGCGGAGCCAAGCGGGCCGTTCTCCTGCCGGTCAGCGTGCCCGCCCACAGCAGCCTCATGCGACCCGCGGCCGAGCAGTTCGCGCAGTGCCTGCGCGAGACCCGCTTCAGCCGACCGACCCTGGCTTACGTGAGCGCGGTGGACGCCGCGACGCACGAGGACCCGGAGGAGCTGCGCGCACTGCTGACGCGCCAGCTCTTCAGCCCGGTGCGCTGGACGCAGACCGTGCGCGCCATCGCCGCGCGCGGCGTCCGTGCCCTCGTGGAGTGCGGGCCCGGCAAGGTGCTCACCGCTCTCAACCGCCGCAGCGAGAGCCGCGGCGGCATGCAGTTCCTCGCCCTCGAGGACCCGGACACTTTGAGCGCCGCGCTGGCGGCGACGGGCGGAGACCACCATGCTTGAGAACGACGTCGCGCTGGTCACCGGAGCCTCGCGCGGTATCGGCCGCGCCATCGCGATCGCCCTGGCCGGGGCGGGGGCCCGGGTCATCGGCACCGCGACCCGCGCGGAAGGGGCCGAGCAGTTCGCGGCGGCACTCGCGTCGCACGGCTACAACGGCCGGGGGGCCCAGCTCGACGCGGGCGCGCCGGCCTCGATCGACGCCCTGGTGGCCGACCTCGAGTCCCAGGGCGAGCTGCCCACCATCCTCGTCAACAACGCCGCCATCACCCGCGACCAGTTGCTGCTGCGCATGAAGCCCGAGGACTGGTCGGCGGTGCTCGAGACGAACCTGACCGCGGTGTTCCGCCTCTGTAAGGCGTGCGTGCGCCGCATGATGAAGGAGCGGCGTGGCCGCATCATCAACGTCACCTCGGTCGTCGGCGTGACCGGCAACCCCGGACAGGCCAATTACGCCGCCGCGAAGGCGGGGCTGATCGGCTTCACCAAGTCGCTGGCGAAGGAGCTCGCCTCGCGACAGATCACCGTCAACGCCGTGGCCCCGGGCTTCATCGACACTGACATGACGCGCGCACTCGGCGAGGCCCAGCGCGGCGCGCTCCTGTCGCAGATCCCCCTGGCGCGCCTCGGCACCCCGGAGGATGTCGCCGCCGCCGTGCTCTATCTGGTCTCGCCCCAGGCGGCCTACGTGACCGGCGAGACGCTGCACGTGAACGGTGGCATGTACATGCCGTAAGGGCGTTCGAAGTGCGCCACGACGCGGCGGCGCGCGCCGGCTCCGCGGTGCTGCCCGAGGGTCACTTTCACCTGAAAAAACAATCACTCCCACGGCACTAGGGCAACTGGCGGCTGCGGGGGGACTCCCCTACAATACCGCGCCCGCCGGTCCGCGCTGGGGAGCCGGGGATCACGTACCAAAGCCTACATAAGGACCCACCGCTAATGAGCACAGTCGAGCAGCAGGTCAAGGCCATCGTTGCCGAACAGCTGGGCGTCAAACAGGAACAGGTGACGAACGAGGCCTCGTTCGTCGATGACCTGGGAGCCGATTCGCTCGACACCGTCGAGCTCGTCATGGCGCTCGAGGAAGAGTTCGAGATCGAGATTCCGGACGAGGATGCCGAGAAGATCACCACCGTCCACCAGGCGATCGACTACATCAACGAGCGCCGCAGCAAGTCCTGACCTTCCGTGCCCCGCCCCGCGGGGCTCAAGACGGGTAATCCGTGAGCAAGCGCCGCGTCGTCGTAACCGGTCTGGGGATGGTGTCGCCGCTCGGCAGCACCGTGGCCTCCGCGTGGGATGCGGCCCTGCGCGGGCAGAGCGGCATCGGCCCGGTCACGCGCTTCGACGTGTCTGCCTTCCCGGTGCGCTTCGGCGGCCAGGTGCGCGACTTCGACGTCAGCCAGTACATCACGCCCAAGGAGGCGCGCCGCATGGACGAGTTCATGCACTACGGCGTCGCCGCCGGCGTGCAGGCCGTCACCGACAGCGGGATCGACTTCGCCAAGGGGGATCCGACCCGTGCCGGCGCGGTGTGCGGGGCGGGCATCGGCGGCCTGTGGACGATCGAGTCGGAATACGAGGACTACCTCAAGGCGCGCAGCCCGCGCAAGATCTCGCCCTTCTTCGTGCCCGCCACCATCATCAACATGATCGCCGGGCACCTCTCGATCCGCTACGGCCTCAAGGGTCCGAATCTGGGTGTGGTGACCGCCTGCACCACCTCGACGCACGCGATCGGGCTCGGCATGCGCTCCATCCAGTACGGGGATGCGGACGTCATCGTCGCCGGCGGCGGCGAGATGGCCACCACGCGCTGTGGCCTCGGCAGCTTTGCGCAGGCCAAGGCGCTGTCGACGCGCAACGAGGCGCCGCAGGAGGCGAGCCGCCCCTGGGACCTGGAGCGGGATGGCTTCGTGCTAAGCGATGGCGGCGGCGCGGTCCTGCTCGAGGAGCTCGAGCATGCCCGCGCGCGCGGCGCGCGCATCTACGCCGAGCTGGTCGGGTTCGGCATGAGCGGGGACGCCTTCCACATCACCGCGCCGCCCGAGGACGGGGAGGGCGCCCGCCTCGCCATGGTGAACGCGCTGCGGGATGCGCGGCTGGACGCCGCGGACGTGCAGTACATCAATGCCCACGCCACCTCGACCCCGCTGGGTGACAAGGCGGAGACGGTCGCGATGAAGCGCGCCTTCGGCGCGCACGCCCCGAAACTGGCCATCAGCTCGACCAAGTCGATGACCGGCCACCTGCTCGGCGCGGCCGGCGTGGTCGAGGCGATCTTCTCGGTGCTCGCCATCCGCGACCAGGTCGCCCCTCCGACCATCAATTACCGCACCCCCGACCCGGAGTGCGACCTCGATTACGTCCCCAACACGGCGCGGCGCATGACGATCGACGTGTCGCTCTCGAACTCCTTCGGCTTCGGGGGCACGAACGGTTCGCTCATCTTCCGCCGCTTCGACGCCTGAACGCCGCTCCGCGAGGGCGCACCGCCACGCGCCCACCCCTGATCCGCGAGCTGCACGTGGCGCCGCAGGTGCTCGGCGCGCTCGCGGCGCACGATCCCCAGCGCTATCCGCTGCTCCTCGAGAGCACCGCGTGCGGCCCGCTCAGCCGCGCGAGCCTGCTGCTCGCCGCACCCGCCGCCGCCCTGTGGCTCGATGCCGCCGGCACGCTGCACGCGCACGGAGCGGACCTGCGCGGGCCAGACTTCCTGAGCGCGCTCGCGGCGTGGTGGCAGGCCGAGGCGATAGCGCCGGATGCGCCGCTGGCGCAGGCGGTGCCCTTCGTCGGCGGCTGGGCGCTCTACCTCGGCTACGAGCTGGCCGGCGAGATCGAGCCTGGGCTGCGGCTGCCGCGCACCCCGCTTCCCTGGCAGGCGTTTGCGCTGCGCACCCCGTGCGCCCTGGTGCACGACCTGGCGAGTGACCGCGTGCGCGCGGTCGCCGAGGCCGGAGCGCAGGCGGCGCTCGAGCAGCTGCTGCGGGACGTCGAGACCGTCGCGGCCCGGCCGCCATCGCTGCCGCCGCTGCGGGTCGGCCAGGTGCGGGCGGAGGACCCGGCGGCCTACCTGGAGCGCGTCGTGCGCGCCAAAGAGTACGTGCGCGCCGGGGACATCTACCAGGCGAATCTCGCCCGTCCCTGGCAGGTCGAGCTCCTCAGTGCGGACGGCGGCACGCCCGCCGCACTGCACGCGCGACTGCGGGCGGCCAACCCGGCGCCCTTCGCCGCGCTCGCGCAGTGGCAGGGCGTGGCGATCGTCAGCTCCTCGCCCGAGCGGCTGGTGCGGGTGCGCGGGCGGCACATCGATACGCGCCCGATCGCCGGCACGCGCCCGCGGCGCCACGTCGGCGAGGACGAGCGCGAGATGCGCGAGCTGGCGGCGCACCCCAAGGAGCGGGCCGAACACATCATGCTCATCGACCTCGAGCGTAACGATCTCGGGCGCGTGTGCGAGGCGGGCTCGGTCAGGGTCGATGAGCTGATGAGCATCGAGTCTTACCAGCACGTGCACCACATCGTCTCGAACGTGAGCGGCCGGCTGCGCGCGGAAGTCGGGCCGGTCGGTGCGTTGCGGGCGGTGTTCCCGGGGGGCACCATCACGGGGTGCCCCAAGTTCCGCTGCATGCAGATCATCGCCGAGCTCGAGCGCGCCGGACGCGGCGCGTACACCGGCTCGCTCGGTTACCTCAGCCGCGACGGCCGCCTCGACCTCAACATCCTCATCCGCACCATGACCCTGCAGGGCGCGGCGCTCGGCTTTCATGCCGGCGCGGGGATCGTCGCCGACTCGGATCCGCAGCGCGAGCTGCAGGAGACCGAGGCCAAGGCCCGCGGCCTGCTGGCCGCGCTCGGGCCGGCACCATGAGCGCGCAGGCCGTGCTCATCGATGGCCGCCCGGGCGAGAGCGTGTCCGTGTTTGAGCGCGGTCTGCACTACGGCGACGGCCTGTTCGAGACCCTCGCCTGCCGGGGCGGCCGCGCGCGTCTGCTCGGTCGCCATCTCGCGCGCCTCGAACACGGATGCGCGCGCCTGGGAATTCGCCCGCCCGAGCCCACGATCCTGCGGGCGGAGATCGAGTGGCTCGCGGCGGGCCCGGAAGCGGCGGTGGTGAAGCTGCTGCTGCTGCGCGGCTGCTCACCGGCGCGCGGCTATGACCCGGCCGCGGCGGGGCCGCCCACGCGCGTGGTGCTCCGCTACCCCTGGCCGCCGGCACCGCTCCTGACCGGCACGGGCGTGCGCGTGCGCCTCGGCAGGCTGCGGCTGGCCGAGAGCCCGTCGCTTGCCGGCCTCAAGCACTGTAACCGGCTCGAGCAGGTGCTGGCCCGTGCCGAGTGGCAGGATCCGACGATCGCCGAAGCGCTGCTCTTCACTCAGGGCGGGGAGCTGGTCGGCGGGACGGCGAGCAACGTGTTCCTGGTGCAGGGCGGACGCCTCCTGACGCCGCAGCTCGAGCGCTGCGGAGTCGCGGGCGTGATGCGCGCGACCGTCCTCGAGCTGGCGCAGGCGGCCGGGATCCCCTGTGCGGTGCTGCCGCTGCGCGCCGCGGCCCTCGACGCGGCGGAGGAGATCTTCCTGACCAGCGCGCTCCTGGGGATCCGCCCCGTCAGCCAGCTGGAGGAGCGGTCGCTCCCGCACGGGCCGGTGACCGGCGCCCTGAGCGCGCGCCTGAGCACCTACCTCGAGGGGGCCGACGGGCGATGAGGCGGGCGGCGGGCCGTGGACTCCTGGCGCTGCTCCTCGCGCTGCTGGTGCTGGGCGCGGCGGCGGCGGCCGGCGCCTACCTTTTCCTGCAGGACCGGTTCGAGCGGGCCGGCCCGGCGCGGCAGACCGTGCGGGTCGAGGTGCCCGCCGGGGCGAGCCTGCGCACGGTGCTTGCGCACCTCGAGGCGCAGGGCGTGCTGCGCGATGCCCGGGCCATCGAGTGGTACCTGCGCCTGCGGCGCACGACGGTGCGCGTCGAGTCCGGCGAGTACGACATTCCCGCGCACGCCAGCGCGCAGGAGATCCTCGAGCTTTTCGCCGAGGGCAAGGTCGTCCTGGAGCAGCTCACCATCGTCGAGGGCGCCACCTTCGCCGATTTCTTCGCAAGCCTCGAGACCCACCCCAAGGTCGCCCATACCCTGCAGGGGCTCACCGCAGGCCAAGTCATGGCGGCCCTCGGGCACCCGGGGCAGCCGGCCGAGGGAGAGTTTTTTCCCGATACCTACCGCTTCGCCGCGCACACCCCGGACCTCGCGATCCTGCAGCAGGCCTACGCCGCGATGCAGCGCGCGCTCGCCTCCGCCTGGCAGGCGCGCAGCCCCGAGCTGCCCCTGCACGATCCCTACCAGGCGCTGGTCCTCGCCTCGATGATCGAGAAGGAGGCGGCGCTCAAGAGCGAGCGGCCGCTGATCGCGGGGGTGTTTCTCAACCGCCTGAAGCGCGGCATGCGGCTGCAGTCCGACCCGACCGTGATCTACGGGCTGGGCGATGCCTACGAGGGGATGATCCATACCCGCGACCTCAGCACCGACACCCCCTACAACACCTATACCCGCGACGGATTGCCGCCCACCCCGATCGCGCTGCCGGGCCGCGAGTCGCTGCTCGCGGCCGTGCAGCCACAGGAGACCACCGCGTTGTACTTCGTCGCGACCGGGCTCAACGACGGGGCGCACCGCTTCTCGGCGACGCTCAAGGACCACAACGCCGCGGTGCAGAGCTACCTGGCGCGGCTGCGGGCCGCGGCGCCCCCGCCGGGCAGGCACCACCCGTGAAGGGTCGCTTCATCACGCTCGAGGGCATCGAGGGCGCCGGCAAGTCCACGGTCGCCGCGTTCATCGAGCGCACGCTGCAGGCCGCCGCGGTCGAGGTGGTGCGGACCCGCGAGCCCGGCGGCACGCCACTCGCCGAGCGGGTGCGCCACCTGGTGCTCGAGCCGGGCACGGAGGAGCTGTCCGCGCTCAGCGAGACGCTGCTCATGTTCGCGGCCCGCGCGGTGCACGTCGCCAACCTCATCCGCCCCGCCCTCGCACGCGGCGCCTGGGTGGTGTGCGATCGCTTCACCGACGCCACGCACGCCTACCAGGGCGCGGGGCGCGGTGTGCCCCCGGCGCTCATCGACGAGCTCGCGCAGGCGGTGCATGCCGACCTGAGGATCGACTGCACGCTGTGGCTCGATCTGCCGGTGCCGGAGGGGCTGGCACGCGCGCGCAGCCGCTCGGCCGTGCGCGACCGCTTCGAGAGCGAGACGCTGGCCTTCCACGAGCGGGTACGCGCCGGCTACCAGGCGCTCGCCGCGCGCGAGCCGCGACGCATCCACCGCCTGAACGCGGCCGCGCCCCTGGCGACGGTGGAGCGCGAGGTCGACGCGGTGGTGCAGCAGCTGTTGCGCGATCGGGCCCCATGAGCGCTGTCGTGGAGAGTATCCCCGCACCGTCATGGCTCGAGCCGATCAAGTCGGGGCTGCGGCGCGCCCTGCAGGCGGGCCGGCTGCCGCATGCGCTCCTGATCCACGAATCCCCCGGGGCCGGCGGAGACTGGCTCGCGGCCTGGTGCGCGCAACTCGTGCTGTGCGCGCATCCCGCACGGGCCCCGTGCGGGGAATGTGCGCAGTGCCGGCGCGTGGCCCAGGGCGGGCACCCGGATCTGATGTGGGCGCGGCCCGAAGAGGAGGGCAAGGCGCTGCGCATCGAGCAGGTCCGCGAGCTTAGTGCCGAGCTCGCGCTGACGAGTCACGGCGGCGGCTACAAAGTGGGCGTGCTCAGTCCGGCGGATGCGCTGAACCGCTTCGCGGCAAATGCGCTGCTCAAGACCCTGGAGGAACCCCCCGCGCGCACGCTCCTGGTGCTGGTGGCGACCCAGCCCTCGCGCCTGCCGCCCACCATCCTCAGCCGCTGCCAGCGCCTGCGGGTGCGATCGCCCGAGCGCGGCCAGAGCCTGGCCTGGCTCGAATCCACCCGCGGTCCCGGCCCGTGGGCTCGGGCACTCGAGGTCGTGGGCGAGGCCCCGGCGCGGCTCGGGTCGGCGGACCCCGCGCAGCTCGCACACCTCGGTCAGGACGTGCGTGAGACGCTCGAGGCGCTGTGCCGCCCGGGCGCCGACCCGGTCGCGCACGCCGAGCGCTGGGCGCGCGAGGAGTGGACGCTGCGCCTGCAGCTCTTTGAGAATTGGCTCACAGAACGCATCCTGGAGGGGGAGCGGGCCGGGGTCTTTATGACAGAACTGCGCGCTGACCCCTACTTGTCAGGAGCGGCCCGGGTCTTGAATATACGTGAGCTCTTTCGGCTGACGGATGCGGTGCGCGAGTTGCGCGCGGCGCAGGAGGTGCCCCTGAATCGGGGGCTCGCCCTGGAGGTGCTGTTCCGGCGCCTCGCCGAGGCCGCTGCGGGGGAACGCTAAATGGCGGCATCGCCGGCCAGCATGGATGGGGAGAGGATGCGGACGGGTGGCAACAAGCCGGGTCTCCTGACCCTGACGATCAAGGACAAGAGCGCCCTGTATCTCGCGTACATGCCGTTCGTGAAGAATGGCGGTCTCTTCATCCCCACCAACAGCAACTACCGTCTCGGCGATGAGGTGTTCATGCTGCTCAACCTCATGGGCGAGGACGAGAAGCTGCCGGTCGCCGGACGGGTGATCTGGGTGACGCCCAAGGGCGCGCAGGGTAACCAGGGCAAGCGGACCGCGGGTATCGGCGTGCAGTTCTCGGAGCAGGACCGCGGCCAGACGCAGAAGAAGATCGAGACCTATCTGGCGGGAGCCCTCTCGGGCGACAAGCCCACGCACACCATGTGAGCGCCGGCGCGGGCGACCCGGGAGCCCGCTCGTCGCCCCCCGGAAAGTCCCTGCTGCGCTTGTACCGTCCGGTTACGGCGCCATTAAGCCTGCGGCTGTTTCACTCCATGCGTGCCCCGCGCCGCCAGGCTGCAGCTTGGCAATTCCTTGAAGCCGCCAGACGACGCCAGGTCGCGTCGCAGGCTATCGTGAGGGGGGCGCAGATCCTTTGCGTTGCGCCGGCCGGATTATGTCAAGAGGACGCATGAAGAATCGATACGGGGGATGGAGCCTCATCGCGCTCGTGGCCTCCGTGGCCTTCGGTCAGACCGACATCCTGGCCTCGCGGTATGACGCCGCCCGCACCGGTCAGAATCTCACCGAGACCACGCTCAACGCGCAGAACGTCAACGCGGGCAGCTTCGGCAAGCTCTACGCCTACGCGATCGACGGCCAGGCGTACGCGCAGCCCCTGGTGAAGGGGCAGCTGGCGATCCCCGGCAGCGGCACCTTCAACGTCGTGTTCATCGCCACCGAGCACGGCAGCGTCTACGCGCTCGATGCCGACAGCGCGACGCCGATCTGGTACCGCAGCTTCATCAACCCCGCCACGGGGCTCACGACCCGCACCACCAACCCCTCGCTCGAGGACATCGTGCCGGAGGTGTCGATCACCTCCACTCCGGTGATCGACCCGGCGAGCGGCACGCTGTACGTGGTCGCGGAGACGGTGCAGAGCGGCAACCCGCCGTTTTACTGGCTGCATGCGCTCGACCTCGTGAGCGGCCAGGATAAGGTCGCCCCGGTGAAGGTCCAGGCCTCCCTCGGCACTGGCCAGAGCCCGCTCACGTTGGATGCGGCGACCAGCCAGCAGCGGCCCGGTCTGGTGTTCTCGAACGGCGTCGTGTATGTGGGGTTCGGCTCGAGCGGCGACAACTACCCCTGGGTGGGCTGGCTCCTCGCCTACGACGGCACGACGCTGAGCCAGGTGGGGGTGTTCTGCAGCTCCCCTGGGGGAGCGCAGGGGGCGGGCCTGTGGTCCTCGGGGGAGGCACCGCCGGTCGATGCGAGCGGCAACATCTATGTTTCCACCGGCAACGGCTACTTCAGCGCGAACAGCGGCTGGGGCGATGCCTTCGTGAAGCTCGCGCCGGGCAACCTCGCGGTGCTCGATTACTTCGCCCCCTTCAATCAGATGGCACTCGGCGCCGCCGACCTGGACCTGGCCTCCGCCGGGCTGACCGTCCTTCCCGATGAGGCCGGCAGCGCGCAGCACCCGCACCTGCTCATCGGCTCGGGGAAGGATGGGGAGGTGTACCTCCTCGACCGTGACAACATGGGCCAGTACGACGGCTCGTACAGCACTCCCAACAGCCAGATCGTGCAGTGGCTGCCGGGGCAGGTGGGCACTGGCGTGCTCAATCCCGCCAACCCCTCGCTGCCCTACGTCGCCAACAGCTACACCACGCCCGCCTACTGGCAGAACCGCATCTACTTCTGCGGCGTGCAGGACAGCTGCAAGCTCTTCTCACTCGGCAATGCCCAGCTGAGCACCACGCCGCTCTCGAGCAGCGCCAACGTCTTCGGCTACCCGGGGGCGCAGCCGGTGATCTCCGCCGCGAGCGCCACCGACACGAGCGCGATCCTCTGGGCGCTCGAGCGCGACAGCACCCACAACCTCACGGTGCTGCACGCCTACGACGCCACCAACCTCGCCACCGAGTTCTACAACAGCGCTCAGGCCGCGGGCGGGCGCGACGCCGGCGGCGCGCCGGTGCGCTTTGCCGTGCCGGCAGTGGCGAACGGCAAGGTCTTCGTCAACACGGCGGTGGAGCTCGACGTGTACGGCCTTCTGGCCGGCGCGTTGCCGACCCTTGCCTCACCGACCTTCACCCCGGCGGCCGGCTCCTATGCCGGCCCGCAGACGGTGACCCTGGGCGCGCCGGCCGGCGCCATCGTCTACTACACGCTCGATGGCTCGGTGCCCACCCGCTACTCGAACGTGTACAGCACCCCCCTGCTAATCAGCGCCACCACGACGGTGCGCGCGATGGCGGTGCAGAGCGGTTTCTACACCGGCCCGGCCGCGAGCGCGACGTACACCATCGCCGCGCCGCCGGTGCCGACCGCGCCCGGGACCTTGAGCGCCACGGCCGCAGGCCCCACCCGCATCGCGCTGAGCTGGGGCCCGGCGAGTGAGCCCGGCGGCATGATCAGTCAGTACCTGATCGAGCGTTGCCAGGGCTCCGGCTGCAGCGCCTTCGCGCTGATCGCGAGCGTCGGCGCCTCCACCACCGCCTATACCGACGCGGGCCTGGCCGCTGCGACCGCCTATACCTACCGCGTCCGCGCGGAGGACAGCCTCAACACCCCCGGTCCGTACTCGAACGCCGCGACCACCAGCACGAGCGCCGCGACACCGAGCGCACCGGGCACGCTCACGGTGAGCCCCGCCGGTTCCACCTCGATCAGCCTCAGCTGGGGCGCCGCGAGCGAGCAGGGCGGCACGCTCACCGATTACCTGGTCGAGCGCTGCATGGGCGCCGGATGCACGGCATTCACGCAGATCGCCATGGTGAACGTCCCCATCACGAGTTACGCCGACGGCGGTCTCGCGGGCTCGACCCCCTATAGCTACCGCGTGCGCGTCCGCGATCGCGGCGGCGCGACCGGTCCGTACTCGAACGTCGCGTCCACCAGCACCGCCGCCGGCGCCCCCGGCGCACCGGCAGGCCTGAAGGCGAGTGCGACCGGCGCGAGCACCATTGCGCTCAGCTGGAGCGCCGCGAGCGAGGCCGGCGGTACGGTCGGGCAGTACCTCATCGAGCGCTGCAGTGGCGCGGCGTGTACCGCGTTTGCGCAGATTGCGAGCGTCGGTGCGTCCGTGACCAGCTTCACCGACACGGGCCTGAGCGGTTCGACCAATTACAGCTATCGGGTGCGCGCGCGTGACACCGCCGGCGCGAACGGACCGTACTCGAGCGTCGCATCGGCCACGACCGCTGCGCTCCCGGCGGGACCGGCCGCGAGCCCCGGCGGCGGGGGTGCGCTCGGCCTCGAGCTGATGGGGCTCGCCGCACTCTGGGCGTGCCGGCGGCGTCGGCGGCGCGCACCGGCAGCGTAGCCCCTCAGGCGCGCGGTCGCTCCCAGGCGTCCTCCAGACGCGCGACCTCCTCGAGGAGTTTGCGCCGCGCGTCCGCATCATCCGCCCGCACCGCCGGACTGAACCAGCGCGCGAGCTGCACTTCCAGCTCGCGCAGCCGCCCTAACGGGTAGTCCCACGCGGCGTGCTCGCGCAGGTGCCGCAGCAGACCGAGCGTGCGGGCGAGCACGCCCGGGTTCTCACCCGGACCCTGCTCGATGCAGGCGTGCAGCTCGTCGCAGGTGCGGACGACCTCCTCGCGGGTCAGCAAGTCTCTCCCTCGGCGATCTGGTGGGGCGGGGAGGACGATAGGTCAAGCCGCCGAGCGCGCCTGTAGGCGCAGGACGGCAAGGCCGCGGCGCGTGCGCGCGCTCACGGATTCGGGGGCGCCGGCGACGCCGGCGGCGCGATTTAGGGCTTCTCACTCCCGCCACGGGCGAGCTGCAGCCCGGCGCCGGCGCCGAGGCCGCCGCGCAGTACGTAGGCCTCGAGCCCGCGCTCGACGAGGATGTAGGCCGCCGCGGAGCTGCGGCGGCCGGTGTCGCAGTACACGACGTACGGCTTGGCGCGGTCGAGGGTCGAGAGCTTCAGCCGGATCAGGTAGAGCGGCACGTTCAGCGCTCCCTCGATCGCCAGCGTCTGGTGCTCACTCGGCAGGCGCACGTCGAGCCAGCGGCCGCCGCGCTCGATGATGGCGCGCGCCTGCTCGACGTCCACCCACTGCAGCAGCGGCTCGTTCATGAGCTCGCGGAAATCCTGCTTGTTGAGGCGCATCAGCACGCCATCGGTCAGCATCGTGACCGTGGCGTTGCGCTTCGCCTCGGCGATCAACGCCTCCTCGCCGAAAGTGTCCCCGACGTTGAGCTCGGCGAGTTTGATGCCCTCGCGGCTCAAGGGCGTCTCGCGCGTCACGGTGCACTTGCCGCTGACGATGATGTAGAAGTAATCACCCTCGTCGCCCTGCTTGATGACGACCTCGCCGGCACGGCACGGGGTGCGCTGCAGGCGCTGGAAGATCGCCTGGATGTTGGCCGGCGGGATGCGGTGGAAGGCGTTGGTCTGCAGGATCGTGGTCATCCAGTCATCCGAGCCTACGCTGCGCAGCTGCGCCTGCAGCTCCTCGACCTCGTAGCTGCCGGTCTGATCCCAGGTGATCATGACGTCCAGCAGGTCGCTGTCGATCGACAGGAAGCTGATGTCCTCGATGGCGCGCACCGTGGCGCGGCGCGGCAGGTTGGGAAAGAGCGGGTTGCGGGCCTCGGGCGTACCGCTGCGGATCGTGGCGATGACCCGGTCGTTCTCGAGCGCCTCGACCCGCCCGCTCACCAGCCACACGGTGCGCTTGTCCGTATCGCCCTGCGCGAACAGCGCCTTGCCGGCGCTCAGGCTCTTCACGCTCACCTTCTTCGCGAGCGCGGCGAGGTTCTCGCGCTTCATGTTGTCGAGCGGCGCGAACATCCTCAGCACCTGCACCGTGGCTGTCGTGTCTTCGGCCATGTCCTTCCAGATGGAATGCAGCGGGGTGCGCGCGGTGGCCGGGAGCGTCCACACGCGCTAGCGGACGCGCGGCACCGCACGTTTTATGGTAGCACAGGGTCGCGCAAGCGCCCGACGGGCTTCACGTTTTTCCCGCGCTGAGGAGCGACCATCCGGCATCGGGGGTGAAGCGCGGCCCGTAGCGTGCGGCGAGCGCCTCGAGCCGTGCGACGAGCTCGGGCGCGCCGCGCTCGCGGGCATAGGTGAGCGGCCCGCCGCGGAAGGGCGCGAAGCCCGTGCCGAAAATCACCGCCGCGTCGATCAGATCCGCATCCGCGACGATGCCCTCGCGCAGGCAGGCGACACACTCGTTGACCAGGACGAGAATCATGCGATCGAGCAGATCCTCCGGCGCGCGGCCGCCCGCCACGTCCTTGACTGCCTTGCCCTCGCGCCACGGGTAGAACCCTGCGCCGCTCTTGCGGCCGAGCTTGCCGGCCTTGAGCAGCGCGTCGAGCGCGGGGATCTGGGTGACGGGACGGTCTAGCTGCCCGGCGATGATCTGGCCGACGTGGACGGCGACGTCGAGCCCCACCACGTCCACCAGCTCGATCGGCCCGACCGGCATCCCGAACTGGACGGCGGTACGGTCGATGACCGGGAGCGGCACACCCTCGCCCGCGGCGAGCATCGCTTCATACATGTAGGGCGTGAGCACGCGGTTGACCAGGAAGCCCGGCGCGCTGCGGCACGGCACCGGCAGCTTGTCGAGACGCCGCGCGAAGGCGGTGGCCAGCTGCACGGCGGCCGCATCGGTGCGCTCGCCGTGCACCACCTCCACCAGCGGCATCTGCGGCACCGGGTTGAAGAAGTGCAGGCCGACGAGGCGCGTCGGCTGTGCCAGCGCGGCGGCGAGGGGCTCGAGCATGATGCTGGAGGTGTTGGTGGCGAGCAGGGCGGTGGGCTTGAGGCGTGGCTCGAGGCTCGCATAGAGCGCGCGCTTCGCCTCGAGATTCTCGAAGATCGCCTCGATCACGACGTCCGCCTCGGCCACTCCGGCCCCCTCGACGTCGGCGCGCAGCCTGCGCCGCGTCGCCTCCCGCTGCGCGGGATCGCGCACGCGCTTGGCGAAGAGCTCCTGGGCACGCTGCAGGGCCGGCTCGATGAGCTGCGCGCCGCGGTCCTGCAGCGTCACGCTGAAGCCACGCAGCGCCGCCCAGGCGGCGATATCCCCACCCATCACGCCCGCGCCCACGACGTGCACGTGTTGCAGCTCGCGTCCCGCCTTCCCACCCGCGGCCTTGAGCCGATCCTGCAGCAGAAAGACACGCACCAGGTTGCGCGAGGTCGGGGTGAGGAACAGGCGCGCCATCGAGCGCGCCTCGGCTTCGAAGGCCTGCGGGCCGCGCGCGCCGTAGCGCGCCCACAACTCGATGATGGCGTAGGGCGCCGGGTAGTGGGCCTCGGGGGCGCGCCGCGCCACCCGGGCGCGCAACGAGCCGCGCAACAGCGGCCGCACCGGCGCGCTGCTGAGCAGCCGCTCGAGGAGCGGTGGCCGGTGCGCGGCGGGTGCGCTCAACGCCAGCGCGCGGGCGCGCTCGCGCAGCGCGGCCTCGGGCACCAGCGCATCCACCAGCCCGAGCGCGCGCGCCTTCGCCGCGCGCACCGGTTTGCCGGTGAGCATCATCTCGAGCGCGGCTCGCACGCCGATGAGGCGCACCGCGCGCACCGTGCCCCCGAATCCCGGATGCAGCCCGAGCTGCACCTCGGGCAGTCCCAGGGTGAGCCGCTCATCGTCGACCGCCACCCGGTAGCGGCAGGCGAGCGCCAGCTCGAGCCCGCCGCCGAGGGCGAAGCCGTGGATGGCGGCGACGGATGGGCAGGGCAGCGCCGCGAGGCGATCGAACACCTGCTGCCCGCGGCGGATGAGCGTATAGCCGCTCGCTTCATCGAGGATGCCGGTGAACTCCTTGATGTCGGCGCCCGCGACGAAGCCGCTCTTCTTCGCGGAGATCAGCACCAGGCCGCGCGGCGGGTCGCGCTCGAGCGAGACCAGCAGGCCCTCGAGCTCGGCGAGCACCGTACTCGAGAGCACGTTGGCCGAGGTGCCGGGCTTGTCGAGCGTCAGCCACGCGATGCGCTCAGTGTCGGTCGCGAGGCTCCACGCGGCGGGGCTGGCGTTCATGGGAGAGCGGCGGCGCCTTCAGGCGGCGGACACGCGCCGCAGTGCGGCGCCGGCCCGCACCTCGAAGTCGCACACCAGCGGGCGATGATCGGAGAAGCGCACGTCCGGGACGCGGAAATCACTGACCTCGATCCCCTCGCTCACCAGGATGAAGTCGAGCTCGATGCGCGGCAGGCGCGCCGGGAAGGAGGGGAGACCGGCGGTGTTGGCGCTGCGCAGCCCCGCCGCGCGCATGAAGAGGTAGATCTCGTGCGTACCCCAGAAGGTATTGAAGTCACCCGCGACGATGACCGGCTTGCTCGACTGCAGGATCAGATCGTGGAGCGAGCGCAGCTGGTACTGGCGCTGCCGGAACTTCAGCGACAGGTGCACCAGGAAAACGCACACGTCCGACAGCTCGAGCTCGATGATGAGGCGCTTGATGCCGGTGTCGAAGTAGTGGAAGCGCTCGCCGTGCACCGTCGGCGCGGAGAGGAAGGCGTTGCCCTGCTTGCGCACGATGGGCATGAACTGGTTGAGCGAATCGGCGCCGTACTTGGTCTGGTAGGTCGAGTAGTGTCCGAGCTCGCGCGCGATGTGGTTCGCCTGGTTCAGCATGCCGGTGCGGATCGAGCCGGTGTCGACCTCAATGAGCCCGACCACGTCGGGCTTCTCCGCCCGGATGAACTCGGTGATGCCGCTCAGGACCTTGCGGTTGCTGCGCAGGTAGCCCGCGCCCGGCAGCGGCAGGTGAAAGGCCGGACCTGTACCGGTGGCGTAGCGGATGTTGTAGACGAGCAGTCGCACCGGCGGGTAGGGGCAGCGGCGGGCCGAAGGTCCGGGCATTCTATCGTGCCGGCGCGTGACCTGCGCCGCGGCGCGGGTGGCCCGTCGCGGGCGGGGCTCGGCGCGGCGAAAGCGGCGCCGCCGGATTTCACCTGGCGGGGCGCTTATGACAGACTCAGGCGGATGTCGCAGGCGAATCCCATACGGGTCTTCATCACCCACGCCTGGGCGATGAGCGACGATTACCTGCGCGTGTTCGAGTACCTGGAGAGCGCGCGCAACTTCTTCTACAAGAACTACAGCACGCCCGATCTGCGACCCGCCGGCGACAAGGAGGCGCAGCGCGAGGACCTGCGGCGACAGATCTCGCCGGTCGAGGCGGTGATCGGCCTGTCGAGCCTGTTCGAGGCGCAGCAGGACCTCCTGACCTTCCAGCTGCTCTATGCGCAGGCGAACAAGAAGCCGGTGATCCTGATGAAGCCCTTCGGCAGCGGCAAAGAGGCTCCGCAGTCGATCCGCGACTTGGCGAGCGAGATCGTGGAGTGGGATGAGCGCGCCCTCGTGGACGCCCTGCGCCTGCACGCCCGTCAGGAACGCACGGGGCGCTGGGATACGATCGAGTTCAAGCTCGACTGAGATCGTCCGCGGTGCGCGCTAGCCCCGAGCTCTCGTGCGGATAGAGCGAGATCACCTGCGGCACGGTCTTCTTGGGTCGCAGCGACACCGCAGCGCTGAGCGGCGCTGCTGCTGCCTGGGTGGGCGCATGCTCGCGGGCCAGGGCCCCGTAGAGCCGCACCACGGTCCCGGCGAGCTCATCCGCCTCGGACCCCGAGAGCTTGCGCACCGTGGCGCGCACGGCATCTTCCCCCTGCAGCGGACGCTCGCGCGTGAGGGCGTCGTGGCAGGCGCGAAAGGGCGCGCGCAGCGCGTCGGGCAACTCCTCGACGTTGACCTGCGCGAGATGGTTGCGGTAGGCGTCCGCGAGTCGATCCTTGATCGAACCCGAGCGCGCCAGCGAGAGTGCCGCGCCCTCGAGCTGTTCCCATGTGCTGCTCATGTGGACCTCGGTGATGCCGGGCACTTGCGGCCGGCACCTTGGGGTTGTTCTTGTCCGTGGC
>JAFAPI010000039.1 GCA_019247195.1 Gammaproteobacteria bacterium
TTTCGACTGACGGTGGCCGTCGCAAACGGGAGCGAGCTCTCTGCGGGCGAGTGCGCGGCACTGATCCGCGAGGCCTTCGCGCGCTACAACGCCGAGTTCCGCGCCATCACGCGCCGGGCCCCGGCGCGCTTTGAGGCACGCGACGCGCGCGGCGGGCAACAGGATGCGGTGGAGCGGATCGAGCTCTACGACCGCTGGGTGCAGCGGACCCTGGAAGAGCTGCAGCCGCGCCTCGGCGGACGTAGCCAGGACCGGGACCTGTGGCGGCAGATCCGCGCCGAGTTCGCCGAGCTGATCCGCGCAGTGCCCGACCCGGAGTTCAGCAAGACCTTCTTCAGCTCGATCAGCCGCCGCCTGTTCGGCACCGTCGGCGTCGCCCCCGACCTCGAGTTCGTGGCCACCGAGCTCGATCCGCTCACGGACATTCAGGCCGATCTCGGCACCAACACCTACCTCAATCACGGCTCCCTGTCGCTCCTGTTCGAGGACGTGCTCGGCGACCTGCGCTTCCGCACCCCCTGGCGCGATCTCGACCGCAGCATCGCCCACGTCACCCAGGCGGTGCGCGCGCAGCTCGCCGCGCGCCGCGAGGCGCGGCGGATCGAGCGCGTGGAGCTGATCCGCCCCATCTTCTATCAGGTGTCGCGCGCCTACGTGGTCGGTCGGCTGCTCGGCCGCGGCCTGCTCGTGCCGCTGGTCATCGCCCTGAAGAACACCGAGGGCGGGCTGCTGGTGGATGCCGTGATGCTCGCCGAGGACGAGGTCAGCATCGTCTTCAGCTTCACGCGTTCCTATTTTCACGTCGATCTCGAACGCGTGGCCGAGGCGGTGGGCTTCCTGCACTCGCTGATGCCGCGCAAGCCCGTCAGCGAGCTGTTCACCGTGCTGGGGCGGGCGCGGCAGGGCAAGACCGAGCGCTACCGCGAGCTGATGCGCCACATGGAGCGCACCGCCGATCAGTTCTGCCACGCCGCGGGCGAGCGAGGCCTGGTCATGGTGTGCTTCACCCTGCCCTCCTTCGACGTCGTGTTCAAGGTGATCCGCGATCGCTTCGCCTACCCCAAGGCCGTGCTGCGCGAGGAGGTGATGGCCAAGTACCGCCTGGTCTTCATCCACGATCGCGCGGGACGGCTGGTGGACGCCCAGGAATTCCGGCGCCTGCGCTTCCCACGCGCGCGCTTTGCGCCCGAGCTGCTGGAGGAGCTCCAGCGCGAGACCGGGCAGACCGTACACGCCGAGGGCGAGGACCTGGTCTTCGAGCACATGTACATCGAGCGGCGCATGACCCCGCTCAACCTGTTCCTGCGCAGCGCCACGCCCGCGGCCGCGGAGCAGGCGGTGCTCGATTACGGACAGTGCATCCGCGACCTCGCCTACACCAACATCTTTCCCGGTGACCTGCTGCTGAAGAACTTCGGCGTCACGCGCCACGGGCGCGTCATCTTCTACGACTACGATGAGCTGTGCCGGGTGACCGACTGTAATTTCCGCGACCTGCCGCAGGCGGCGCATCCCGAGGACGAGCTGCGGGGCGAGGCCTGGTTCTACGTCGGGGAGAACGACGTCTTTCCGGAGAATTTCATCCACTTCCTGGCGTTCGATGAGGCACAGCGGGCCGCGCTGCTGCGCCTGCACGGGGAGATCCTCACGGCCGCCTTCTGGCGCAGCGTGCAGCAGCGGCTGCGCGAGGGGGAGGTGCTCGAGGTGCTGCCCTACCAGCCGCACCGCGTGCGCGTCGCCAGCAGCGCCTGAGGGCCCGCGGCAGCCGCGGCGCCAGTCAGCTCGCCGCGTCGAGCGCCTGCGCGAGGTCCGCCAGCAGATCGTCGCAATCTTCGAGCCCGATCGACAGGCGCACCGTACCCTCGCTGATCGCCGACTGGCGCTGTTGCTCCGCGCTGAGCTCGCGCCCGCCCATCATCTGCGCGGTGACGATGAGGGATTCCGCCGAACCGAGACTGGCCGTGAGCGCGAAGAGCTCGAGGCGGTCCGCGCAACGGCGCGCCGCGGCGCTGCCGCCGCGCAGGTCGAAGCTCACGATCGAGCCGAAGTCCTGCATCTGCGCCGCCGCCAGCGCGTGCTGCGGATGGCTGGTGAGCCCCGGATAGTGCACCCGCTCGACCGCCGGATGCGCGGCGAGGTATTCGGCGATGCGCAGCGCGCTCACGCACTGGGCGCGGTAACGCAGGAAGTAGGTGCGCAGGCCGCGCTGGATGAGAAATGCCGCGTGCGGGTCGAGGATGCCGCCGAGTGCGCCGAAATCGTTGCGCAGCGCACGGATCAGCTCGGCGCGGCCGATGACCGCCCCGCCCATCACGTCGCCCGCGCCTGAGGCGTACTTGGTGAGGCTGTGCAGATACAGGTCGATCTCGTAGCCGCCGTGCTGGTGCAGCCCGGCGAAGGTGTTGTCGAGCACGCTGAGTGCCCCGGCGGCGCGGGCCAGCCGGGTGATGGCGCCGAGGTCGGCGATCTTGGTGACCGGGTTGGTGGGGCTCTCGAAAAAGACCAGGCGCGTCTTCTGCGCCGCCAGGGTCTGCTCGATGCCGGTCAGGTCCTCGATCGACAGCATGGTATGGCGCACCCCGAAGCGGCCCAGCACGCGGCGGATCAGGTAACGCGAGGGGTTGTAGGTCTCCACGAAACAGAGGATGTGATCGCCCTGCTTGGTGAGCCCGAGCAGGGTCTGCGCGATCGCCCCGATCCCGGAGGCCGTGACCAGACAGTCGGCGCGGCCCTGCAGCTCCGCCAGCAGCAGCTCGAGCTGCCGGGTGGTCGGGTTCGCGGCGCGGCTGTAGAAGAAGCCGGGCCGCTCACCACGCAGGAACCGCTCGGTGTCTTCGAGGCTCTCAAACTCGAATTTGACGGTCTGGTAGATCGGCGCCACCAGCGGGTGGTTATCGGTCGGCACCTGCACCGGCGGTGGATGGTTGACGCGGGTGGGTTTCTTCATCGGTCCTCGGCCAGGGTGAAGCCGTCGGCGTCGAGGTGCGCCGGGAACCGGTCGCGGAAAGCCGCGAGCGAGCCGGCATCGCAGCCGACGGTGGCGACGAGCGGTGCCTCGCCGAGCTGCAGCAGCGGCCGGCCGAGAAAATCGAGCGCCGCCGAGCCGCCCCGATAGGGGATGTTCAGCCCGTCGACACCCGTGCGGTTGACCCCGACCACGTAGGCCTGGTTCTCGATGGCACGGGCACGCAGCAGCGCCTCCCATGCGTCCGCCCGTGCCGCGGGCCAGTTGGCGACGTACAGCAGCAGCTCGTAGTCGAGGGCCGGGCGGCGCCGGCTGAAGACCGGGAAGCGCAGGTCGTAGCACACCAGCGGGCAGACCCGTACCCCGCGCCAGGTGAGCAGGAGCGGCTCACGCCCGGCGGTGAAGTGCTCGTGCTCGAGGGCCATACGAAACAGGTGCCGCTTGTCGTAGTGGCGCACCGTGCCGTCGGGCTCGGCCCACAGCAGACGGTTGAAATAGCGGCCCCCGCTCACGGTGATCACGCTGCCGGTGATGGCGGCATCGAGCCGCGCCGCCTGCCCCTTCAGCCAGGCGAGCGTCGGTCCGGACTCGTTCTCGGCAAGTGTGCTGACCTTCATGCTGAAGCCGGTGGTGAAGGTCTCGGGCAGCACCACGAGATCGGTGCCACCGGCGAGGGGCGCGAGCAGCCGGGTGAAATGCTCGCGGTTGGCCGCGGCGTCGTGCCACTGCAGCGGCTGCTGCACCAGGCTGACCCGCAGCACGCTCATGAGGTGGCCCGCGCGGCGAAGGCGTTCAGCCGTCGCGCCGCCTCATCCAGCGTCGCGTCCTGCTTCGCGATGCACAGGCGCAGCAGCGTCGTGCGCGGCGGCTCCTGGTAGAAAGGCGACAGGGGAATCGCGGCGACCTGCGCCTCGCGCAGCAGTCGCTCGGCGAACAGCAGGTCGTGGCTCGCCCCGAAGGCCCCGTAGTCGAGCAGCTGGAAGTACGTACCCTGCGCCGGCGGCAGCCGGAAGCCCGAGTTAGCGAGGGCCGTGCGCAGCCGGTCACGCTTGGCCTGGAAGAAGGCGGCCAGATCCGTACCGCACTGCGGCCGCTCGGCGAGATAGGTCGCCACCGCGTGCTGGGGCGCGGTCGCGATGCTGAAGGTATTGAACTGATGCACCTTGCGCAGCTCGGTGGTGAGCCCTGGGGCGGCGACACAGTAACCAAGGCGCAGCCCGGTCGCATGCAGGGTCTTGCCGAAGGAGAACACGGCGAAGCTGCGCGTGGCCAGCAGCGGGTGCGTGAGTACCGAGTGATGGGTGGCGCCGTCGAACACCATGTGCTCGTAGACCTCGTCCGAGAGGACGAGCGCGCCGCTGCGCTCCACCAGCTCCGCCAGCGCGGCCAGGTCGGCGGCCCCCGCAATGCTGCAGGCCGGGTTGTGCGGGCTGTTGAAGATGATCAGGCGGGTACGCGCGCTCGTCCGCTCGCGCACCCGCCGCCAGTCGTAGCCGAACTGCGGCAGCGTGAGCGGCACCCGCACACACCGTCCGCCGGCGAGTCGTACCGCCGGCTCGTAGGAGTCGTAGGCGGGATCGAACGCGAGCACCTCATCGCCGGGCCCCACCACCGCCTGGATGGCAGAGTACAGCGCCTCGGTGGCGCCGAGGGTGATCGTGACCTGCCGCTCCGGATCGACCGGAACGCCGTAGGTGCGCTGCACCTTGGCGGCGATGCGCTCGCGCAGTACCGGCAGCCCCTCCATCGGCGCGTACTGGTTGTATCCGGCGCGCATTGCCGCGGCGACCAGCTCGGTCAGGCGCGGGTCGATGTCGTAGTCCGGGAAACCCTGGCCGAGGTTGAGCGCGCCGGTCTCGTGGGCGCGGCGCGAGACCACCGTGAAGATCGTCGTGCCAACGTCGGGGAGCTTGCTCTGCATCGCGCGGCGCTCACGCGGCGGCTTCGGCGGCGGCGAGGGCCGCGCCGATGACGCCTGCCTGACCGGCAAACTGGGCCGGCCGCAGCTCGGCTGCCGAGCGCAGCAGGGGGGCGAACTCCGGGAATCGCTCGCTCACCGCGCCACCGAGGATGAAGACATCCGGCCAGAAGAGCTGGTACATGGCGAGCAGGTACTCGTTGACGCGCTCGATCCAGGCTGGAAAGTCGAGCCGCTCGCGCGTGCGCACCTGCGCGGAGGCACGCTTTTCCGCGTCGCGACCGTTCATCTGCAGGTGGCCGAACTCGGTGTTGGGAAAGAGCCGGCCGTCGACGAACAGCGCCGAGCCGATGCCAGTGCCGAAGGTGAGCATGATCACCGTGCCGCGGCAGTCTCGACCCGCTCCCCAGCGCATCTCGGCGAGCCCGGCCGCGTCCGCGTCATTGAGGAACACCACCGTGCGGCCGAAGTCGGCGGTGGCCTGTGCGGCGGCGTTCACGCCGATCCAGGAGGGGTCGATGTTGGCGGCGGTGTAGGCGGTGCCCCGCTTGAGGACGCTCGGGAAGGCAATGCCGATGCTGCCGCCTGCGGGCAGCTGGTCCACGAGCTGGCCCAGGACCGACATCAGCGAGGCCGGCGTGGCCGGGCGCGGCGTCGGCACCGAGACCAGCTGGCCGAGCAACCGCCCGGCCGCGACGTCCACCCGGCCGGCCTTGACGGCCGAGCCGCCGACATCGATCCCCAGCACCGGTGCGCTCGGGCTCACAGGTTGGCCGCCGCGGCGAGCTGCAAGTCGCGTGCGCGCCGCAGCTCGCGGCGACGCATCCACACGGTCGACAGGGCGATGCCGGTGGCGACCAGTAGCACCATGATCGTGGCGAGCGCGTTGATGTCGGGGGTCACTCCGAAGCGCACCTTACTGAAGATCACCATCGGCAGGGTACTCGAACCGGGGCCGGCGACGAACTGCGTGATCACCAGGTCATCCCAGGACAAGGTGAAGGCGAGCAACCAGCCCGAGGCGAGCGCGGGCAGGATCAGCGGCAGGGTAATGCGCCAGAAGACCTTCAGCGGCCGGGCGCCCAGATCCATCGCCGCCTCCTCCAGCGACTCGTCGAAGCCCGCAAGACGCGACTGCACCACCACGGTGACGTAAGCCATGCAGAAAGTAATGTGGGCCAGCGTGATCGTGACCGCCCCGACGCCGTGG
>JAFAPI010000237.1 GCA_019247195.1 Gammaproteobacteria bacterium
GTCGCGCATCAACGCCCACGCCAACCAGGAAGCGGTACCGGTCGATAAGGAGCTCTTCGATCTCATCAAGCTCTCGACCTACTACTCGCAGATCACCGACGGGGCGTTCGACATCACGTACGCGAGTGTCGGCTACCTGTACGACTACCCCAAGCACGTGCATCCGAGCGAGGCGCAGATCCGCGACGCCCTGCCGGCGGTCAACTGGCGCAACATGCTGCTCGATGAGGCGCACCACAGCGTGCGCTTCGAGCATCCGGGCATGCGCATCGACCTGGGCGGGATCGGCAAGGGCTACGCCGTGGACCGCGGCATCGACCTGCTCAAGGCTCGCGGCATCGTGCACGCCGTGGTGACGGCCGGCGGGGACAGCCGCATCCTGGGCGATCATCTCGGGCGCCCCTGGCTGGTGGCAATCCGCCACCCGGATGATCCGCGCAAGGTCGTGACCCGCATCCCCCTCAGCGACACGGCGATGTCGACCTCAGGGGATTACGAGCGCTACTTCGACGAGGATGGCGTGCGCTACCACCACATTATCGACCCGCGCACCGGGCACTCGGCGAGCAAGGTGCGCAGCGCGACCATTCTCGCCCCGACCGCGACCCAGACCGACGGGATGTCCAAGACCGCCTTCGTGCTCGGACCTGAGAGGGCACTTGAGATCATCAACCGCATGCCGGACTTCGACGCGGTCTTCGTCTGCCCCGACGGGCGGGTGCTGTACTCGAAGGGGCTGCGGCCGCCGACGCCGCGCGAGACGCCTACTGGGGCGAGCCCCGGCGGCTCCCCCTGAGCAGCGCGTCGACCTCGGCCTCGGCGGCGAGCCAGTCCTCGGTCTCGCGACCGGGCGCGAAGCCACGCCGCTCCGCGCGCAGGTAGGCGCTCTCGGCGATCATCGCGTGGCGAGTTTCGACGCTGATCACCGCCGGGACGGCGGCGCTCTTGCGTGGCGTGCGTCCCGGGGGCGTGCCCGGCATGGGACGGGGCGCGCCTGAAAGCTCAGGTGCGGGTGATAGCTCTGGAATGCGTCGGCTGGCCATGGCGTCCTCCCTGCTCAGTTCAAGCGAACTGTGCACGCCTTGACAGCCGCCGCGCAAGGCCGCGCGCAGGCAAAAAGTGGCGCCGTGCAGCGACACGCCGCTGATCGGAGCGGCTGTGGCGGTCCTCAAACCGGGAAAATTCAGCCTCTTGCCGCGCGGCGGCCGAGCGCGAGGGTACCGGCGCCGCGATGAAACTTCCTCAACTGCCGGCTGAGCGGCGGGTGCGCCCGCCAGGGGCCCGGACTGCCGCCTTAACGTCGAGCTGCTTCAGATAGCGGCGGAAGTCCGCGCCCAGCTGCGCGTGCGCCAGCGCGTACTCGACCGTCGCCTGCAGGTAGCCGAGCTTGCTGCCACAGTCATAGCGGTGCCCGCTGAAGCGGTAGGCGTAGACGGCCTCCTCGCGCATCAGTGCGGCGATCCCGTCGGTGAGCTGAATCTCGCCGCCGGCGCCCTGGCCGATCCGCTCGAGGTGCTCGAAGATGGTCGGGGCGAGCACGTAGCGCCCGACCACCGCGAGGTTGGAAGGCGCATCGGCGGGCTTGGGCTTCTCGACGATGCTGCGCACGCGACTGGTGGTGGAGCGGTCGGCCTCGACCGCGACGATGCCGTACTTCTCGGTGTCCTTGCGCGGCACGACCTCCACGCCCAGCACGCTCGCGCGCTTGGCCGCGTAAACGTCCGCCATCTGCGCCAGGCAGGCGACCTCGCCGCGGATGAGGTCATCCGCGAGATGCACGAAAAAGGGTTCGGCACCCACCGCCGGCTGGGCGCACAGCACCGCGTGCCCGAGCCCCAGAGGCGCCGGCTGGCGGATATAGATGCACGAGGCGTACGAGGGCAGCACGCTGCGCAGCTGGTTGAGCAGGTCGCTCTTGCCCTGCCGCTCGAGCATGTGCTCGAGTTCCTGGTCGGAGTCGAAGTGATCTTCGATGGCACGCTTGGAGGCGCCGGTGATGAACACCAGACGCCGCGCGCCCGCGGCGAGCGCCTCCTCCACCGCGTACTGGATGAGGGGCTTGTCGACCACCGGCAGCATTTCCTTGGGGCTCGCCTTGGTCGCGGGCAGAAAGCGCGTGCCGCGTCCGGCGACGGGGAATACCGCGGTGCGGATCACGGATCTGGAACTGCTGCGCATCGTCTCCACTCCAGGCCTCTAACACTGCCAGCCCAAAGTGTAGCCGGCCGCTGCGGCCGGATCACGACGCGCGTCGCGTCAGCACTAGGAGGGACGCACCGCCGGCTCGGTGCGCTCGGCCCACTTGAAGACCGCCGGTCGCATGCTGTCCCACGCGTGGCACTTCGGGCAGCGCCAGTACCAGCCGACGCTGTGCAGGCCGCAGTCATCGCACTGGTAGCGGCCGCCGGCATCGCCGATGCGTGTCAGCAGAGTGCTGAGCGAGTTGGCGGCGGCGGCCGACTCGGCCCCCAGCCCCAGCTCACGGGTGATGTCCGGCACGCGGGCGACGTCCTCGGGGGGCACCGCCGTGGCGAGCAGCCACGCGAGCTGGCGCGGTGAGACCCGCCCCGAGTGCTGCAGGCGCCGGCCGAGCTCATCCAGCACGTCCGTGCGGCCGCTGCGCTGGGCGATACCGAGCACCGCCGGGATGATCTCGAGCGCGAGCCCGGGCGCGCGCTCGAGAGCCTGCAGGTACAGGTGCAGCGCTGCCGCCGCATCTCCGCCCTGGTCGGCGAGGCGCGCGGTGAGCATGTCCGCGCGCGGCAGCTCCGGCTGATGCGCCCGCGCCTGGCGCAGCAGGGCGGTCGCGCGCTCGGCGTCGCCCTGCAGGATGGCGTGCTCCGCGAGCTCGCACAGGTAGTGCGCGGCGATCTGCGCCCGCTCGAGCTGGACCGGCGGCGGCAGCTCATGGAACACCTTCAGCGCCTTGGCCCAGTCGCCCTGCGCCTCGTAGATCGCCACCAGGTGATCCAGTGCCGTGCGGCGGTACTCGCGCGAGGCGGCGAGCTCCTCGAGCACCCGTTCGGCCCGGTCCATGAGCCCGGCGCTCTGGTAGTCGAGCGCCAGGGCGAAGGCCGCCTTGTCGGTCAGCCCGCCGCCTGCCTCGCGCAGCCGCGAATGGATCGCGATGGCGCGGTCCACCTCGCCGCGCCGGCGGAACAGGCTGCCGAGCGCGAACTGGATCTCCGCCGCATCGCCGTCGGCCTGCGCCATGCGCGCGAAGATCTCCGCGGCATGATCGAAACGGTCATTGATGAGATGGTCGAGGCCGACGTAGTAGTCGCGCGGCAGGCGCACGGTGCGTGCCGCACCGTTGCGCCGCCCGAGCAGGTACGCGGCCAGCCCGACCAGCACGAACGCCAGGGCGAGAAAGACCGGCGGCAGCTCAAACATGGGGCGACGATAGCAGGTCGGAGACGGCGCACGAAGCGCCGCCCGGCTCAGTCGCGGATCGGCCGGTCGGCGCCCTCGTTGACACGCTCGCGCAGGTCCTTGCCGGGCTTGAAGTGGGGCACGTGCTTACCGGAGAGCGCGACCGCCTCGCCGGTCTTGGGATTGCGGCCCTGGCGGGGCGGGCGGAAGTGCAGCGAGAAGCTGCCGAAGCCGCGGATCTCGATGCGCTCTCCCTGCGAGAGCGCATCGCTCATGATCTCCAGGATCTGCTTCAGCGCCAGCTCAACATCCTTCGCCGGCAGGTGCTTCTGCTTGGCGGTGATGATCTCGATGAGCTCGGACTTGGTCATGCGCTCAGTGGCTCTCGCCCGATTCGATCTGCTCCTTCAGCAGCTCCCCGAGGCTCGTGCCGGAGGTCGAGGTCTCCGAGCGGTAGCTCTGCACCGCCTCCGCCTCCTCGTGCGCCTCCTTGGCCTTGATCGACAGCGAGATGGTGCGTGACTTGCGGTCGACGCCGGTGAACTTGGCCTCGACCTGCTCGCCCACCTTGAGCACCGCGCGCGCATCCTCGACGCGGTCGCGCCCGAGCTCGCTCGCCCGCAGCTGGCCCTCGATGCCGTTGCCGAGGTCGATGATCGCGCCGCGCGCATCGACCTCCTTCACCACGCCGCGCACGATGGTCCCCTTGGGATTATCGGCGATGTAGGCGGAGAAGGGATCCTTGGCGAGCTGCTTGATCCCGAGGGATATCCGCTCGCGCTCCGGGTCGATCGACAGCACCATGGCCTCGAGCTGCTGGCCCGTCTGGTAGTTGCGCACCGCCTCCTCGCCGGGCTGGTCCCAGGAGATGTCCGAGAGGTGCACCAGGCCGTCGATGTTGCCCGGCAGGCCGATGAAGATGCCGAAATCGGTGATCGACTTGATCTGACCCGCGACCTTGTCGCCGCGGTTGTAGTTCTCGGCGAACTCCTTCCACGGGTTGGCCTGGCACTGCTTGAGGCCGAGGGAGATACGCCGCCGCTCCTCGTCGACGTCGAGCACCATCACCTCGACTTCCTGGCCGGTGTGCACGACCTTGGCCGGATTGACGTTCTTGTTGGTCCAGTCCATCTCCGACACGTGCACCAGGCCCTCGACGCCATCCTCGATCTCGACGAACGCGCCGTAGTCGGCGATGTTGGTGACCTTGCCGAACACGCGCGTGTTGGGTGGGTAGCGGCGCGAGATGTTCTGCCACGGGTCCGCGCCGAGCTGCTTCAGGCCGAGGCTGACGCGCGAGCGCTCGCGATCGAACTTGAGGATGCGCACCTCCACCTCATCGCCGACCTTGACGACCTCGGAGGGGTGCTTGACGCGCTTCCACGCCATGTCGGTGATGTGCAGCAGGCCGTCGATGCCGCCCAGATCGACGAACGCGCCGTAGTCGGTGAGATTCTTGACCGTGCCGCGCACCACCGCGCCTTCCTGCAGGTTGTCCATGAGCGCGCTGCGCTCGGCGGAGAACTCCTGCTCGACGACGGCGCGGCGCGAGACCACCACGTTATTGCGCTTCTGATCGAGCTTGATCACCTTGAACTCGAGGGGCTTGCCCTCGAGGTAGGAGGTGTCGCGCACCGGACGCACGTCGACCAGCGAGCCGGGCAGGAAGGCGCGCACGTTTTCGATCTCGACGGTGAAGCCACCCTTCACCCGTCCGGTGATCACCCCGGTCACGATCTCGGACTTGTTGAAGGCCTCCTCCAGGCGCGTCCAGGTGCGGGCGCGCTTGGCCTTCTCGCGCGACAGGCGCGTCTCGCCGGTCCCGTCCTCGACCGAGTCGAGGGCGACCTCCACCTGATCGCCCGCCTTGACCTCGAGCTCGCCGCGCTCGTTCTTGAACTGCTCGAGCGGGATGACCGCTTCGGACTTCAGACCGACGTTGACGATAACGACGTCGGGGGTGACGTCGACCACGAGGCCGGTGAGGATCATTCCCGGCCGGATGCGTTGATTAGCGAGACTCTGCTCGAAGAGCTGGGCGAAACTTTCTGTCATACCTTCACTTCGCACGCCGCGGGCGTGCCATGACTGGAGGGCGTCCTGCGCTCCAGGAAAACGTAACGGGCACCCGCATCCTGCGCGTGCCAACTCACACCTTCCGTGCGTTAATCGCGGCGAGCGGCTATGGCGCCCACATGCCGCGGGCGGCTCCCAGGGCGAGCACCCGCTGCACGACGTCCCCGACCGAGAGGCCAGTCGAGTCGATCACGCAGGCGTCGGAGGCGGGCCTCAAGGGGGCGACCTGGCGGGTCTGATCCCTCGCGTCCCGCTCGGCTATCTCGCGCGAAAGGGCGGGAAGGCTAACATCGGAACCCTTGTCTTTCAACTGCTTATGGCGCCGTAAGGCCCGTTCCTCGGCGGTCGCCGTCAGGAAGATCTTGAGGTCGGCCTGCGGGAAGACCACGGTCCCCATGTCCCGCCCGTCCGCCACGAGGCCGGGGGGCTCGGCGAACGCGCGCTGGCGCCGCAGCAGGGCCGCGCGCACCCCCGGCCAGGCGGCCACCCGTGAGGCGCCCTGACCGGCCTCCTCGGAGCGGATCGCCTGGGTGACATCCTCCCCCTGCAGGGCGACGTGCTCGGCACCGTCGCTGGCGCCGAAGTGCACCTCCATGTGCGCGGCGAGGCGCGCATGGCCGTCGCGGTCCTCCGGGTCGAGCCCCTGCCGTACGCCACCCAGGGCCACGAGCCGATACAGCGCGCCGCTGTCGAGGAGGTGCCAGTGCAGGTGCTGCGCGAGCGCCCGGCTGATGGTGCCCTTCCCCGACCCGCTCGGGCCGTCGATGGTGAGGATGGGACAGGGGCGGCTCATGCCCCGGAAGCGTCCGTCAGTGCCGCTCGATCTGCAAGCCGGCCGCGCGCGCGGTGGCCTCGAAGCCCGGAAAGGAGGTCGCGACGT
This sequence comes from Gammaproteobacteria bacterium, assembly GCA_019247195.1. Classification (GTDB taxonomy): domain Bacteria; phylum Pseudomonadota; class Gammaproteobacteria; order Steroidobacterales; family Steroidobacteraceae; genus 13-2-20CM-66-19. Next base: position 6,329 of record JAFAPI010000237.1, read on the forward strand.
TCGCCACGTCCGCGATCTCCAGGGGCTCCCGCGCCCGCAGCGCCGCCACCGCGAACGCCATCGCGATGCGGTGATCGCCACGACTGTCGATGTGGCCGCCGCGCCAGGTGCCCTGGCCGCGCAACCACAGGCCGTCGGGCTTCAGACGGTGCTCCACCCCGAGCACCCCGAGCCCCGCGGCCATCGCGGCGAGCCGATCGCTCTCCTTCACGCGCAGCTCGGCCGCCCCGCTCACCTCGGTCTCCCCCTCGGCCGCCGCCGCGGCGATGAACAGGACCGGGAACTCATCGATGGCGAGCGGCACGAGCGCCTCGGGGACCCGTATCCCCCGCAGGGTACTGCGCCGTACCTCGAGGTCGGCGCTCGGCTCTGCGCCCTGCGCCTCGCGCCGCTGCACGCGGATGTCCGCGCCCATCAGGCGCAGGATCTCGAGCAGGCCGGTGCGCGTCGGGTTGACCCCGACATTGCGCAGGACCAGGGGCGTTTCGGCGGCAAGCGCGCCAGCCACGAGAAAGAATGCCGCCGAGGAGAAGTCACCCGGCACCTCGAGCGTGGTGCCCCGCAGGCTCTGTCCGCCGCGAAGGCTCACCGTGGCACCCTGCTGCTCCACCTCCGCCCCAAAGGCCCGCAGCATGCGCTCGGTGTGATCGCGCGAGGGAGCGGGCTCGCGTAACCGCGTGATGCCCTCTGCGCCCAGCGCGGCAAGGAGCAGTGCGGATTTCACCTGCGCGCTCGCGACCGGCAGCGCGTAGTCGATGGCGCGCAACGGCGCGCCGCCGTGCAATACCACGGGCGGACGGCCATCGCAGGTGTCGATCCGCGCCCCCATCTGCCGCAGCGGCGCGGCTACCCGCTCCATCGGCCGGCGCATGAGCGAGGCATCCCCGCGCAGCGTGCAGCCGAAGCGCTGCGGCGCGAGCAGCCCCATCAGCAACCGGATCGCCGTGCCGGCGTTGCCGAGATCGAGCGGTCCCGGCGGCGCAACCAGGCCCTGCGGCCCCACGCCATGCACGATCACCTCGGTGGGCGTGGGCCACTCGAGGCGTACGCCGAGCGACTCGAGCGCGCGCGCGGTCGCCAGGCAGTCCTCCCCCGCGAGGAAGCCGCGCGCCCGCGTGCTCCCCCGGGCGATGGCACCGAGCAGCAGTGCGCGGTGCGAGATCGACTTGTCCCCCGGTACGGCGAGCTCGCCCGCGACGCGCCCGCCGGCCCGCATCCGATACGCCGGCCCCGGCGGGCTCACTGCACGGCCCGCGGGTAGGAGCCGAGGATGCGGAACAGCGAGGCCCGGCGCTTGAGCGCGGCCAGCGCGCGCGCGACGTGCCGCTCCTCCGCGTGCCCCTCCAGATCGATGAAGAAGACGTAGTCCCACTTGCCGCGCCGCGACGGGCGCGACTCGATGCGCGTCAGGCTCACCTTGTGCCGCGCGAGGGGCTCGAGCAGCCGGTAGAGCGCACCCGGCGCATCGGTGTGTCCGACCGACACCAGGAGCGTGGTCCGGTCTACCCCGCTGGGTGGAAACAACTTGCGTCCCAGCACCAGAAAGCGCGTGGTGTTATCGGACCGATCCTCGATCTCGGCCGCGAGCACGCCGAGCCCGTACACCTCGGCGGCGGTCGCCCCGGCGATGGCCGCCGTGCCGCGCTCATCGCGCGCCCGTCGCGCACCCTCGGCATTGCTCGCCACCGGAACCTGCTCGACCTCCGGCAGGTGCTCACTCAGCCAGCCGCGGCACTGGGCGAGCGACTGCGGGTGCGAGCAGACGCGCACGATCCGCGTGAGTGCGTCCATCGTGCCCATCAGATGCTGACGGATGCGGATCTCCACCTCACCGCAGATCTTCAGCGGCGAGCTGAGAAACCGGTCGAGGGTATGGTTCACCGTGCCCTCGGTGGAGTTCTCGATCGGCACGACGCCGAAGTCGGCGCTGCCCGCCTCCACCTCGTGGAAGACCTCCTCGATCGAGGCGAGCGCCAGCGCCCGCACCGAGTGCCCGAAGTGCGTCAGCAGGGCGGTCTGCGTGAAGGTGCCCTCGGGCCCGAGGAAGGCGACCTTGAGCGGCTCCTGCTGCGCAAGACAGGCGGACATGATCTCGCGGAACAGGCGCAGCACTTCGGCATCGGCGAGCGGGCCACGGTTACGCGCACGCGCGCGGCGCAGCACCTGTGCCTCCCGCTCCGGGCGGTAGAAATCGACGGTCCGCCCTTCGCGCGTCTTGGAGATGCCGACGCTCTGGGCGAGCCGCGCCCGCTCGCTGATGAGGGTGTGGATCTGCTCGTCCACCGCATCGATGCGCGCGCGCACCGCCTCGAGTGCGGCGGGCGCGGGGAGCGGCGGGCGTGGCTTGCGTGGCATGGGCGGCTCACACCAGGCGCGCCGACAGCACGCCGGCGATGGCGCGCAGGCGCGCCAGCAGCTCCGGTCCAACCTCGCCGTCGGTGTCGATGAGGGTATAGGCACACTCGCCGCGCGACTTGTTAAGCAGGTCGGCGATGTTCAGGCGCGCGGCGGCGAGACAGGTGGAGATCTGGCCGACCATGTTGGGCACGTTGCGGTTGGCGATGGCGAGCCGCGCGGTATTGGGCACGCGCGGCAGGAACGCCTCCGGGTAGTTGACGCTGTTGCGGACGTTACCGTTTTCCAGGAAGTCGCGCAGCTGCTCCGCAGCCATGACCGCGCAGTTCTGCTCCGCCTCCCCGGTGGAGGCGCCCAGGTGCGGCAGGGCGATGACCCGCGGGTGCATGCTGAGGCGCTGGTTGGGGAAGTCACAGACGTAGGCGTGCAGCTGCTCGGTGTCCAGCGCCGCGAGCGCGGCGGCCTCGTCGACGATGCCCGCCCGCGCAAAATTCAACAGCGTGGCGCCGCGCGGCAGCAGCGCGAGGCGCGCGGCGTTCACCAGGTGCCGGGTGTCGGGATTCAGGGGGACGTGCACCGTGACCGCCTCGGCGCGCGTGAAGAGGTCCTCGAGCGAGCGCGCCTGCTCGACGCTCGCCGACAGCTGCCAGGCGCGCTGCACGGTGATCTGCGGATCGTAGCCGAGCACGCGCATGCCGAGCGCGAGCGCCGAGTTCGCGACCTCGACGCCGACGGCACCCAGACCGATCACCCCGAGCGTTCGCCCCGGCAGCTCGAAGCCGACGAAGCGCTTCTTGCCCTGCTCCACGGCGGCCTCGATCGCCGCGTCCTCGCCGGTGAGGGCGCGCGCGAAGAGCCAGGCCGGGCCGAGGTTGCGGGCTGCGAGCAGCAGACCCGCCAGTACCAGCTCCTTGACGGCGTTGGCGTTGGCCCCGGGAGTATTGAAAACCGGCACGCCACGGGCACTCAGCGCCGGCACCGGGATGTTGTTGAAGCCTGCTCCGGCCCGGGCCACCGCCAGCACCGTCGGCGGAATCTCCACCGCGTGCAGGTCCGCCGAGCGCACCAGCAGCGCATCCGGATCGCGCACCGCTGGCCCGATCTCGAAGCGCTCAGGCGGCAGCCGCGCCAGCCCCTCGCGGCTGATGTCGTTCAGGGTGCGGATGCGGTAGGTCATCTTAGCCGTGCCGGCGGGCGAACTCGCGCATGAACTCGACCAGCGCTTCGACCCCGGCGAGCGGCATCGCGTTGTACAGGCTGGCACGCAGGCCGCCGACCGAGCGGTGCCCCTCGAGGTTGGCGAGGCCGGCCGCGCGCGCCTGCTCGAGAAAGGGCGCCTCGAGCGCGGGGCTGGCGAGCGTGAACGGTACATTCATCAGCGAGCGGGCCTCCTTCGCCACCGGATTGCGGTAGAAACCGGAGGCGTCGATCGTGTCATAAAGGAGTCGCGCCTTGGTGCGGTTGCGCTCGGCGATCACCCCCAGCCCCCCCTGCGCCTTCAGCCAGCGCAACACCAGGCCGGTCATGTACCAGGCAAAGGTCGGCGGCGTATTGAGCATGGAGCCCTCGCGCGCCATCGCTTGGTAGTCGAGCACCGACGGGGTGCCGGGGCGGGCGCGCCCGAGGAGCGCGGCCCGGACGATCACGAGCGTGAGGCCGGCCGGGCCGAGATTCTTCTGCGCCCCCGCGTAGAGCACGCCGAAACGCGCCACCGGCAGCGGGCGCGACAACAGCGTGGAGGAGACGTCGGCGACCAGCGGCACCGGCTCGCTGGCCGGGATATAGGGAAACTCGACCCCGCCGATGGTCTCGTTGACGGTGTAGTGCGCGTAGGCCGCACCGGGGCTGAAGCGCAGCGCGGCGGCCTCCGGCACCCGCGTGTACCCGGACGCCGACTCGTCCGCCACCACGTTGACGCGCAGCTGCAGCCGCCGCGCCTCCGCGATCGACTTCTGCGACCAGAGGCCGGTGTTGAGATAGTCGGCGCTAGCCTCGGCCGCGGCGAGGTTGAGCGGCACCGCCGCGAACTGGCCCGTGGCCCCGCCCTGCATGAACAGCACCCGGTAGTCCTCGGGCACCGCGAGCAGCTCGCGCAGCAGCGCCTCGGCCTCCCTGGCCACCGCCATGAAGGGCGCGCCACGATGGCTCACTTCCATCACCGACATGCCGAGCTGCTGCCAGTCGGGCAGCTCCTCGCGCGCCTGGGCGAGCACCTCGGTGGGCAGGGTGGCCGGACCGGCCGCGAAATTGAAGACGCGCACGCGAACCCTTTCCCGGGTCGTCACACACCGCAGCGGGGAGCGGGGATCTTAGCAACGCCGGCGCGCCGCCCCGTAAGATCTTTTGCGGCTAAGACTCCGGCGCGTCCGGCATGACATCGGCACCGGGCACCGCCGCTGGCTCCGCTCCCACCTCCTCCTCGCCCTCGAGCGTCTCGACGCGCTCGATCCCGACCAGGCGCTCGCCCTCGTCCAGCCGGATGAGGCGCACACCCTGCGTGTTGCGCCCCTGCACGGAGATCTCATCCACCGCGGTGCGGACCAGGGTGCCGTTGGAGCTGATCAGCATGATCTCCTGGCCGGCCATGACCTGCAGCGCCGCCACCGTGAAACCGTTGCGGTCCGAGGTCTGCAGGGCGATGACGCCCTGCCCGCCGCGGCCGTGCGCCGGAAAATCCTCCAGGGGAGTGAGCTTGCCGTAGCCGGTGGCCGAGGCGGTCAGCACGTGCCCCTCCCCCACCACGATCAGCGCGATGAGGTCGTGGCCGGGGCCGAGGCGGATGCCGCGCACGCCGGTCGCCTCGCGTCCCATGTGACGCACCTCGTCCTCATGGAAGCGGATCGCCTTGCCGCCGCTCGACACCAGGATGATCTCGCGCTGCCCATCGGTGAGGGCCACGCCCACCAGCTGGTCGTTGTCGGCCAGGTCGACGGCGATGATCCCGGTCGAGCGCGGCCGCGAGAAGGCCGCGAGCGGAGTTTTCTTCACCGTGCCGGCGCGCGTCGCCATGAACACGAAATGCTGCTCGTCGTACTGCTTCACCGGCAGCAGCGCGTTGATCTTCTCGCCCTCCTCGAGCGGCAGCAGGTTCACCATCGGCTTGCCGCGCGAGCCGCGGCCGGCCTGCGGCAGCTCGTAGACCTTCAGCCAGTACACTTTCCCGCGGTTGGAGAAGCACAGCACGGTGTCGTGCGTGTGGGCGACGAAGAGCTTCTCGACGAAGTCCTCGTCCTTGACCGCGGTGGCGGTCTTGCCGCGTCCGCCGCGCCGCTGCGTCTGGTACTCGGTGAGCGGCTGCGACTTGGCGTAACCGGCGTGGGAGAGCGTCACCACCACGTCCTGCGGCTCGATCAGGTCCTCGGTGGTGAGGTTGAGGTGGTCGCGGTTGATCTCGGTGCGGCGCGCGTCGCCATAGGTGTCGCGGATCTCGGTCAGCTCGCTGCGCACCACCTGGGTCAGCCGCTCGGGTCGGGCCAGCACGTCGGACAGCTGGCGAATGCTCTCCAGCAGCTCGCGGTACTCGGCGATGATCTTGTCCTGCTCGAGCCCGGTGAGGCGGTGCAGGCGCATGTCGAGGATGGCCTGTGCCTGCGTCTCGGAGAGGTGATAACCCTCGGCCCGCAATCCGAGCTCGGCCGCCAGCCCCTGCGGCCGGGTGGAGATGTCGCCGGCGCGCTGCAGCAGCTCAGTCACCGCCCCGGGCAGCCAGACCCGCGCCACCAGGGCGCTGCGCGCCTCCGCCGGCGAGGGCGCGGCCTTGATGAGCGCGATCACCGCGTCGATGTTGGCGAGGGCGACCGCGAGGCCCTCGAGGATGTGGGCCCGCTCGCGCGCCCGGGCGAGGTCGAAGATGCTGCGGCGCGTGACGACTTCGCGCCGGTGGCGGATGAACGCCTCCAGCATCTCCTTGAGCGACATCAGCTTGGGCTGCCCGTCCTGCAGCGCGACCATGTTGATGCCGAACACCGTCTCCATCGGTGTCTGCGCGTAGAGGTTGTTGAGCACCACCTCGGTCAGCTCGCCGCGCTTGAGCTCGATGACGATGCGCATGCCGTCCTTGTCGGACTCATCGCGCAGCCCGTCGCTCGCGATGCCGTCCAGCTGCTTCTCGCGCACCAGCTGCGCGATGCGCTCGATGAGCCGCGCCTTGTTGACCTGGTACGGCAGCTCGGTGACCACCAGCGCCTGCCGGTCTCGGCCCAGCTCCTCGATGCTCACCTTGGCGCGCACCGACAGGCGGCCGCGGCCGGTGCGGTAGGCGGTCGCGATCTCCTGCGCGCCGTTGATGATGCCGCCGGTCGGGAAATCCGGTCCCGGCATGTGCTGCATCAGCGCCGCCAGCGGCAAGGCAGGCTCATCAAGGAGCGCCAGGCACGCGTTGATGGTCTCGGTGAGGTTGTGGGGCGGGATGTTGGTCGCCATGCCCACGGCGATGCCCGTCTGACCGTTCACCAGCAGGTTGGGCACCCGCGTCGGCAGCACGGTCGGCTCGCTCTCGGACTCGTCGTAGTTCGGGGCGAAGTCGACGGTCTGCTTGTCGATGTCGGCCAGCAGCTCGTGCGCGATGCGCGCCATGCGCACCTCGGTGTAGCGCATCGCCGCCGGCAGGTCGCCGTCCACCGAGCCGAAGTTCCCCTGTCCGTCGACGAGCAGGTAGCGCATGGAGAAGGGCTGGGCCAGGCGCACGATGGTGTCGTATACCGCGGTGTCACCGTGCGGGTGGTACTTGCCGATCACATCGCCCACTACGCGCGCCGACTTCTTGTAGGGCTTGTTCCAGTCGTTGCCGAGCTCGCGCATCGCGAACAGCACGCGGCGGTGCACCGGCTTGAGCCCGTCGCGCACATCCGGCAGCGCACGCCCCACGATCACGCTCATCGCGTAGTCGAGGTAGGACTGGCGCATCTCCTCTTCGAGGCTGACCGGCAGGATTTCGCGGGCGATTTCGGCCATGTCGAGCTGCACTCGGCGGGCCGGCAAAGGCCCGAAAATAAAGCGTAAATTCTATCACGAAGCCTCGTCGTGACCGGGCCCGCGGCGCCGCGCGAGCACGGGCCTGCACCGATATACTGCCGCCCGAACTCGCTGCCACCGGAGCGCAATGTCGCACCGCGAACCCATCGATCTGCTGCTCGAGGCGCGCTGGCTCCTGCCCATGACCGCCGGCGCTCCGGTGCTGGCCCAGCACGCCGTGGCGATCCGCGACGGCCGAATCGTGGCGCTCGGACCTGCGGCGGCGCTGGCCGAACGCTTCGCACCGCGTGAGCACCTTTGCCGCGGGCAGCACGTCCTGCTGCCGGGCCTGATCAACGCCCACACCTACTCGGCGCGGGTGCTGCGGCGAATCGGCGGGCGCGCCGCACAGCCGCTGCACGCCGATCCCGCCGGGCAGCCGAGCGACCACGTGCGGGATGGGGTGCGACTCGCCATGGCGGAGATGCTCTGCGCAGGTATCACCTGCTTCGCCGACCTCAGCCTCCAGCCCGAGGAGGTGGTACGCGCGGTGGCCGCGGGACCGATGCGCGCCTGTGTCGCACTGCCGGTCGCCGAGACCCCCACTGCCTGGGCGGAGAACCTCACCGGCCATCTGGCGCGCGCCGAGCGGCTGTGGGATGCCTACCGCAGTGATGCGCGTATCGGCCTCTTTTTCCTGCCGCTCGGGCCTGCGGCCCTGAGCGAGGCGACGCTCACGCGCCTGCGGCGCGTGACGGACGAGCTGGACGCGCGCATCGCCCTGGCGCTGTACCCGGCCGCTGAGGATCTGGTGCGCGATTCACCCCGCGTCCGCGGCACCCTGCTCGCGCACCTGGCCGAGCTCGGGCTGCTGCGACCGGGAGTCGCGGTCTGCGGTTCCGAAGCGCTGGGGCCCGGGGACCCGGAGCGGATCGAACGTGCCGGGGCGGCGCTGGTGCTGAGCCCGCGCGCCGCGCTCGCCCTCGGGCACCCGCGCCTGCCGGCACCCCTGCCTGCCTGTACCGGGCTGGGGTGCGAAGATCCGGCCCGGACCGGGGCGCTCGACGTGCTCGAGGAGGCCCGCACCGCCGCGCACCTTGGCCTGTCCGCCAGCGAGGCGTTGCGGCTGGCGACCTTGGGAGGTGCCACCGCGCTCGGGCTGCAGGCACAGCTTGGCTCACTCGAGCCGGGAAAGCTTGCGGATCTGGTCTGCATCGGGGTCAGCTCGCTCCCGGCGCGCAGCTACGCCCAGGTGCCCGAGGCGCTGCTCTTCGGGGCCACGCGCGCCGACGTCTCGGACGTCTGGTGCACGGGTCGCGCCGCGGTGAGCGAGGGGCGGCTGCTGGCCTTCGACACCGAAGAGCTGACGCAACTGCGCGCGCGCTGGGCGGGGCGGCTGACACTCGGGGCCGCCGCGTGAGCCGCGCGTCGCCGCACGTCGACCCGGCCGAGCTGGCCAAGTTTGACGCCAGCGCCTCCCGGTTCTGGGACCCCCATGGCGAGTTTCGCCCGCTGCATCTCCTTAACCCCTTGCGCACGAGGTTCGTCAGCGAGCGCGCGACGCTCCCCGGTGCACGCGTGCTCGATGTCGGCTGCGGCGGCGGTTTGCTCGCCGAGGCTCTCGCCCGCGCCGGAGCGCAGGTCACGGCCATCGATCTGGCGCCGGGCATGATCGAGGTTGCGCGCCTGCACGCCGCGGGGGCGGGACTGTCCATCGACTACCGCCTGCAGAGCGTCGCGGAGACGGCGCGTCTGGAGCCGCAGCGCTATGCAGTGCTGACGTGCATGGAGATGCTCGAGCACGTGCCCCAGCCGGCGGCGACCCTGGCGGTCTGCGCGCAGCTGATCGCCCCGGGCGGCGCACTGTTTGTCTCGACCCTGAACCGCAGTCTGCGCTCCTTCCTGCTGGCGATCGTGGGCGCGGAGTACGTGCTGAACCTCCTGCCGCGCGGCACCCATGAGTACGAGCGGCTGATCCGACCCGCGGAGCTCGCCCGCTGGGGCCGCGCGGCGGGCCTGGAGCTGCGGGAGCTGGCGGGCATCGCGCTCGACCCCTTCACCTCGAGCGTCCGACTGAGCGAGGATGTCGGCGTGAACTATCTTGCGCACTTCACCCGGTGAGCGGCCCACCGCTGCTGCCGGCCGTCGGCGCGCTGCTCGTCGGAGCGATGCTCGGCGCCTTCGTGGTGTACCTGCGCATGGCGCAGCGGATCGGCGCGCTGCGCGTGGAGCTGGCAGGCGCGCAGGCGCGGCTCGAGGCGCGTTCGACCCAGGAGTCTGAGCAGCTGAGCCTGCTCGAGCAGTCAGAGGTGCGCCTGCGGTCGGCCTTCGACTCCCTCGCGGGCGAGACGCTGCGTACCCACAGCGAGATCTTCCTGCGTCTGGCGCGCGAGGCGCTCGGTCGCGATCAGGCGGTGGCGCAGGGCGCGCTCAAGGAGCGCGAGCTGGCGATGGCGCAACTGCTGGAGCCGCTGCGCAGCGCCCTCGAGCGTACCGAGGCGCAGGTGCAGGCCCTCGAGCGCGAGCGACGCGAGGCCTTCGCCAGCCTGCGTACCCAGATCGAGTCACTGGCCGGAGGCCAAGCGCAGCTGCAGCGTGAGACGCGCAACCTGGTGACGGCGCTGCGGCGGCCGGAGGTGCGCGGGCGCTGGGGTGAGCTGACGCTACGACGCCTGGTCGAGCTGGCCGGGCTCAGCGAGCATTGCGACTTCAGCGAGCAGCTGCACGTGATCGCCGAGCAGGGCACGCTGCGTCCGGATCTGATCGTGCACATGCCCGAGGCGCGTGACCTGGTGATCGACGCCAAGGCGCCGCTGGACGCCTACCTGGCCGCCCTCGAGGCGCTCACCGAAGAGGAGCGACAGCACGCCCTAAAGCGGCACGCGCAGCAGGTCGAGACCCGCGTGCGCGAGCTCGCCTCCAAGGCCTACTGGTCCCAGTTCCAGAACAGCCCGGAGTTCGCCGTGCTCTTCCTGCCGGGGGATCAGTTCCTGTCCGCCGCGCTGGCGGAGCGACCGGAGCTCCTCGAGTCCGCGCTCGCCCAGAGCGTCATCATCGCCACCCCCTCCACGCTGATCGCCCTGCTGAAGGCGGTCGCCTACGGCTGGCGACAGTCGGTGATGGCGCAAAACGCAGCGCAGGTACGGGATCTCGGTCAGGAGCTGCACCGCCGACTCACCACATTCAACGCCCATCTGGTGCGCCTCGGCCAGCGGCTCGCCACGGCCGTGGAGGCCTACAACGCCACGGCCGGATCACTCGAGCGGCACGTGCTGCCGCAGGCGCGCCGCTTCTCCGAGCTCGGGGTCACCGCCGATGCGCCGCTCGCCCCGCCCGAGCCGGTAAGCCAGCTGGTACGCAATGCCGCCACCGCCGCCGCCGACCCGGAAGCGATCGCGCCCGTCGTCAAAGATGCCCGCCAGGGCTGAGCGCGCGGGAGCGCGCGCGCTGGTCGCGCTCTACTGCCCGGCGGCCGCGCGGGCGGTCTTCGACAACCTCAGTCAGCTGGAGTCGGAGATCCAGGTGGCCGTGAGCCCCCGGCTCGACCATACGGTCGCCCACGCCCGCCTGGAGTGGTGGCGCGGCGAGGCGGCACGCACCGCACGCGGAGGACCCGAGCATCCGCTCACCCGCGCGCTGCAGGCACAGCTGGCGGCCGCGGGAGCGCCGGCCCTCGCCCTCGAGGGGTTGATCGATAACGCCGCCTGGGACCTCGCCGGCGCCGCCTTTCCGGATGAGCGCGCGCTCAGTGCGTACTGTGAGCGCTGGGCCCGCGCCTTCATCCTCCCCTTCACCGCGGTTCTGGGCCACGCGGACCCCCTGGGGTCCCTGCGCCTCGGGACGCAGCTGTGCCGGCTCGAGCTGCTGCTGCGTAGCGCGTCCGCCGATCGTGACTCTCGCCCGGCCGAGGGGACACGGTCAGTCACGAGCGAACACGAGCTGGCAGCCACACACGCGCGTGCGCGGGATGCCCTGGCGCAGGC
>JAFAPI010000052.1 GCA_019247195.1 Gammaproteobacteria bacterium
CGGTCAGGAGGGCGGCGCGACGGGGATCGATGACGGGTTCGTGGCGCGCGGCTTTGAGAATCTCGGCGCCTGGATCCTCGGCCGCAACATGTTCGGCCCGGTGCGCGGCCCCTGGCCGGATGAGAGCTGGCGCGGCTGGTGGGGAGATAACCCGCCCTACCACACCCCCGTGTTCGTGCTGACACACCATGCGCGCGCACCGCTCCCCATGGAGGGCGGCACGACCTTCTACTTCGTGACCGAGGGCATCGAGGCGGCGCTGCGCCAGGCCCGCGAGCGGGCGGGCGCGCGCGACGTGCGCCTCGGCGGCGGCGTGCACACGATCCGCCAGTACCTGCAGGCCCGGCTCATCGACGAGCTGCACTACGCGATCTCACCGGTCCTGCTCGGCGCGGGCGAGGCGCTCTTCCGCGACCTCGACCTGCCCGCGCTCGGCTACGCGTGCGCGCAGGTGGTGGCCGGCGAGGGCGCGACCCACGTGGTCCTGCGCCGGGGTTGAGGGCCGCGAGGCCCCCCACCCCTACAGCAGGACCCTCGCTCTGAAAACCTCCCGCCCGGGAGATCCCACCCGGGTCGGCACCGGGCGCTCCTTCCGTTTAGACTCCCCCGGAGCGAGCGGGCCGGGTCCTCATGCCTAATCAACGCGACAACCAGGGACGCAAGACCGAGCGGCGACCCCCGGGCGTCCCGGAGCGGCGGCTCGAGGATGCGCAGCCCCTCGCCTCGCGCTACCAGCTCTTCATCGAGGATGCGCCGGCCGCGATCGCCATGTTCGACCGCGACATGCGCTACCTCGCCGCGAGTGGCCGCTACCTCAAGGAGTACCGGCTGAGCGGGGATCTCACCGGCCGCACCCACTACGAGGTGTTCCCGGACATTCCCGAGCGCTGGAAGGCGGTCCATGCACGCTGCCTGGCGGGCGCAAGCGAGCAGTGCGAAGCGGACAGCTTCACCCGCGCCGACGGCTCGGTGGAGTGGCTGCGCTGGGAGATGCGCCCCTGGTACGACGCCGACGGCAGGGTCGGCGGACTCCTGCTCTTCAGCGAGAACATCACCGAGCGCAAGCGCATCGAGCAGGCGCTGCGCGAGCGCTCGGACGAGCTGCAGCAGGTGCTCGCCACCGCCGCCATCGGCATCACGCGCCTCGACCGCGACCTGCGCTACCTGCTCGCCAACCAGGCGTACGCGCGCCTGGCCGGAGTCCCCCTCGAGACGATCATCGGCCACACGATGGAGGAAGTGCTCGGCGCCGCGGCGCTCGAGAAGGTCCGGCCGCACATCGCGCGCGTGTTGCAGGGCGAGTCGGTTGAATACGAGGCGGAGCTGCCCTGGGCGGCCGCCGGCAGGCGCTGGATCCATGCCATCTACACCCCCTGGCGCGAGCCCGACGGGTCGATCAGCGGCTGGCTCGCCTCGATCACGGACATCACCGAGCGCAAGCACGCCGAGCAGGCGCTGCGCGAGAGCGAGGAGCGCTACCGTCGGCTCTTCCTCAACATGGCCGAGGAGGTCCACTACTGGCAGCTGGTGCGCGATGAGGCCGGGCAGATCCGCACCTGGCGCCTCGTCGACGCCAATCCCGCGGCGCTCAAGTCCTGGGGCAAGCGCCTCGAGGAGGTCCAGGGCAAGCTCGCCGATGAGAGCTTCCCCGGCGCCACCGAGCATTTCATGCCCGTCGTGCAGAAGATCATGGCCGAGGGCGCGCCCGTCTCGTTCGAGAGCTACTTCCCGGCCCTCAAGCAGCATCTGCGCCTGACGAGCGTGCCGCTCGGGGATCATTTCATCACCACCGGCGCGGACATCACCTCGTTCAAGGAGGCGCAGGAAGCGCTGCAGGAGAGCGAGGCGCGGCTGCGCGAGAGCCAGGAAGGCCTCCTTTCCCTGACCGAGTCCATCCCGCAGCTGGTGTGGCGGTGCGACGCCGAGGGACGCTGCGACTACCTGAGCCGGCAGTGGCTGCGCTACACCGGGCAGAGCCGGGCCGAGGCGCTTGGCTACGGCTGGGCCGCCGCGATCCATGAGGAGGACCGGGAGCGGCTCCTCGGGCAGTGGCGGGACTCGGTGGCGAAGGGCACCGCGTACGACACCGAGACGCGGATCCGCGCGGCGGATGGCAGCTACCGCTGGTTCAAGCAGCGCGCGGTGCCGATGCCCGACGCGCACGGCGTGGGCCGCTGGTTCGGCACCTCCACCGATATCAGCGACATGATCGCGGCGCGCGAGGCGCTGCAGGAGGCCGACCGGCGCAAGGACGTCTTCCTCGCCACCCTCGCGCACGAGCTGCGCAACCCGCTGGCACCGATCCGCTCGGCCGCCGAGCTGCTGGGCGTCTCCCGCGCCTCGGCCGAGCAGCTCGCCTGGGCACAGGCGATCATCCGCCGCCAGGTCACGCACATGGCGCTGCTCCTGGATGATCTCCTCGACGTGTCGCGGATCACCCAGGGAAAGCTCATCCTCAAGCTCGAGCCCGTCGAGCTCGCCTCCGTCGTCGACAGTGCGATCGAGGCCGCGCGGCCCCTGATCGACCGCAAGCAGCACCAGCTGCGGGTCTCCCTGCCCGCGGAGACGCCACCCCTCATCGCCGACCCGCTGCGCCTGTCGCAGGTCATCTCCAACCTCCTGACCAACGCCGCCAAGTACACCGATCCCGGCGGTCACATCGAGCTGCGCGCCTACACCGAGGGCGCGACGTTCCTCCTCGAGGTGTGCGACGACGGGCTCGGGATCCCGGCCGAGGCACTGCCGCATCTCTTCACCATGTTCTCGCAGGTGCACGCCGACAAGGATCGCGCCGAGGGCGGACTCGGCATCGGGCTGGCCATCGTGAAGGGCCTGCTCGAGTTGCACGAGGGCTCGGTCAGCGTCAGCAGCGCCGGGCCCGGCCACGGCACGACCTTCACGATCCGGCTCCCCTTGCGGGGCTCGCCCTCCGCCGCGCGTGACCGCAACAAGGCCGAGCCGATACCCGCCAAGGGCCACCGGGTCATGGTCGTCGATGACAACCGCGACGCCGCGGATGCCCTGGGCCTCATCCTGCAGCTGAGTGGCCACGAAGTGCGGGTCGCTTACGACGGGCGCTCCGCGCTCGCGCTGGCGCAGGGGTTCAGGCCCGCGGCCGTGCTGCTGGACATCGGCATGCCGCGCATGGACGGCTACGCGCTCGCGCGGGCGCTGCGCGCGGAGCCCTGGGGCCGAGAGATGCTGCTCGTGGCCCTGACCGGGTGGGGACAGGACGAGGACCGCGCCCAGGCGGACGAGGCGGGATTCGATGCGCACCTCGCCAAGCCTGGCGACCCGAAGCGGATCGAGGCGCTGCTGGCGGGGATCCCCCGGCGGTAGGCGGCGTCGCGCGCGCCGTTCCTAGGCCGCCGCGCGCCGTTGCTCGCGGGCCGCGGCCCGGTGCAGCCGCGTCCCCACGCGCACGATCGAGTCGATGACCGGGATCAGTTCCCGGCCGAGCTCGGTGAGCGCGTACTCCACCGAGGGAGGCGAGCTGGGAACGACGGTGCGGCTCACGACGCCTTTCTCCTCGAGCGTGCGCAGGCGCGCCGTCAACATCCGCGGCGAGATGGCCGCGATGTCGCGCCGCAGCTCGCTGAAGCGGCGCGCGCCTCCGCTCAGCTGCCACACCAGGTTCGGCGTCCAGGCGCCCCCGAGCAGACGCATGCACTCGGTCATCGGGCACCCCTGCGGGGGCGGGGGTGCCGAGTTGCGCCGCATCTTGAGGCCCATCGTGCCGCTCCTGGTTACCAGATGTATACCGGATTATTGCACTTACCTAGAGGAACTGGCTATACAAAAGTAACCTCTCGCTGCTAACGTTGCCTCACCCCCTGCATCGTCAAGGAGACGACATGAAACTGTTCTACGCACCCGGCGCGTGCTCGCTGTCGCCGCACATCGTGGCACTCGAGGCCGGACTCGAGCTGCAGCTCGAGAAAGTGGACCTGAAGGCGAAGAAGACCGAGCGTGGCCAGGACTACACGACCATCAACCCCAAGGGCTACGTTCCCGCCCTGCAGCTCGATGACGGTGACGTGCTGACCGAGGGCCCGGCGGTCGTGCAGTACCTCGCCGACCAGAAGCCGGGCGTCGCCCCTGCCGCGGGCACGCGCGAGCGCTACCACCTGCAGGAGATGCTGTCTTACATCAACTCCGAGATCCACAAGACCTACAGCCCGCTCTTCAATCCGGCGCTGGGCGAGGCGGCACGCAACGAGCGCATCGAGTACCTGAAGAAGCGCTACGCGGTGCTGGAGAAGCGCCTGGCCGGCAACCCCTTCCTGGTCGGTAGCGCGTTCTCGCCCGCGGACGCCTACCTCTACACGGTCACGCGCTGGGCGGATGCGATGAAGATCGACCTGTCGGCCTTCCCGCACCTGCTGGCGTATCAGAAGCGCATCGGTGCGCGCCCCGCCGTGCAGGCGGCGCTGAAGGCGGAGGGATCGCACTGAGGAAGGCCGGGTAGGCTGCTGAGGGCAGCCACCCGCATTTCCCGTGAGGACACGGGCAGGCGTGCGATTCGCTGGGGCACAACGCTGACATGTTGGTTGTCGGCTGGCCGGGACGTATAGTGGCTGGCCTCCCCACGCCCGCACTGAAAGGACTCACGGATGGGACACCGCCTGCAGCGACCGGAGGTGGGACCGAGCTGGCCCAGCTACACCGGCACCGCCCAGTACGTCGGCACCAGCACCCGCTTCGGCGTCTCGGTCTACGTCGACCCGACGCTCGGCGCCCCCGGCCAGAAGAATGCCACCGACCTGCTCGCCGATGCGGACCGCGTGGTGACGGCCAACGATGGCTTCTTCGGCACCCCCAGCCAGCCGGTGAACGTCATCGTGTTCGCCCTCGGGGGCGCCACCGACGGCACCGGCGGCGCGGACCACATGGCGTGCGACTTCACCACCGGGGGCGACATCGAGGTGTGCGCCTCCTTCGGCAACTCCAAGCGCGTCTCGGCGCTCTTCGAGGCCGAGCTCAGCGAGTGCTCGATGGGCGGCAATCTCTGCGGGGTCAGCACCGGCGAGGCGCTCTCGCGCTGGTGCGCCTCCGCGGTGAGCGGCAACGCGCTCGCCGACTTCGCCACCGCGCCCTACTGGGCGAGGCAGGGCATGCCCGATTACGTCACGCGCACCGACCCCACCGACCAGAGCGCGCTCAGCACCGGCTGCGGCATGGCCTTCCTGTCGTGGCTGCAGAAGCTCGGCTACGCGCTGCCGCGCATCGCCCCGGCGATGGTCGCCCTGGGCACCAAGGGCACCCTTGCGCAGCTCTACGCGAACCTGAGCGGCAACGCCGCGGGCCAGGCCTGGCCCACCTTCCTCGCCGCCGTCAAGGCGCTGCCGGGCGTGCGCTCGGATGATCCGTTCGGGGCCGGTACGGGCGCGCGCCGCCCGCCGCGCCCGAAGGTGCTGCGGCCGCCGCCGCGGGCGCGGCGCCGCCGCTGAGGGGCGGCCCCACGCTCCAGGGCCTCAGAGAAACTGCGCATCGACCGGCACGTCGAGCGCATTCACGAGCGTGTTGGTGTGATTGGCGAGGCCGACGATGGCGAGGAGCTCGGAGTACTGCGCCTCGCTCATGCCCTTCTTGCGGGCGGCGGCGCCGTGCGAGGCGATGCAGTAGCGGCAGCCGTTGCTCGCGCTGACGGCGAGGTAGAGCAGCTCCTTGGTGAGGGGGTCGAGCGCGCCGGGCGCCATCACTTCCTTGATCGTCGCCCAGGTGCGCCGCAGCGCCGGCGGATCGTGCGCCAGCACCTTCCAGAAGTTGTTGACCCAGTCGGTCTTGCGGGTCGCCATGATGTCGTCGTAGACGGCGCGCACCTCGGCACTCGCCTGCGCGTACTCGATCGGCTCGCGCCTCTGACTCATCGCCCCTCCTCCCGCACCCGCAGCCGGCTGCTGCGATAGCCATACCCCCAGTAGATCAGCAGCCCGATGAACGTCCAGACCGCGAGCCGGATCCAGGTATCGGCCGGGAGCGACGCCATCAGCCCGACGCACGACAGCGCCCCGGCGATGCAGGTGAAGTAAGGCGCCGGCACGCGGAAGCGCCGCGGCAGCTCCGGTCGCAGGCGCCGCAGCACCAGCACCCCGACGCACACCGTCGCGAAGGCGAACAGCGTGCCGATCGAGACCAGCTCGCCCAGGATGCGCACCGGCAAGAGGCCGCCCAGCAGCGCCGCGCCGATCCAGGTGACGACGGTCGCGCGCGCCGGGGTGCGAAAGCGCGGGTGCACCGCGGCGAACCATTTCGGCAGCAGCCCGTCCGCGGCCATGGCCATGAAGATGCGCGCCTGCCCCACCGTCATCACCAGCATCACCGAGGTCATGCCGAGGATCGCGCCGAGCTTCACCGGCAGCCCGAGCCACTTGAGGGGCGCGTGGCGGTCGATGGCGAGCGCCACCGGGGCGGCCACGTCGAGCTCGGTGTACGGCACCATGCCGGTCAGCACCAGCGCGGTCGCGACGTACAGCACCGAGCAGATCGCCAGGCTCGCGATGATGCCGAGCGACACGTCGCGGCGCGGGTTGCGGGCCTCCTGCGCGCAGGTCGAGACCGTGTCGAAGCCGATGAAGGCGAAGAAGATGATGGCGGTGGCGCGGATCACCCCGCTCCAGCCGAACTGCCCCCAGGTGCCGGTGTTCGGCGGCACGAACGGGTGCCAGTTCGCCGGCGTGACGAAGGACGCCCCGAGCAGCACGAAGGCGAGCACCACCGCGATCTTCAGCACCACGAGCGCCGAGTTGAGCGCCGAGGACTGGCGGATGCCGATGTAGCAGACGACGGCGACGCCGGCGGTGATCAGCACCGCCGGCAGGTTGAGCAGCGCCCCGGTCGCGATGAGTCCGCTGTCCCCGGGGCCGCGGTCGACCGGGGCCTGCATCAGCGCATCCGGCAGATGGATGCCGAACTGCGCCAGCACGCTCGCCACGTAGGCCGACCACCCGACCGCCACCGTGCCCACCGAGAAGGTGTACTCGAGGATGAGGTTCCAGCCCACGAACCAGGCCACGATCTCCCCAAGCGTCGAATAGGCATAGGAGTAGGCGCTGCCCGCGACCGGGATCATCGAGGCGAGCTCGGCGTAGCAGAGCGCCGCGAAGGCGGCCGCCACGCCGGCGATGAGGAAGGACACGACGAGCGCGGGCCCGGCGTGGTTCGCCGCGGCGGTGCCGGTGAGCACAAAGATGCCCGTGCCGATGATCGAGCCGATGCCGAAGGCGGTGAGGGCCGGCAGGGACAGCGCGCGCACCAGCTGCCCGCCGCTCCCCTCGGCGCCCGAGACCGGCTTCAGGGCGAAGAGCTGGGCGTTCACGGCGTGAGCACGATGGCGCCGCTCGTGGCGCGCGATTCGAGCGCGGTATGCGCCTCGCCGGCGCGCGACAGCGGCAGGGTGAGGCCGATCGCGGCGGGGAGCACGCCGGACTCCATGGCGTCGAACGCCTCGTTCGCCAGCGCCTCGAGCGAGGCGCGGTCGCGGATGTAGTGAAAGAGGAGCGGCCGGATGAGGGTATTGGAGCGTACCGCCAGCCGCCCGACCGCAAAGGGCGGGACCGGACCTGAGGACTGCCCGAAGTTCACCAGCGTGCCGAGGTAGGCGAGGCAGTCGAGCGAGCCGGAGAAAGTATCCGCGCCGACCCCGTCATACACCACGTCCACCCCCGTCCCGCCGGTGAGCGCCTTCACCCGCGCCACGAAATCCTCCTCGCGGTAGCGGATGACGTGATGCGCGCCGCACTCCGCCGCGATACGCGCCTTCGCCGCCGATCCCGCGGTGGCGAAGACCGTCGCGCCGAGCCGGTGCGCCCAGCGCACCAAGAGCTGCCCCATGGCACCGGCGGCGGCGTGGATCAGCACCTTCTCGCCCGCGCGCACGGCGTGGACCCGCCGCAGCAGCAGGCAGGCCGTCAGGCCCTTGACGGTCAGGGCGCCCGCATCCAGGTCGCTCAGCGTCGAGGGCAGGTGCAGCGCGAGGTGCGCGGGCAGCAGGCGCGCCTCCGCGTAGCCGCCGTACTTCTCGTTGATGTAGGCGATGCGGTCGCCGGGCTTGAACCCCTCGACCCCGGGTCCCACGCGCTCGACGATGCCCACCGCCTCGACGCCCGGGATGCCCGGCAGCGGCAGCGTGCGGTAGGACCCGCTGCGCACGTAGGTGTCGTGGAAATTCACGCCGATCGCGGTGTGGCGGACGCGCAGCTCGCCCGCGCCCGGCTCGCCGACCTCGACCTCTTCCCAGCGCAGCTGCTCCGGACCGCCGGGTGCGTGCAGCACGATCGCGTGCGTCATGCGACCTCGCGCACCCAGCCGAACGGATCGGGCTCGCGGCGCTCCTGCACGGCGAGCAGCGCGGTGCGCAGGCGCGCCGCGACCTGGTCGGTCTGCGCCGGGCGGAAGGTGCGCTCGTCAGGCTCGGCGAGCCCGCCGATCGGCATGACGATCGCCGCCGTGCCGCAGGCGAAGAGCTCGCTGCAGCGGCCGCTGCCGATCTGGCCCAGAAGCTCATCGAGCGCCATCGGGCGCTCGTGCACCGCATAGCCGAGGCGCGGCGCGAGCTTCAGCAGCGAGTCGCGGGTGATGCCCGGCAGGATCGCGCCGTCGAGCTCGGGCGTGTGCAGCTCGCCGTCGATCACGGCGAAGAAGTTCATCCCGGAGAGCTCCTGGATGTAGCGGTGCTCGGTGGCGTCGAGCCACAGCGCGACCGTGTGGCCGCGCGCGAGCGCGCGGCTCGAGGCGCGGAGCGAGGCGGCGTAGTTGGCCGAGGCCTTGACGGTGCCGATGCCGCCCTGCGCGGCGCGGACCTCTTGCCGCTCGATGGCGACCGTGGGAGCGCCCGTCGCATAGGACTCGACCGGGTTCGCGATCACCATGAAGCGGAAGCTCTTGGAGTTGCGCAGCAGGTAGCCGCTCTCGGTGCCGTAGAGGAAGGGCCGCAGGTAGAGCGACTGGCCCGAGCGCGCCGGGATGAACGGGGCGCAGGCGCGGGTGACGGCCTTGATGCCCTGGAAGAAGAGCGTCTCAGGCACCACCGGCATGGCGAGCCGCTCGGCCGAGCGCTGCATGCGGCGGCAGTTGTCCTGGGCGCGGAAGAGGTTCGCCCGGGACTGTCCGACCTTGTAGGCCTTGAGGCCTTCGAACACGAGCTCGGCGTACTGCAGCACCCGCGAGCCGGGCCACACCTCGATCCGCCCGTAGGGCAGGAGGATACCCCGTCGCCAGGTGCCCTCCTCCCACTCGGCGCTGAACATGACCGGCGCGGTCACCGCCCCGAAGCCGAGCTTCTCCGGCAGGGTGAAGGCCGCGAGCGCGGCATCCACCCCCGGCGCGATGTCGTAGGCGGACATTCAGCGGCGCAGGTACGCGTCGGTGCCGGCGAGCCAGTCCTGCCGCGGCGGGCAGAACACGTCCACGTCGAGGGTGTCCTCGAGCGCGTAGGCGCGATGGGGCAGGTGGGAGGGGATGACGATCACCTCGCCCGCGCGCACCACGAGCTCCTGGGTCCCCTCCTCGCCGAACCAGAACTGCAGCGCCCCCTCGAGCACGTAGGTGATCTGCTCGTTCTCGTGCGAGTGCTGGGGCACGTCGTCACCCTTCTTGAGGTAGACGTGCGCGATCATCATGCGCTCGCCGCTGATCACGCGGCGCGAGATGGTGCCCTTGAGCGGCTCGGCGGGCAGGTCGTCCCAGCGGTGGACGGTGATGGCGGGGGCGGCGGTCTTCACGGGCGTCTCCTGCAGCGTCAGGGGAGGATGGCGATCACGCGGGCCGGGAAGCCACTGCCGCCGCTCGGCTTGGGGAAGCTCACCATGACGAGCGCGCCGTACTCGGGGACCTTGTCGAGGTCGGCGAGCATCTCGATCTGGTAGTGGTTGGTGCCGAGCACGTACGACTCCATCGAGTAGTCGTCCTTGGTGGCGCCGATCCCGCCGTCGGTGTCGGTGGTCTCGTGTCCGGAGGCGGCGATGTGGCGCTGCTCGTAGAGGAGCTTCAGCACCGGCATGCTCCAGGCCGGGTAGTGCGCGACCCCCTGGGCATCGCGGTTCTGCATTTTCGCGTCATCCGGCCAGCGCTTGGACCAGTCGGTGCGCATCGCCACGAAGGCGTGCTCGGGGATGGGTCCGTGCCGCTGCTCCCAGGCCGCGACGTCTTCCAGGCTCAGCTGGTAGTCGGGGTTGTTGGCCACCTTCTCGTGCACGTCGAGCACGACGAGCGGCATGAGCATGTCCTTGGGGTCGATCTGGTCGACGGTCTTCAGCCCGTCGTGGAAGTGCGCCGGCGGATCGACGTGCGTGCCCCACTGGCCGACGTGGCAGAACTCATCGACGTGGAAGCCATCCTTCGGAATGGTGTAGAGGGTGCGCACCTTCATCTCGCCGAAGCCCTTCCAGTGCGGAGTATCGGGGCCGAAGGCGTGCGTCAGGTCGACGAAACGCTTGCCCTCGAGCGTGGCGTAGACGCCCATGAGATCGCCGCTGCGGTGAGCCACGCCGCGATGCGCCGTCGCCGTCGGCGGGGTCTCCTGGTGAGGATCCTCGGCGCGGGCCGCGCCCGCGCCGCATGCGCACGTGAGCGCCGCCACCATGCAGAGTCGGGCACGAGTCAGCATCGAGGTCTCCTGCTGCGAATCGGGGGATTATTTCGACAGTCGCGGGCTTTGCCAATCCCAGCGCTCAAGCCCGCGCTCGGTCAGGAACGCTCCGCGCCGGGTCTCGCGGCCGTGGCCCCCGGCCGGCGCACGATACGCCCGTCCTTCATGACGAAGTCGACGCGCCGCAGCGCCTCGGTGTCCTTGAGCGGATCGGCGGGCATCGCGATCAGGTCCGCGGCGGCGCCGACCGCGAGCGTCCCGCGCTGCCCGTCGATGCGCAGCAGCTGCGCCGCCTCGATCGTCATGGCCTTGAGCAGCTGCTCGGCCGGGATGCCCGCCTCGCGCCAGACTGCCAGGTAGTCGAACATCAGGTCCGGCCGGGTGCGGCCCGGCACCTCCATCACCGTGTCGGTACCGAACACCAGCCGCACGCCGAGACGGTGAGCGCGGCGCAGCCGATCGATGATCCGCGGCGCCAGCTCCTCCGGCGGCGGCAGGATCCCGCCGGAGGTGCCGATGACATCCAGGTGCGCGCGCGGGAAGTCGGTGCTGACCAGGCGAATGCCCTTGTCACGCAGCCGCTTGAGCTGCTCGTCGGTGAGGAAGAAGCCGTGCTCGAGGGAGTCGACGCCGGCCTCGATGGCGTTGTCCGCCGCCTCCCCGCCGAAGACATGCACCGAGATGGGGACGCCGGCGTGATGGGCCTCGTCCACCGCGGCGCGCAGCTCCTCGACGGAGTAGTGGTAGGGATTGTTGTCGAGCACCAGCTTGATCACGCCGGCGCCGTGGTAGAGGTTCTGGCGCACGGCCTTGCGGATCTCCGCCGGTCCGTCGGCATCGAGGTACTCGTACTGCCAGAACGCCCCCTGCTCGGGCGGAATGCCGTGGGACTGGCCGCCATAGGGCGCGATGATCTTGCCGCTGTGAATGATCGTCGGCCCGGGAAACCAACCCTGCTCGATCGCCCGCCGCACGTCCTCCATCGCGTAGTCGGCGGCATTGCCGACGTCGCGCACGGTGGTGAAGCCGGCCGCGAGCACCTGCGCGGCATTGTGCAGGCCGCGCATCGCGCGGTAGCCGGTGCTCTCGGAGAGATAGAAGGACTCGAAAGCTGCGTTGCCGGTGACCTCGGTGAGGGTGAGGTGCGTGTGCGCATCGATGAGTCCGGGCATGAGCCACTCGCGCGAGAGGTCGATGTCGGTTGCGCCGCCGGGGGGAGCGGCCGGGCCGATGGACTTGATGTGACCGTTCTCGATGAGGACCACGCGGTCGCGCTCGACCGTGCCGCGGGCCGGATCGATGACGGCGCCGGCGTGGAGCGCATAGGTCTCGCCCATGACGGGAGCGGTGAGCGCGAGGCACAGCAGTGTCGGAAATATTCTGGGCATGTCGCCTCCGAGCTTCTTGTGGCCGGTCCGGCGCCGGGATTTCCGGCGCGAGGCCGACCTTAGCGCGTGCGCACGGCGCGCGCAAAACCTGCCCGCGACGCAGCCCGTCGCGCCACGAAGAGTGGCACCGCTCGCAGGGTTCCCTCCCCCGCCGCGAACGGCTAGAGTGTTCTGCGCCGTCTGCGGACGGTGGTTATAACGTCAGAATCAGCGGGTTATAACGAGAAGCACGACGATTCCTGCGGCCGGCGAAGGCCGCGGACGCAAGGGGAGATCCATGCAGCGACTCAGCGGACGCGCGGTGACGTTTCAGGCAGTGGCGTGGGCATCGTTGGCGGGCCTGGGTGCCGGCGCCGCCCCGGTCGGGGCGCAGACGGCGGCCGCAACCAGCGGCGGACTCGAGGAGGTCGTCGTCACCGCACAGAAGCGCGAGCAGAACCTGCAGGACGTCGGCATCTCCCTCTCGGCCGTCACGGGGGCGGACCTCACCGAGCTCGGCGTCGTCAACGCCACCGACATCACCAAGGCCATGCCCGCGGTCGTCCTGACGCAGCCGAACGGTCCTTCCTCGTTCAGCCTCGCGATCCGTGGCGTGGTGCAGAACGACTTCGCCGATCACCAGGAGAGCCCGGCTGCGATCTACGTCGACGACGTCTACGTCAGCCAGATGATCGGGCTCGCCTTCTCCGCCTTCGACATCGACCGCGTCGAGGTGCTGCGCGGACCGCAGGGCACGCTCTTCGGCCGCAACGCGACGGGGGGACTCGCGCACTTCATCTCGCGCCGTCCAACGGACGAGGAGAGCGGCTACGCGGACGTCACCTTCGGTGAGCGCAACCTGCTGCGCATCGAGGGGGCGTTCGGCGGCGCGATCAACGACTGGGTGGACGGGCGCCTCTCGTACCAGAGCAACCATTACGACCCGCTGTTCAAGAACGTCTTCGGCCCGGCGAGCGATGCCGAGAACGGCAACGACTGGGCGCTGCGCGGGCAGCTGCTCTTCAAGCTGCCGAGCAACGCGCAGCTGCTGGTCCTCGCCCGCGCCAGCCGCACCGACGTGCACGCCGGCTCCTGGGAGGAGCGCGCGACCAAGAACATCGCCCCCGGCATCGATGTGTACCTGGGCCCGAACGAGAACGTGTACGGCACATGCCCCGGCTGCAATGCCTCCGGGTTGCCGAACAGCGGCCCGTTCGTGATCCGCGACTCGATCAGCGGCTTCACGCGACTCAAGGGCAGCGGACTCACCGCCAAGTTCACCGAGGACTTCGGTGGCACGGCCCTCACCGTGGTCGCCGACTACACCTCGCTGCGCAAGGACTACCAGGAGGACTCCGATGCCTCGCCGGTGACGCTGTTCCAGTTCTTCAACGGCAGCAAGGTCAACCAGCAGTCGCTCGAGGCGCGCCTGAACGGGGGCGACAAGACCTTCAACTGGACGGCCGGCCTGTACGGACTGCGCATCGACGGCAGCTACTACGAGGGCTGGGAAGGGCCGACCTTCTTCACCGCGCAGGAGTTCAACACGCCCACCAACCCCAACACGCCGCTCTACGGCGGCATCCCCGGGGTGTGGCCGTATGGGACGGCGCCGTACTGGAACGACCAGGTTCCGGCGCCCAACGGGGCGATCCCGGCCACCCGCTCCCCCTACACCCTGAAGACGACCTCGTATGCCGCCTTCGGGCAGATCGAGTACCGCTTCACGGATCTCGTGGGGTTCACCCTCGGCGGCCGCGTCACCAAGGACAAGAAGGACTACTTCTTCACTTGGTACCCGTACGAGTATTTCCCGCTGAGCACCACCGGACAGACCACGCTCCTGACGCGGGTCTCGGGTTTCCCGCTGTCGACGGACTATGCGGCGAGCCGCGATGACACCCTCTTCGCCGGCAAGGCACAGGTCGACTTGCACTGGTCGCCGGATCTGCTCACGTATGTCAGCGTCAACCGCGGCGTCAAGGGCGGCGGCTATACGGCGCCGCTGTTTCCGATCTTCATCAACGACCTCTCGGCCATGACCTTCCGGCCGGAGAAACTCACCTCCTACGAGGTCGGCTTCAAGTCCGAGCTGCTCGATCACCGGCTGCGGCTGAACGGCGCGGCGTACTACTACGACTACAAGGACTACCAAGCCCTTATCTACACGGTGAGTCTCGAGCAGCTGATCGTGAACGCGGACGCGCGCCACGAGGGCGGCGAGCTCGAGGCCGAGTGGGCCCCGAGTGAGGCGTGGCACTTCGGCCTCGGTGTCGCCTATGTCGACGCGGTCACCAAGAACGTCGACACGCGCGGCAATGGCATCAAGGGGGATTTCACGCCGGGCAACGCGCCGCGCTGGTCCGGCAACGCGCTGGTGCGGTACACCCTGCCGCTACCCGGAGGACACCTGGCGCTGCAGCTGGACGGCAACTACCTGTCGCGGTTCTGGTTCAACCTCTCGGACCTGCCGGTCGTCGAGCAGCCCGGCTACGGCGTGGCGAACGCTCGCGTCAGCTTCACGACCTCGAGTGGCAAGTACGAGTACGGCGCCTCGGTGGAGAACCTCGCCGACAAGCACTACGGCACGATGGGCTTCGACAACACTTCGATCAACGGCCTGGCCCAGCTCTATCCGGGCATGCCACGGTGGTACAAGGCGCACGTCAACGTGAAGTTCTGAAGGCGCGCGCGAGCCTGACTCAGGTCCAGGCGTGCTGATGATGGGGCGAGTGCACCGGGTGTGGCTGCGCATCCGTAGCCTGCTGGCGGTGCTGGCGATCGTGCGCTTCAGCCTGCTGATCCCGGCCGCCTTGGCGGCCACGCTGAT
Organism: Gammaproteobacteria bacterium; assembly: GCA_019247195.1. GTDB lineage: Bacteria > Pseudomonadota > Gammaproteobacteria > Steroidobacterales > Steroidobacteraceae > 13-2-20CM-66-19. Next base: position 14,786 of record JAFAPI010000052.1, read on the forward strand.
CGTTTCCGACCAGATGGTGGACATCCTGCGCGCGGTCGGCGAGGACCGGCGGGTGCGGGCCATCCTCTTTCTCTGCCTGACCAGTGCCGGTGCCGGACTTGCGGTCTGGTACACCGCGCGCACCATGCTGCGGTTCCGCTTCGACAACAATCCCGCATCCGATCCTGCGGTCTACCCGCGCCTGAAGCGGGTGCTGCCCCGGGCGCTCGGCATCGCAGTACCGGGCATGCTCGCGCTGCGGGTGGCGCTCCTCACCCCGAGCAGTCCCGCCCTGCCGCGCCTGAATGCGTTCGCGATAGCGCTGGCGACCGTGACTGCGCTGGTCGCGATCTATATCGGCGCACGACGGGAGATCGCGCGGCGCACTGGCCTCGTCGCACTCGCGGTCCCGGAGGCCCAGGAAAAGCGCAATCTCGCGCGTTGGCGCGATCTCCCGGAGCCGACGCTAGCGGTGTTCTGGGTGG
>JAFAPI010000163.1 GCA_019247195.1 Gammaproteobacteria bacterium
GTTCCACAGCAGACGCTGATCGCCGCGATTGAGATCGCGGTGCAGCGGATTGAAGTTGAAAGCGATGACGTGTCCTGCGCCCACCGGCAGGTCCAGGATGGCCGGATGTCCGATCAGGTTGGCCTCGCCCCACGCCTGGCCGCTCACTACGAAGGGCGCGCCCTCCCGGTCGCCCCACTCGAGCACTACGCCGCGGGTATCGACCGGTCCGTCGAGGCAGGTGGTGCAGTAGGCCATGCGCAGCCAGCGGCGCGGCAGCGAGTAGAGCGCGAAGTTCTGCCGGAAGACCCAGGTGCGCGCCGGATAGCCGTAGGCGAGCGGATGCCCGGGCCGCGCGAACGTTACCCGCACGTGGGCGCCCGGTGTCTTCACCGCGGCGCCCTTGGCGGCGGCCGCCGAGGCTTCGCCGCCGCCAGAGGTGCGCGGCACCCCGCCGCTCTCGCGGCGCACGCCGCGCACCAGCCCCGCCTCGAGCGGCAGCATCGAGCCATTGCCGAGCGTGACCAACAGCCCGCCGCCGCTGATGAACTTCTGCAGTTCCGCGAGCCCGGCATAGCCGATGCCACCCGTGATGTCATCCGAGGCTGCCGGCGTGCCGAAGCTCGGCGTCGCGGTGGTCTTGCGGTAAGGCATGGGCGACCAGCGGCGGTAGAGTCCCTCGATCTGCTCGGCGAGCTCCAGGTCCACGTGCCCGTAGAGCAGCACGTCGTACTTGCGCCTGAGCGCGCCGGCGCGGATGTCCTCATCGCGCACGTAGACGTACGGGATGTGCCGCTGATCGAGGCTGTAGCGTACCCAACCGATCGAGTCGGTGTCCGCCCAGGGCACCCACACACCCAGGCGCGGCGGCGGTGTCTCGTGGCGCGGCACCTCCGGCACCGTATCCACGGTGGTGAACTGCAGTCCGAGCCGCGCCGCGACCTCGCGTACCGCAGCGGGCAGACCGGGCTGCGCGGTGAGGATCCAGGACCCGGCCGGATAGTCGACGCCCCCGGCGCTGAAGGCCTGCTCGGCGATCGACACCTTGAAGCGCGCGAGCGCGTAGCGCGCCTCGAGCAGCGACTCCTGCCCGGTATCCTTCAGCAGCAGCACCGCGGCCGCGCCCTGCACCGCCCCCGCAACGGTCGGCGCCTCCTTGAGGGCACTCAGCTGCGCCGCGCGCACCGCCGGGTCCGCGGTCGGCACGACCTCCAGGTGGTAGTGCGCCGGCAGCTCCCAGGACACATCGTCGTAGGCCTCGGTGAAGTACTCCTGCGGATAGCGCTGCGCCGTCAGCAGATCCACCGCGTAGTCGCGGTAGGGCTGGTCGAGCCGCACCACGTAGGTGCCGGCCGGAAAGCTGCCCTCCTTGAGCGTCAGGCCGGCGTCAGCGCGCTGCACCTCGATGCCCAGGTCGAGCAGGCGCCCGACGAGCTGCGCCACGCGCCGTGGATCACCCTGGTCGGCGGGGATGAGGAAGCCAAAGGGCGCCTCGGCCACCCCGCGCGTGTAGGAATGCAGTCCCTTGGCGTAATAGTTGCGCAGCAGCTCCTTGGCCTGCTGCGCGACGTCATCGAGCGCGGCCAGCATCGCCGTCTCGTTGTAATTGACGTTGTCGCGCGCGGACCAGAGGAAGGACCCCTGCGCCGGGGCCGGCAGCGGCCGGTACCACTCCAGCGTGTTTTCGTTGCCCGGCTGCTCCGGACGCAGCGTCTCGGCGCTGCCGTTGCCGAAGGTCTCGTAGCCGCGGCCGTCGGCATTGTGGTTGGTGGCGATGGCATCCAGGTAGAGGTGCGCAAAGTCATCGCCGAAGTTCCAAGTCCACACCCCCGGCATGCCCAGCCCGCTCAGGGCCTGCACCTCGTGCATCGACAGCTCGAGCCGCTCGGCGTAGGTGAGCGGATCGACGTGCGGGTTGATGGGCGGCGTGCCGTTCCAGGTGAGCAGCAGCGCGATGCTCTCGTGCAGGTCGTGAATGACCTGCGGATGCCACTCCCACATCATGCGGTAGACCGCCTTGGTGGTCTCGTGCACCAGCTGGTGCGCGTCGCGGTTGATGTCGACGTAGGCGTACTTCGACCAGTAGGGCGGCGCCTGGCGCGGCAGCGTCGCCAGCTCGGTCTTGCCCTTGAGGTAGCGGTAGAACCACTCGACCTGCTTGTCGCGCCCGTCGGGGTTGGAGACGGGGTTGATGAGCACCACGGTGTTGGCCCGAATGCGCCGGATCATCGGCTGCTCCGAGACGGCCAGGCGGTAGGCGAGCTCGAGCACCGACTCGGTCGAGCCGGACTCGTCCGAGTGCAGCGCGGCGTTGAAGTAATAGATGGGGCGCGCCGTGGCGATGAGGTCCTCGGCCTGCGCGGGGCTGGTGCGGCGTGGGTCGGCGAGCGCGGCGGTGGCTGCCTTGAGCCGTTCGAGCTGCGCGACGCCCTCCTCGTCCGCGATCGCGAGCAGCACGATCTCGCGCCCCTCCTCGGAGTGGCCGAGGGTGAAGAGCCGCACCCGCGGTGAGGATGCGGCGAGGGCCCGGCAGTAGGCGTAGGCGCCCGCGGAGTTCACGAGCTCGCCGGGCGCGCCGGGGATGCGGTGCAGGAAGGCGCGCGGCGAGACCACCGCTCCGCCTGCCGGCAGATAGGCGACCCAGGGCGACAGGAAGCGCGTCTCGGTCGTCGCCCGGGCGATCTCCTCCACCGAGCCGGGCTCGATCGCGTCGGGACCGGCGCTCGATTGCGCACGTACCGCCGAGCCCAGACCGAGCGCGAGCAGGACCAGCAGCCGGGAGGCGATGCGCATGAACGACCTCTATTTATAAGGAGTGGGACCGTCCGACCGCGCCAGAGCATAGCTTCTCGCGGTGAGCTGTCCATTGTTGAACATCCGCTCAACTACGGGCAGACTCCGGCGAGCGGCGCACCTCACGCGCCCGGCGCTGCGCCATGGCCCGCAATCCCCGCTACGACCTCCTCTTCGAGCCGGTGAAGATCGGCCCGGTCACCGCCCGCAACCGCTTCTACGCCGTGCCGCATGCCGCCGGCATGACCAACTCGATGCCGCACATGCGCGCGCGCTTCCGCGAGACCAAGGCCGAGGGCGGCTGGGGCGTGGTGTGCACCGGATACGTGTCGATCGATCCCACCTCGGACGATGCACCGCTGCCCTTCGCCACGCTCTGGGACGAGGAGGACGTGCACTCGCACGCGCTGATGACCGAGGCGGTGCACCGCCACGGCGCCCTCGCCGGCATCGAGCTGTGGCACGGCGGCGGCTCGGTCATGAACCGCACGAGCCGTGTGCCGCCCCTCTCCCCCTCCGGCACGGCATGGATGGCGACGCACGTCAATTTCATGGGGCATCAGCGGCCGCGCGTCATGGATGCCGACGATATCCGCCAGCTGCTCACCTGGCAGGCGGATGCCGCCCGGCGCGCGCGGCGGGCGGGGTTCGACATCGTCTACGTGTACGCGGGCATGGGCTACCTGCCGTACGAATTCCTGCTGCCGGAGTGGAATTTCCGCACCGACGCCTACGGCGGCAGCGTCGCCAACCGGGTGCGTCTGGTACGCGAGCTGCTCGAGGTGACGCACGAGGCGGTCGGTGGAGCGTGTGCGGTCGCGCTGCGCATCAGTCTCGAGGAGCTGCGCGCGCGCCCGAGTGAACGCGCCGCCTCGCAGGCGCACGAGGTGGTGGAGCTGCTCGCCGACCTTCCGGACCTGTGGGACGTGAAGCTCGACTCATCGCCGACTGACTGCGCCCCCTCGCGCTTCGCGGCCGAGGGGAGCCACGAGCCGGTGATCGGCTTCGTGAAGGCGCTCACCCGCCGGCCGGTGGTGGGGGTCGGCCGCTTCACCTCGCCCGACACCATGGTGGGTCAGATCCGCCGCGGGGTGCTCGACCTGATCGGCGCGGCGCGGCCCTCCATCGCCGACCCCTTCCTGCCGCGCAAGATCGACGAGGGGCGCGAGCAGGACATCCGCGAGTGCATCGGCTGCAACATCTGCATCTCGAGCTGGCATGACTCGGTGCCGGTGCGTTGCACGCAGAACCCCACCGCGGGCGAAGAATGGCGCCGCGGCTGGCATCCCGAGCGCATCGCGCCGGCCGGGAGCGAGGCGAGCGTCCTCGTGGTCGGCGCGGGACCGGCCGGTCTCGAGTGCGCCCTGTCGCTCGGCAGGCGCGGCTACGAGGTGATGCTGGCTGAGGCGAGCGAGGAGATCGGCGGGCGGCTGCGCTTTGAGACGCGACTGCCGGGCTTGGCCGCCTGGGGCCGGGTGCTCGAGTGGCGCCGGGGTCAGCTCGAGCGCCTTCCCAACGTCAACGTCTACCGCGGCAACCACCTGAGCGCCGCCGACATCCTCGAGCTCGGCGTCGGCCACGTCGCCATCGCCACCGGCGCGCGCTGGTCGCGCCGGCTCTACTCGGCGCTCGAGATCCCCGCCGCCGAGCTGGAAGGCCCCGGCGTGCTCACTCCCGATGACATCGCCGCCGGCACCCTGCCGCGCGGACCGGTGCTCGTCTATGACTTCGACAACTACTACATGGGGAGCGTGCTGGCGGAGCTGCTGGCGCGCCAGGGCTGCGCGGTGCGCTACGTAACCCCGGCCGGGCACGCCGCGGCCTGGGCGATCATGAGTAACGAGCAGCCGCACATCCACCGCCGCTTCGCCGAGCTCGCCATCACCTTGAGCACGCTCACCCGCGTACGCGATTACGCCGGCGGCGTCGCCACGCTGGAGAACCAGTTCAGTGGCGCGACCGAGGCGCATGCGTGTGCGGCGCTGCTCATCGTCGGCGCGCGGTTTGCGCACGATGAGCTCTTCCAGCAGCTGCGGGGCGACCCGCCGGCGCTCGAGCGCGCCGGCATCCGCTCGCTCACGCGCATCGGCGACGCGTGCGCACCGGGCGCGCTGGTGCACGCCATCTACAGCGGCCATCGCTTCGCGGAGGAACTTGACGCCGACCGGGAGGCCCTGCGCTACCGTCGCGACGCGCCGTTGCCGCGGCGTGAGGCGTTGCCGCGCGCGGCGAGCCTCGCCTGAGATCGCTCGCTGTGCCGCTCGTCGCTCTCGGCCCCGGCCGGCCCCCTGTGGCCACGGGAGCGTGCCCGTCCCCGCCCCCGTAGACGGCGCACGTTCCCTGCCCCGGATGGCTGCGCGGGCGAGTGGGGCCGACACCGGGTGAGCGGGCAATGTGCCCCTCCTGCAGCCGGCATTGCCGGCGCAGGCGCGCGCGCGGTTACTATGCGCCGATGGAAGATCACTCCCTCGCCACGCCTCGCCCCGGGGCGGAACGGCGCGGCGATGGCGCCGCGGCCGGGTGAGTGCTGAGGCGCTGACCGGCCCCCTGCGGCGCCCGCGCTGGCGGGTGCGCTGGAACATCTTCCTGTTCACCTTCGCCTTCGGCGTGATTGCCTACCTGCAGCAGAAGGGCCCGACCGTGGCCGGGGTGCGCATGATGCCCGCGCTCGGGCTCACGCAGATGCAGCTCGGCTGGCTGCAGGAGGCGTTTCTCGTCGGCTACACGGCGCTGCAGTTCCCGAGCGGGCTCATCGGGCAGTACCTCGGGGCGCGGCGCATGTTCGTGGTCGGCAGCCTGATCGGGGTGCTGGCGACCGTGGTCACGCCGCTCGCACCGCTCGTCCTCGGCGGCGCGACGCTCCTGAGCGTGCTGGTGTTGGCGCAGTTCCTGCTCGGCGCCTCGCAGGCGCCGATCTTCCCCGTCTCGACGGGGCTGTACGAGCCGTGGTTTCCGCCGGTGCAGTGGTCGCTCGCGAACGGCGTCGATAGCATGTGCCTCGGCCTCGGCATTGCCCTCACCGCGCCGCTGATCTCTATCCTCATGGAGAGCTTCGGCTGGCAGGTCGCGCTGCTCGCGACTGCGCTGCCCGCGCTCATCGTGGTGCCCTGGTGGGCCCACTACGGGCGCAACACCCCGGCGGAGCATCCGCGGGTGAGCGCCGAGGAGCTGGCCGAGCTGGGCGCTGCGCGCGCGAGCGCGCGCCCGGGCTTCTCCTGGGCGCGGATCCGTGCGGTGCTGCGCGACCGCGACCTGCTGCTGCTCACCGGCTCTTACCTGTGCATGAACTACGTCTTCTACCTCATCGGCAACTGGTGCTTCCTGTACCTGGTGCAGGAGCGGCACTTCACGATCCTCGAGGGCGGAATCCTCGCCGCCGGGCCGCCGCTGTGCGCCTCGCTCGGCGCCGGCGTCGGCGGCGTACTGGGTACGCTGCTGGTGAAGCACTGCGGGGTGCGCACCGGCCTGCGCGCCATTCCGCTCGTCTCGCTGCCGGCTGCCGGCGTGCTGCTGCTGCTCGCGGTGAGCGCGGCGAACCCGTATCTCGCGGCCGCTTTCCTGGCGTTGTGCTTCTTCGCCATCGAGCTCAACGAGGGGCCGTACTGGACGGCCATCATGCACGTCGGGGGCTCGGACACCATGTCGGCCGGGGGCGTACTCAACACCGGCGGCAACGGCGGCGGATTGGTGGCGATCCCGATCATCGCCTACCTGTCCGGTCACCAGCACTGGACCGCGGCGTTCCTGATCGGTGCCGCCTTCGCCTTCGCCGCCGGCCTCACCTGGCTCATCACCGAGCCGACGCGGCGCTGCGAGCCCGCCGCCTAGGGTGCAGGCGCCTCGGCGCGCACCCGCCGGCCGTCCAGCCGGCCGTCGATGCGCGCCAGCCCCTCCGGATCGTCCTCGGGCCACTCGGCGCTCAAGGTGCCCTGCGCGGCTCCCTCGAGCGTCAGCATCGCGTGCACGGTGCCGCCCCGGCCCGGCCAGTGCACCTGGCCGGAGACCTCCAGGTCCTCGGTCCAGCGCACCTTCTGCAGCTCGATGTCCGTACCCTCCCCGGCACTCGCCAGCGAATAACGCCCGCCGCGCAGCCCGAGGCGGGTGCCGGAGGGGTCCTCCCGGGCGCGGGTGACCGCGTCTTCGGCGCTGAGCAATGCCGCGCTCACCGCGCGCAGCAGCGATGGCCCGGCCTCGTTCCCCTCCAGCGCGCTAACGGGCTCAAGCTCCTCGGCGCGGCGCACGAAGCGGCCCACCAGGCGCATCGGGGGCGCCGCCGCCGCGCACCGGTCGTCGCCGGTCGTCAGCTCCGCCAGGAAGCGCCGCACCAGTTGCGCTCCGCAGGCGCTCCGCGCGTGGGCGAGCGCGTTGACGTGCAGGCCATTGGCGATCACCACGTGATGCGCCGCGGGCCAGCGCGCCGCGGCCGCGGCGCCATCGGCGGCGCTGTCGACGGTATCGAACTCTCCCGACACGACCAGCACCGGAAGGTCCGGGTAGGCCTCGGGCGCGTGCACCAGCGGCAGCGTCACGCCCGGCACGTTAGGCCAGCGCACGCACTGGTCGATGAAGGTCCAGTCGAGCGGCATGCCGCGGTACTCATCGAGGGTGAAGGGTGCATAGTGTTCCGGGAACTGCGCGCGGCGCTGGGTAATCAGCCGCTCGCGCTCGAGCAGCCGCGCCGCCACGGGGCGGTTCATGTCGAAGATCTGGGGCGGGTCCTGACAGCTCACCGCGGCCGCCAGCCCGGCACTGAAGAGCCGCGGCGAGTGCGTCGCGTCGCGCGAGTCCTGGCTGAGGAGCGCCTCGGCCATCAGGCGCAGCAACGGCGCATGGTCGCCGGCGGCATAGGCCCTCGCGGCGGCGTCGGTTTCGCGCACCGTGGCGTAGCGGGGGTAGCCGCCATACATGACGAGCGCCAGTTGCGAAGGTCCGGCCATGAAATCGAGCAGCTGCGTATCCGCGAGCCGCACCTGCGCCGCAACGGGCGCGCTGCGCAGCTGCGCGAGCGCCGGAGCGATGTGCTCCATCGAGGAGCCCGGCAGCGCGCGGCACGGCGCGGCGCGCTCGCAGGCACGATTGAAGCGCTGCCGTACCGCCGGGGCATAGTGGGGATACCACGCGTAGTCCGGCCCGCTGAGCGGGTAGGCGCCGTCGATCACCAGCGCGCGGACGCGTGTGGGATGGCGCAGCGCGAATACCTGAGAGAAGTACGTGCCGTACGAGTCGCCATACAGGCTGATGCGCGCGATACCGAGCGCCTCGAGCAGCTCGGCGAGGTCATCGGCGGCGAGGGTCGTGCTGTAGAGGGGCGCGCGGCGGCCGAGGGCGCGCCCGCACTCACCGATCAGCGCCTCGGTGAGCTGCGGCGCGTTCTGCAGCGCCGGGCAATCGACAGCCCCCGAGCGTCCGGTGCCGCGATAGTCCATGAGCAGCACGTCGTGGTCTGCGCGCAGCGGCTCAAAGAGCTCGAGATATTCCGCGCGCGAGTCGGTCGAGGGGGACCCTGGCCCCCCCTCCGCCGCGACCAGGGTGCCGGCGGCCGGGCCCGGGGCGCGGTGCGGGTAGTACTCGAAGTACACCGGCACGGTGCCCGGCAGCGCGCCGCTCGGATCGAGCGCGCGCGGCAGGGTGCCGCAGAAGCCCGGCACGCCTTCGCAGCGCTGCAGGGTGAGCCGCCCGACCTCGAGGGCCACCGGCTCCGCGGCGTGGACCGGAACGGCCCCCAGCAGCACGGGGACGAGCAGCCACGGCAGCGGAAAGCGGTGAACGCGCAGCGCCATCGGCGGCAGCTTTTAGTACGCGCGCGCCGCGCCCGTCAACTCACCGCGCGGCGCGGTAAGATGGCGGCCGGTCCCGGTGGAGGAAGGATGAGCATGCATCGGCGCATGGCATGGCTGGCGATGCTGCTGCTCTGCGCTGCCGCGGGAGCCGGGGCGGCCCCACTCAAGACGCGCAACGTCGTGCTGTTGGTGAGCGACGGGCTGCGCTGGCAGGAGGTCTTCACCGGCGCCGACCCGCTCCTGCTCAACGAGAAGAACGGCGGCATCTGGGACAAGGAGGACGAGCTGCGCCGCCGCTTCTGGCGCGAGAACGTGAGCGAGCGGCGCGCGGCGCTCATGCCCTTCCTGTGGGGCACGGTGGCCCGCCAGGGGCAGATCATCGGCAACCAGGCGCGCGGCAGCATCGCGCGCGTCACCAACGGCCTCGCCTTCTCCTACCCGGGCTACAACGAGATGCTGACCGGGCATGCCGATGCGCGCATCAACTCCAACGAGTTCGGTCCCAACCCCAACGTCTCGGTGTTCGAATGGCTCGCCACCCAGCCGCAGTTCCGGGGCCGGGTCGCCGCGTATGCCACCTGGTCCACCTTCCACGACATCTTCAACGTCGCGCGCAGCCATCTGCCGGTCCATAGCGGCTGGGAAGTCCCCTACCCCGGCAGCGCACAGCCCACCGAGCAGCTGCTCAACCGCCTGTATGCGACCACGATCCGCTTCGACGAGGAGGATCTCTACGACGAGTTCATGCAGGTACTGCTGCTCGCGGCGCTGCCACGCGAGCAGCCGCGGGTGCTGTTCGTCGGCTACGGCGAGACCGACGACTTCGCGCACGCCGGCCGCTACGACCTGGTGCTGCGCAGCGCGCACGCCTTCGACCAGTTCGTGGCCGAGCTGTGGGAGCAGCTGCAGGCGCTCCCGGCCTACCACGACCAGACGACCTTCATCCTCACCTGCGACCATGGCCGCGGCAGCGGCCCGCAGGAGTGGAAGGAGCACGGGGCCGAGCAGCGCGGCTCCGAGAACGTCTGGATCGCGGTGCTCGGACCGGACACCGCCCCGCGCGGCGAGCAGGCGGGGGGCCCGGAGGTGCACACCGCCCAGATCGCCGCCACCATCGCCGCGCTGCTCGGCCAGGATTACCGCCAGGCCGTGCCCGAGGCGGCGCCGCCCATCGGCACGGTCATCGGCCGCTGACCCCGCTGCCCCAGGAGCTCCCTCATGAAGACCCGTCGTGATCTGCTCAAGGCCGGAGCGGCCCTCGCCGCCACGGCCGCCGCCGATGCCAACGCCGCCCTGCGCCCGCCCGCGCGGCCGCGCACACTGCTGATCCTGGGCGGCACCGGTTTCATCGGTCCGCATCTCACCCGCGAGGCGCAGCGCCTGGGATGGAAGGTCACGCATTTCAACCGCGGGAAGAAGAGCGTCGAGGGCCTCGAGGGGGTCGAGACCCTCATCGGCGACCGCAAGGGCAAGCTGGACGCATTGCGCAACCGGCGCTGGGACGCGATGGTGGACGACACCGGCTACATCCCCAAGTACTGCCACATGTCGGCGCAGCTGCTCGGACCTGAGGTGCGCTACGCGCTCTTCATCTCCAGCATCTCGGTATACGACAGCTTCGCGCACCCGAACGATGAGCACTCCCCGCTCGGCAAGCTCACCGACCCGGAGGCCGAGGAGGTCACCGACACCACGTACGGCCCGATGAAGGTGCTGTGCGAGCACTACAACGCCCAGGCCTTCGCCAAGCGCCTGAGCATCGTCCGTCCCGGCTACATCGTCGGCCCGCTCGATCCGACCGACCGCTTCACCTACTGGCCGGTGCGCTACGCGCGCGGCGGCGAGATGCTCGTCCCGGGCACCCCCGATGATCCCATCCAGATCATCGACGTGCGCGATCTGACCGGCTGGATGATGCAGCTGGTCAACGCGCGCACCCAGGGCACCTTCAACGCGGTGTCGGCGCCGCACCAGTTCACGATGGGGCAGCTGCTGCAGGCCTGCCGCGACGCCGCGCCCGACGCCAAGACCCAGGTCACCTGGGTGCCCGAGGCCTTCCTCGCGCGGCAGTGGAAACCCGAGGAGCTCGACCTGCCGCCGTGGGCGCCACTCTCGGGCGACTCCGCCGGCGCCTCGCTGACCTCGAGCACGCTCGCGACCCGCGCCGGGCTGCGCTGCCGGCCGCTCGAGGAGACGGTGCGCGACACACTGCAGTGGTTTCGCACGCTGCCGAGCGAGCGTCAGGCCAAGCTGCACGCCGGACTTGATGCGCAGCGCGAGGACGAGACGCTGCGCGCCTGGCACAAGAGCGAGAAGGCCGGCTGACCGCACGCGCCGGCCGATCGCGCCGTGCCGGCGAGTGACCTGGTCCTCTTCGGCGCGTGCCTGTGGGCCGGCATGCAGAATGCGCTCGCCGGCGGCGGCTCCTTCCTGACCCTGCCGGCCCTCATCTTCACCGGCATGGACGCGCGCGCTGCCAACATCACCTCGGCCGTGGCGCTCTTCCCCGGGCAGATCGTCACGGGCTGGACCGGACGCACGCTCGTCGGGAGCGCGGCGGGCCTGAGCTTCAGGGCGCTGGTCCTCATCAGCCTGGTCGGGGGGGCGCTCGGCGCGCTGCTGCTGCTGCTCACCCCGCCCACGCTCTTCGCGCGGCTCGTGCCGTGGCTGGTGCTCCTCGCCACCGCGCTCTTCGCCTGGGGCAGCTTCGCACCCGCCGACGCCCGCGCGCCGCGCCTCGGGCGCACCGGCGCGGCCGCCGCCCAGTGCGCGATCGCCGTCTATGGCGGCTACTTCGGCGGCGGCATCGGCTTCCTGATGCTCGCGGCGCTGTCCGCGGCCGGCCTGACGATCCGCAGCGCGGGTGCCACCAAGAACGTGCTGGCGGGGGTCATGAACGCCTCGGCGGTCGCGATCTTCGTCTTCTCGCCCGAGGTGCACTGGCGCGCCGCGGCGGTCGCGGCTCTCGCCGCGATCCTCGGCGGCCTGGTCGGCGGACTGCTGCTGCACCGCGTACCCGAGCGCGCGCTGCGGCTCCTGATCGTGGCCATCGGGCTGGCGCTGACGGTCGGGCTCTTCCTGCGCGCGCCCTGAGCCCTCAGCGCGGGTGCAGCCAGCCCGGCAGGAAGGAGTACGGATCCACGCGCACCGAGCGGTCGTAGGCCACCCCGTGGCGCTCGAGCAGCGTCTGCAGCCGGCCCTGGCGGAACGCGTCGAAAAGGTCGGTGCAGCCGCCGACGAATTCCCCGCCCACGAAGATCTGCGGAATCGTGGCGCTGCCGGTGCGGGCCGTGAGCGCCGCGCGGATCTCGCCGCCGCGGTTGTCGCGCTGATACTCCACCGAGTCGAGGTCGACCGGACGGTAGGGGATGCCGAGCCGCGCGAAGAAGCGCCGCACTGACCAGCAGAACTCACACCACTCGAGCGCGAAGAAGGCGACGGGGTGCTCGCGGTCCCCGAGCGCGCCCTCGACGAACTGCCGCGCGCCCGCCGTGGCCGCGACCGGTGCCGCCGCCGGCGCGGCGGCCGGGGCGGCGGCGACGTCGAAGCGATAGTTCGGGGTGGAGCGGGCGATCTCGAGCTCCTCGGCGCTCATGTCGGCCGGGACGTCCGCGAAGAGCGGCGTGCTCAGGTAGCGCTCGCCCGTATCCGGCAGCATGCACAGCACGGTCGACCCTGGAGGGGCGGCGGCGCACACCTGCAGCGCCCCCGCCAGAGTGGCTCCCGCGGAGGTGCCGACGAAGATGCCTTCGCGCCGCGCGAGATCGCGCGCCAGGCGCAGCGCCTCGCTGCCATTCACGGGCACGATCGTGTCGACCCAGCCCGCCGTGCGGGCATCCTCGGCGAGCTTGGGAATGAAGTCCGGGCTCCAGCCCTGCATCAGGTGGGGACGGAAGTTGGGGTGGCTGCCGCTCGGCGCACCGTCGGCGCCGCGGGGCTGCGGAATGCCGCTGCCGAGCGTCTGGGAGTTATCCGGCTCGCACACCACGATCCGCGTGTGCGGGCTCTCCCGCCGCAGCACGCTGGCGACGCCTTTCAGCGTGCCGCCGGTGCCAAACCCGGTCACGAAGTAATCGAGGCGCTCACCGGCGAAGGCGGCGAGGATCTCCGGAGCCGTGGTGCGGGCGTGTGCCTCGGCGTTGGCCTCGTTCTCGAACTGCCGGCACAGGAACCAGTCGTGCCGCTCGGCGAGCTCGATGGCCTTGGCCAGCATCCCCGAGCCCTTGAGGGCCGCCGGGGTGAGCACCACGCGCGCGCCGAGAAAGCGCATCAGCTTGCGTCGCTCGACGCTGAAGTTCTCGGCCATGGTCACGACCAGCGGGTAGCCGCGCTCGGCGCAGACCATGGCGAGTCCGATGCCCGTGTTGCCGGAGGTCGCCTCGATCACCGTCTGACCGGCCCGCAGCTGGCCCGCCGCCTCCGCGGCGCTGATGACCCCGAGCGCGAGTCGGTCCTTCACGGAGCCCATGGGGTTGAACGCCTCGAGCTTGCCGTACAGGCGCACGTGCGGCGGTGCCAGCTTCTTGATGCGCACGACGGGCGTGCGGCCAACGGTCTCGAGGATGCTCTCGTATCTGCCGCGCATGCTGACCCCCCGGATCCCGGCACCATGCTACTCTCGGCCCCCGCGCCGGCCCACCCGCGCGCGCGGTGCCAGGGTACGCCCCCCGCGGCGGGCTCGCGCAAGCGTCAGCGTCGCGCCGGCCGCTTCCCACGTGAGGCTCGGCATGCACCTAGGCCTTTCGGCGCACCTCGCACGGGGGGCGCGGGCGGCGAACATGCCTATGGTTCCACCGGCATGAGCGAATCGGCGCGCATCAGCAGCAGCGCCACTGCCTGGGACGGCATGGCGCGCGAGTACGACGGGGATCGCGGACACGACCCGGTCTACGTCGCCTGCGTGCGGCAGGCCGTGGCCGACCTCGAGCCCTGCGGACGCGTGCTCGACTGCGGCTGCGGCACCGGGCTCGCCACGCCCTACCTGCATGCTGCCGAGCGCATCGACGCGCTCGATTTCTCGGCACGCATGCTCGAGGTCGTGCAGGCCAAGTTCCCGGGACATCGCGTGCGCACGCGCCAGGGCGACGTGCGCGCGCTCCCCTACGCCGACCGCAGCTTCGACCGGGTGCTGGTGGCGAACGTGCTGCAGCACCTGGTGCCCGCCGACCAGCTGCGCGCGGCGGCCGAGATCCGCCGCGTGCTCAAGCCCGGTGGCCGCTACGCGGTCACGGTGCACCATTTCAGCCTCACCAAGCAGCGCGCGCACTGGAAGAAGCAGGGCCGGCCGGGCAGCCACGACGGTTGCGACTACATTTTCCGCTACACCTGCGAGGAGCTGGCGGCCCTCTTCCCCAACGCGCGCATCCGCGCGGTCGGCTTCTACCGCTGGCCGGCGCGCTCGCAGCTGCTGCTCACCCGTCTCGCGGGCCATTGGCTGGCGCGCCGCGGCCATGGCCACATGCTCTGCGCCTGTGGCACGCGCTGACCGCTCGTCTCCGCTGCGGCTCCCTCTAAATAGCTAGGCCGCTTCCGGCCCAACGCGCCCCGCCGCTGCCACTTCCAGGGGACGTGGCGGGGGGAGTCCGTCCCTACACTCTCGGCCACGAAGAAGCTGACAGGACGGTCTCATGACACTGCTACTGCTTGATGTCGTTGCCACCATTGCGCTACTGACGGGGTACCTCGCCGTGGTCGTGCGCCGCGGCGCGCTCTGAGGTCTGAACCCGTACCGTACCGGCACGGCGGCAAACAGTTCGGCCCATCCCCCCTCCCCGTGTCCCGAGTACGGCGGGACCCGGGGGTTTATCATCCGCGCAGTCTCATCAGAGCGGCGCGGAGGCTGCATGTACGAGATCCTCGATGACGCCGCGCGCCGGGCCCGCGCCTACCTCGCGTCCCTCGCCGACCGGCCGGTCGCTCCCCCCGCGGACGCAGTCGAACGGCTGCGAGCCCTGGATGAGCCGCTGCCGCAGCAGGGGTGTACACCCGCCCAGACGCTGGCACGCCTCGACGAGCTGGTCACCCCGGCCACCATGGCGATCAGCGGCGGGCGGTTCTTCGGCTTCGTGATCGGGGGCTCACTGCCGGTGACGGTGGCGGCCAACTGGCTCGCGGCGGCCTGGGACCAGAACACCGGCTTCTATGCGGTCACGCCCGGCGTGGCGCACCTCGAGGAAGTCGCCCTGCGCTGGCTCATCGAGCTGCTCGAGCTGCCGGCGGGGACCGGGGCCGGATTCGTGACCGGCGCGACCGTGGCAAACTTCACCGCCCTCGCCGCCGCACGCCACGCGGTGCTGGCGCGGGCCGGCTGGAACGTGGAGGCGGACGGACTCTTCGGCGCACCGCCTATCACGGTGGTGACCGGGGGCGAGGCCCATCCGACGCTCCTCAAGTCCCTCGGCATGCTCGGGCTCGGTCGCAATCGCATCGTGCGCGCGCCGGTGGATGCGCAGGGGCGCATGCGGGCCGATGCCCTGCCGCCGCTGCCATCCCCGGCGATCCTCTGCCTGCAGGCAGGAAACGTGAACACCGGCGCCTTCGATCCCTTCGCGCCGCTCATCGCGCAGGCGCGCGCCCAGGGGGCCTGGGTGCACGTCGACGGGGCCTTTGGCCTCTGGGCCAAGGCGACACCGGCGCTGCGGCCGCTCGTCGAGGGGATGGAGGGAGCAGACTCGTGGGCGACCGACGCGCACAAGTGGCTCAACGTGCCCTACGACTGCGGCATCGCCTTCGCGCGCGACGCGCACGCGATGCGCGCGGCGATGGCAATCACCGCCGAGTACCTGCCGAGTGAGAGCGAGCACCGCAACCCCTCTGACTTCACGCCCGAGCTGTCGCGCCGCGCCCGCGGGGTGGAGGTGTGGAGCGCGCTGCGCTGCCTCGGCCGCGAGGGTCTCGCGGCGCTCCTCGAGCGCAACTGTCGCCAGGCGCGCCGCTTCGCCGAGGGCCTGCGCGCCGCGGGCCACCGCGTGCTGAACGAGGTGGTCCTGAACCAGGTGCTGGTCAGCTTCGGCGACGCGCAGCGCACCCGCGAGGTGATCGCGGCGCTACAGCGCGAGGGCACGTGCTGGTGCGGCGGCACGGTGTGGCAGGGGCACACCGCCATGCGCATCAGCGTCAGCAGCTGGGCGACGACGGATGCGGACGTCGAGCGCAGTCTCGCGGCGATGCTGCGGGTTGCGGGCTAGCCGCGGTGGCCGCATTGCGCACACTGCTCAGCGTGCTGTGGCTCGTGGGCTGCAGCGCCCAGGCCCTCGCGTCCGAGTCTTCACTGCCGAAGGTGCGGGCTCTCACCGCCTTCGTGCGCGTCACGCCGCAGGATTCAGCGCGCGTCGTGACCGACGCGCTCGTCGTGCTGCGCGAGGCGCAGCGGGAGTTTGCCGACCGCGGCTACGAGACGCAGACCCTGCGTATCGTCACCCAGCCGCTCGCTGAGCTCGTGCGGGGGCTGGACGAGGCGCAGGCGCTGCGCTTCCTGACACAGCTCGATGCCCTTGCGGCGCGCGAGAACTTCATCGCCAACATCGGGCCGGCGATGCTGCAGGAGTCCGACGATGCGCGCAGCGTGCGGCTGCTGGAGCGCGCCTTGGCCACGCTCTCGCACCTCAATTCGAGCACGATCATCGCCGCCGAGGACGGAGTGCACCCGCGCGTGATCCATGAGACGGCAGCGCTCGCGCGCTACCTCGCGGCGCACAGTCCCGACGGTCAGGGCAACTTCAATTTCACCGCCAGCGCGATGCTGGGCCCTTATGCGCCCTTCTACCCCGCGGCCTATCACACCGGCGCCGGCCTGCAGCTGGCCATCGGTCTGGAAAGCGCCAACATCGTGCAGGAGGTCCTGGCCCAACACCGCGGCGACCCGGCCGGCGCGGGCGGCGAGCTCACCCGAGAGCTCACGGTGCATGCCAAGGTCGCCGAGACGATCGGCAACCGGATTGCCGCGGCACACGGGTGGACGTTCGCCGGCGTCGACCCGACGCCGGCGCCGCTGGGCAAGGTATCGATAGGCGCGGCGATGGAGGATTTCAGCGGCGGGCACTTTGGCTCGAGCGGCACGCTCACCACGGCCTTCATGATCACGGCTGCGGTGAAAGCGGTGGCGGTGAAGCAGACTGGTTTCGCCGGATTGATGTTACCGGTCATGGAGGATGAACGGCTCGCGGCGCGCTGGGCGGAAGGCCGTTTCGACACCGACGCGCTGTTGGCCTACTCCGCCGTCTGCGGCACCGGGCTCGACACCGTGCCGCTGCCGGGCGATATCAGCGCGGCGCAACTGGAGCGCATCTACACGGACGTGGCGACGCTCGCCTGGAAGTGGCACAAGCCCCTCACCGCGCGCCTGTTGCCGGTGCAGGGCCTGAAGGCCGGTGACCACACCGCGTTTCACAGCCCCTATCTCTTCAACACCGTCGTGCACGCCATCCCCTGAGACTTGCGTGCCTCTGCTGGCAAGCCTCACACCATCGTGCAGACTTGCTCGGCGATCGCTAGCGCCGAGGTGAGGCCGGGCGATTCGATGCCATACAGGTTGACGAGTCCGGCGATGCCGTGCTCGGCCGGGCCCTGAATCACAAAATCGGCGGCCTTCCCGTCCGGACCGTGTAACTTCGGCCGGATGCCTGCATAGCCCGGACGCAAGGCACCCTCCGGCAGCGCCGGCCAGTAACGGCGGATAGCCCCGTAGAAGTGCTGCGCCCGCTCGGGTGCAACCGCGTAGTCGAGTCGCTCGGTCCATTCCACGTCGGGGCCGAAGCGCGCCTGGCCGGCCAGGTCGAGCGTGAGGTGGATGCCCAGTCCGGCCCGCTCCGGCAACGGGTAGATCAGGCGCGAGAAAGGCGCGAGGCCTTGCAGCGTGAAATAGTTTCCCTTGGCGAGGAAGCGCCGCGGGATGGAGCGCTGCGGCGCGCCCAGACTGCGGGCGACTTCCTGCGCACCCAGCCCGGCGCTGTTGACGACGACCGCAGCGAGCACCTCGACGGGCTCAGCACCGCCGATCTGCAACCGCAGCCCGTCCGCGGTGAGGCGGCCGCCGAGCAGAGGGCAGCGCAGCACGACCTCGCCGCCGGCCGCCTGCAGATCGGCCTGCAGCGCGTTCATCAGACCGTGTACGTCCACGATACCGCTCGCCGGGGACCAGAGGGCCGCCTCGCAGGCGAGCTGCGGCTCCAGGGTGCGCGCTTGCGCCGCACTCAGCAGCTCCAGCTCGGTGACTCCGTTGGCGCGCCCGTTGCGCGCCAGCTGTACGAGCGCCGGCTGCTCGCTCGCCGCGCCCGCCACGATGAGTTTGCCGCAGCGACGAAACTCCACCCCGTGGGCTTCGCAATAGGTATACAGGAGCGAGCGGCCACGCACACAGAGCCGCGCCTTCGCCGAGCCGGCGGGGTAGTACATGCCGCCGTGAATCACTTCACTGTTGCGCGAGCTGATGCCCGTGCCGATCGCCTCGGCAGCCTCGAGGACGAGGGTCTCGAGCCCGCGCAGCGCCTGCGCGCGTGCGACAGCCAGCCCGACCACGCCCGCGCCCACCACCACGCAGTCGATGCGCTCAGTCAAACCCACGCTCCTGGAATCGCATTTCCGCGGCCGCGCTCACAGCGCGCGGAACCCGGCGAGGCTGACGCTCAGCCGACGCGTGTCATCGAGCTCGAGCGAGAGGCTGAGCCCGAGCACGGCGCACAGACGCCCGACAACCCACAAGCCCAGACCCGCGCCGGCCGCCGCCGGCAGGAGCTCCCGGCCGCGGTCGCTGTCAAAACGCTGGAGCAGGCGCGGCAGGTCCTCCGCGCGCAGCCGCGGTGCGGGATTGCGCACGCGCAGCATCCCTTCCGCCGGTGCCCCCTCCTTCGCCAGCCAGTCGATCTCGACCGTCCCGCCGGTCTCCCCGTGCTGGAGGGCATTGGCGAGCAGATTCACTAACAGCGCATCGAACAGACGGGGGTCCGACTGCACCCACAGCGCCTTGGGAATGCGCGCCACGATCGGCGCGCCGGTGGAGTCGGTCAGCCGCAGTCGCTCGAGCCGCGAGTGCACCGCTGCGGCGACCGCCACCGGCTCGAGCGACTGCTGCACCGCGACCCGGTCCGCGCGCGCCACCGCCAGCAGCGACTCGATGACCCCCTGCATGCCCACTGCGGCGGCGGTGGTCTGGCGCAGGAACTCGTGCAGCCCCGCGACGTCCTGCTTCGCCAGTCCCGCCTCGCCCAACGCGCGGATCTCCGCCAGCGGCGTGCGCAGCTCGTGCGCGAGACTCGCCGCGAAACGCCGCTCATGCTCGAGCGCCTCGGCTAGCCGCTCCAGCAGCTCGTTGAAGCGCGTGCCGAGCGGCTGGATCTCGGCCGGCACGCCGGTGAGCGGCAGGCCGCGCGCCGGCCGCTCGATCGACACCTCCTGCGCCGCGCTCGCCACGCGCCCGAGCGGCTGCAGTCCGCGTCGCACCGCGAGCACGGTGGCGAGGGCGGACACCCCGAGCACCGTCACGACCCCGGCGAGCAGCACCCAGTCCACCTCGCGCAACAGGTCATCCCGCTGCACCGGGTCCATCCCGGCGGCGAAGCTGCGCGCGATATAGCCATCGACCAGGCGGTCGACGATCATCTGGAACGCGGCAAGACTCAGCCCGACGCTGAGCAGCACCGACAGCAGCAGCCGGCGCTGCAGCGAGCGGCGGGCCCAGTCAAGGAACACGATAACCAAAGCCCCGGCGGGTCTCGATGAGCCCATTGATGCCGGCATTGGCGAGCTTGAGTCGCAGCGTGCTGACGATCACCTCGATGACACGGTCTGAGGCCTCGCTGAGGCCGTCGTAGAGCCGCTCGAAGAGTGCCGGCCGGGTGAGGGACTTGCCGCGGTGGCGCAGCAGGGTCTCCAGCAGCGCGTATTCCTTCGGCGTCAGCTGCAGCGCTGCGCCGTGCACCGTGGCGATGCGCGAGTTGGTGTCGAGCGTCAGCTCCCCGTGCGAGAGCAGGTGCGAGGTCTCATCGTAGCGACGGCGCAGCAGCGCGGCGACGCGTGCCTTGAGCTCGGCCAGATCGAAGGGCTTGGTCAGGTAGTCGTCTGCTCCGAGATTGAGGGCGGCGACGCGGTCCTCGGTCTGATCGCGGGCCGAGAGCACCAGCACGCGCGTCGCGGCGGCCGAGTCGCGCAGGGTGCGCAACACGTCCAGGCCCGGTACCCCGGGCAGCATCAGATCGAGGATCATGAGGTCGTACTCATGGATCTCGATCTGGCGCAGCGCCGTGCGCCCGTCCGCGGCGTGGTCCACCGCATAGCCCTCGTCGCGCAGGCTCGAGGTGAGCGCGACGGCGAGCCGGCTCGAGTCTTCCACGAGCAGGAGCTTCATCGGGCCGGCAGTGTACCCTCGGCCGGGCGGCTTAAGCGAAACCAAAGCTTGGATGAGGCAGCATGTGAGGATGGCGCCGCTGAGCATTGCCAAGCTATGTCGCGCAGTGCCGGCGCTGCTGCTCGTTGCCTGCGCGGGTACCGCGCCGCGCGCCCCGGCCCCGCCGCCCGCCCTCGACTGGGCGCACGCCGACCTCCCCGCCGCCTGGCCGAGCCTCGAGTGGTTCAAGGCCTTCGGCAGCCCCGAGTTGGACACGCTGATGACGGCCGCGCTGGCGGACAACCTGGATCTGGAAGCGGCCGCCGAGCGCGTGGTGCAGGCCGACGCACGGGCGCGCCAGGCGCACGCAGCGATCCTGCCGAGCGTCGACCTGGCCGCCAACGCCAACTCCTTCGCCGGCCACTCCCCGGCGGGCACGCTGCACGAGACGGACTGGTCTGCGGGTCTCTCGGCGAGCTACGAGGTCGACTTCTGGGGCAAGAACCGCGCCAAGGCGCGCTCGGCCTCGTACCTCAGCACGGCGGCGCGCGCCGATCGCGAGACCGTGCGCCTGACCACGCAGGCCGGCGTCGCCAACACCTATTTTGAGGTGGTCACGCTGCGCGAGCGCCTGGCCACCGCGCACGCCAACGTCGAGGCGGCGCAGAAGCTGCTCGAGGTCGTCCAGGCTCGCTACCGCGCGGGGTATGCGACGCCGGTCGACGTCGCCAACCAGGCCGCGGCGGTGGCCACGCTGCGCGCCGGGATCCCGGACCTGGAGCAGTCCGAGAGCAAGGCCCTCGCGGCGCTCGCCGTGCTTTTGGGGCGGCCGCCGGAGCATTTCGACGTCGCGGCGCAGACACTGGGCGGCCTCAGCGAGCCGTCGGTCGCGCCAGGCCTGCCGGCCGAGCTGCTGCGCCGCCGTCCGGACGTGGCGCAGGCAGAAGCGAATCTGAGCGCCGCGCACGCCGACCTGCGCGCGGCGCAGGCGGCCTTCCTGCCCTCGCTCACACTCACCGCAACAGCAGGGGTGCAAAACCCGGCCGTCAATGCCGCCGTCAATACGCTGAGCGGCGTCGGGCCGGCGGTCACCCTCGGCGCCGCCCTGGCGCAGGCCATCTTCGATGGCGGGAAGCTGCGTGCGCAGCGCGATGAGGCTCGCGGTCGCGAACTGGAGTTGCTCGCCTCCTATCGCGCCAGCATTCTCGATGCGCTCGTCGACGTCGAGAACTCCCTGTCCGCGATCGCGCGCCTGGATGCGGCACGTGCCGACCAGCAGGCGGCCGTCGCACAAAGCGAGCGCGCCTACGAGGGCGCGCGCGAGCGTTACCAGCACGGTTACGGAGACTTCCTCAGTGTGCTCGAGGCGCAGCGCACGCTCTACAGCGCGCGTGATCAGTTCGCGCAGTATCGCCTCGCGCGGCTTCAGGCGGTGGTCGCGCTCTGCAAGGCGCTCGGGGGCGGCTGGGAGGTCACTCAGCCCGATGCCCGGGTCGCGCGGCAGCCGCCGCCCTCGTCTGCGCCATGAAGGAAAGGAGAGTCCCGATGTCAGGCCCATGCCCGGGCGTGTGGCGCTGCCGCGCCCTTCTGGTGTGGGTGCTGTGCGCTCCGCTCGTCCTGGCGGGTTGCCCGCGCTCGACACCCGCCGAGAAGCCCGGGGCGGCCAGCACCGAGACGCCCGCGGCGGCCAAATCGGATGCGAAGGCGCCCGGTGCGGCGGGGACCGAGCCCAAGGCGCCGCCGGCAGAGGGCAAGGAAGGCCGCGAGAAGGCGAACGAGTCGCCGACCGTTAAGCTCAAGCCCGAACAGGTTGAGGCCATCGGCGTGACGACCCGCCCGGTCGCCGCCGTCGAGCACCGCGACGAGACCGCCGGCTATGGGGTCGTGCTCACCCACGACACGATCGCGCAACCCCTCGCAGAGCTGCGCTCCGCGGAGGCTGCTGCGCGGCAGAGTCAGTCCGCCCTCGCCCGCGCGCGCAGTCTCAACGGCACCCCCGGCGCGGTCTCGGCGGACGTCGAGGAAACCGCGGCGCGCCAGGCGGGCGTCGACAGCGCGAACCTCGCGCTGGCGCGGCAGAAGCTCGCCAGTGCCATCGGCACCAACCCGCCGTGGCCGGCCGCGCAGAACAGCACCGTGCTGGAGAAAATCGCCGCGAGCCGCGTGCGCCTCGTGCGCGCCACCTATCCGCTCGGGGTGCTGAGCGGGGCATTGCCGAAATCGCTGCGCGCCACGCCGCTCGGGGCGCCCGGGGCGGCCGCCGGCTGGACGCTGCAGCCGGTTTGGCCGGCACCGGCGGATGCCACCGTCCCGGGTCGCAGCGTGTTTGCGCTGCTCGAGCAGAATGAGGCGGCCGAAGGCGAGCGACTCGTCGTCTACGCGCCGACCGGCGAGGCGCACCCCGGCGTCGAGGTGCCGGCGGCGGCGCTGGTGATGAGCGAGGGCAAGTACTGGATCTACCTCGAGCGCGAACCCGGCACCTTCGAGCGCGTGGAGATCCGCGCCGATGCGCCCACCGCCCGCGGTTACTTCATCACGAGCGGCGTGCAGGCGGGCGATAGGGTGGTCGACAGCGGCGCCGGGGCACTGCTCGCCCAGGAGTCCAACTCCGGCGGCGAGCCGGACTAAGCCCGTGCGCGCCATCGTCGGCCTCTGCGTGCGCCACTTCGGCGCTGTGACGGCGCTGAGCATCGTCGCCTTCATCGTCGGCTGCCTGCTCGCGCGCCGCGTGCCGCTCGATGTCTTCCCGGAGTTCGTCCCGACACAGGTCGAGGTGCAGACCGAGGCGCCGGGCTTTGCGCC
The DNA here is from genome assembly GCA_019247195.1 of Gammaproteobacteria bacterium. GTDB lineage: Bacteria > Pseudomonadota > Gammaproteobacteria > Steroidobacterales > Steroidobacteraceae > 13-2-20CM-66-19. The sequence goes on from JAFAPI010000163.1 coordinate 22,675, forward strand.
GCAGCAGGTCGAGGAGCTGGTCACCCGCCCGATCGAGAACGCGGTCAACGGCGCGGCCGGGCTCGCCACGCTGCGCTCCGAGTCCATCCCAGGGCTCTCGGTGGTAACGATCACCTTCGCCGAAGGGGTCGACGTGCACATCGCGCGGCAGGGCATCTCGGAACGGCTGTCCGAGCTCGGCAGCGCCCTGCCGGCCGGGGTGGAGTCGCCGAAGCTCTCGCCGCTGGTCTCGAGCACGATGGATCTGCTGAAGATCGGCCTGCGCTCGGACAAGGCGGACGCATACACCCTGCGCGATACCGCCGACTGGATCATCAAGCCGCGGCTGCTCGCGGTGCCTGGCGTCGCACACGTCATCGTCTTCGGCGGCGCGGTCCGCCAGATCCAGATCCAGCCCGACCCCCAGAAGCTGACCACCTACGGCGTGACGCTCGCCGACCTCTCCGGCGCCGCAAGCGCGGCCCTGGCGCTGCGCGGCGCGGGCTTCATCGACATCCCGAGTCAGCGCATCCTCATCCGCTCCCCGACCCCGACGCCAGACGTAAACGCGGTGGCCGCGGCCCTGGTCGGCGTGCACAACGGCACCCCGCTGCGGGTGCGCGACGTGGCGCAGGTCACCATGGCGCCGGCCCTGCGCTCGGGCGATGCGCTCATCATGGGACAACCGGGCGTGCTGCTCTCGCTCGCGAGCCAGTACGGGGCCAACACCCTCTCCACCACGCGCGCCGTGGAGCAGGCCCTCGCCGAGCTGCGCCCGGCGCTCGCCAGCCATGGCATCACCCTCTACCCTGCCCTGCACCGGCCGGCAAACTTCATCGAGCGCTCGCTCGGGGACCTGCAGCGCTCGCTGCTCATCGCCTCGGTGCTCATCCTCGCGGTGCTCTATCTGTTCCTGCGCGACTGGCGCGCCGCGCTCATCGCCTTCACCGCCATCCCGCTCTCCCTGCTCGCGGCCATCGCGGTGCTGGGACACCTGGGCCAGACCCTCAATACGATGACCCTGGGCGGCTTCGCGGTCGCGCTCGGCGTGCTGGTGGACGACGCCATCATCGGCATCGAGAACATCATGCGGCGCATGCGCGAGAACAGCGCGCTGCCGACGCCGGCCGACCGGCTGGACGTGCTGCGCGAGGCCGCGCTCGAGGTGCGCGGGCCCGTCGTCTACGCCACCGCGGTGGTGATCGCGGTATTCCTGCCCGAGCTCTTCACCTCGAGCGTGCAGGGGCATTTCGTGGGGCCGCTCGCGCTCGCCTTCATCTTCGCGGTGCTCGCCTCACTGCTGGTGGCCCTCACCTCCACGCCCGCGCTGTGCGCGCTGCTCCTGCGGCGCAACGACGCCCGGCCGCAGGCCGGCTGGCTGCTGCGGCTGAAGCGCTGGCAGCGCGGGGCAGTGGAAGCGATCTTCGCGCGCATGAAGCTCGCCGTGATGGTGCTCGTGGCCCTCACGTTGCTCGCGCTCCTGGCCGTCCCCTTCCTGGGCGGCACGTTCATGCCGGACTTCCGCGAAGGGCACTTCGTGATGCAGGTGTCGAGCGCGATCCCCGGCACCTCACTCGACACCATGCTCGCCATCGGCCGGCGCATCAGTGCCCAGGTGCTCGCCCTGCCCTATGTCCAGAGCATCGAGCAGCAGGTCGGCCGTGCCGAGCTGGGGGAGGACACCTGGGGCCCGCACCGCAGTGAGTTCCACGTCGAGCTCAAGCCCGACGCCCGTATCGACCAGGAGACCGCACAGGCACAGCTGCGCGAGATCCTCGACCGCTTTCCCGGCATGCAGAGCGAGGTGGTCACCTTCCTTGGCGACCGCATCAGCGAGAGTCTCAGCGGTGAGACGGCACAGGTGGCCGTGAAGGTTTTCGGCAACGACCTCGATCAGCTCGACAGCATCGCGACGCAGATCCTCGGCGTGCTCGGCAAGATCCCCGGGGTGGTCGACCTGCAGTTCAAGCGCCAGAGCGGCACGCCCACCACCGCGATCGAGGTGCTGCCGCAGGCGCTCGCCGCCAGCGGGCTCAAAGTGCAGGACGTGCTCGACACGGTCGAGTCCGCCTATGCCGGCAAGGTGGTGGGCGAGACCTTCCAGGGGACGCGCACCGTGGAGGTGACCGTCCTCCTGCCCGAGGGCCTGCGCGAGCGGCCGGACCAGCTCGGCCGGCTGATGATCGACGGCGCCCTCGGTCCGGTGCCGCTCAACACCGTGGCGCGCGTCACCCCGACGACCGACCGCTACAGCATTGGTCATGACGGCGGGCAGCGCCGCGTCAGCATCACCTTCAACGTCGGCAAGGGGTCGCTCGCGGGGGTGGTGCGCCAGGCGCAGCAGGACATCGCCCGCTCAGTGCGCACCCCGCCCGGGGTTTACCTCGAGTTCGCCGGCACCGCGGCCGCCGAGCGGCAGACGCAGCTCGAGCTCGCCGTGTACTCGGGCCTCGCGCTGGTACTGATCGTGATGATTCTCTTCATCGCCTTTCACTGGCGGGCCAACGCCTGGCTGGTGCTGGCGAACTTGCCCTTCAGCCTCATCGGCAGCGTGCTCGCCATCGCAGCGACCGGCATCGGCCTGTCATTGGGCGCGGTCGTGGGTCTCGTCACGGTGTTCGGTATCAGCGCCCGCAATGCGATCCTGCAGCTCGCCCACTACGAGCACCTGGTGGAGAACGAGTCGGCGCGCTGGAATGCGGAGCTCGTGCTGCGCGGGGCGAATGAGCGGCTGGTGCCCATCCTCATGACCGCGGCGGTCACGGCGCTCGGGCTCGCACCGCTGGCGGTGGGCATTCACCAGCCGGGCCAGGAGATCGAGGGCCCGATGGCGATCACGGTCCTGGGCGGGCTGCTCTCGTCGACGCTGCTCAACCTGCTGGTGCTCCCGGCCCTGGCCCAGCGCTTCGCCCGTCCGCCCGCCGGGCAACGGCAGCCAGTAGGCCAGGAGCAGGCCCAGCCGGGCTGACCCGAAAACACACGCGCGGCCCTGAAGGGCCGCGCGTGTGCTCGCCAGGAAGGTTCGGTCTAGCGCAACAGCGCTATCTGCACTCCGTGGGCGCGTAACGCGACGGAAGCGTCCCGATCGCCGCCACGCCCATGCCGCGCGCGGCCGCGGTCGTGTTGGTGAACGAGGTGCACGCCCAGTCGAAGCTGCCGTCCAGGCCCGGCCCCAGCGGTGCAGGTCCGCCAGTGGTGTCGATGAAGGGGGTGACCAGCAGGGTGGATCCGGCGATCTGGGGCACGTTCGCGCCGTTGTAGATGACGGTGATGACACCCGTCACGTCATCGACCTGGACGCTCGTCACGTACTTGGTCGGGACCCAGGCGACGTTCCAGGCATCGGCTGCCGCGGTGACGCCCTGCATCTCGTTGCTCTGGTAGCCCTCCGCCAGCGCCGTCTCGGCCGCCTTGGCCAGACCCAGGCCCTCGGTGACCTTCGACCGGATCGTATAGTCCGAATAGGCCGGAATCGCGATCGCGGCGAGGATGCCGATGATCGCGACGACGATCATCAACTCAATGAGGGTAAAACCCTTGTTTGCGCCCTTCATCTCAGACCCCTTGCTTTGAAGTGTGGACGCCGTCACTGCGGCGCCTGGAACCACTATGCGTGAACTGCGACGAGCGCAGCGAGATCTGCGTCACAGTTGGCACGCCGGCTGCGCTTAAGACAAATGCCGCGCACACCGGGCTCGCGATGCACGCCTTCATCGAGACATTGTCGAATCGCACTCGACCGGGACTCGCGCCCGCCAGCGCGCGCACGCGCTGCGGCCAGCTGGCGGCAGGCAGGCCGAACGCGCGCCTTCCCGTACCGTAGCGGGAGAGCAAGATTTCGCAGCGCGACGCGGGCTGCGCATCGGTACAGTCGTCGACGCCTCGGACACAGGTGAGCCGCATGAAGCCGAAGAGCGAAGCGCCGCGCCATGAAGACGATCGCGCTGCACCCGCGACGGGTGGGTCCGGTGCGGAGGCTGCGCTCGAGAGAGCGCTGGCGCAGTGGGAATGGGCGCGGATCGAGAGCACGCTCGACGGCGAGGGTGTGGCGATATTGCCCGCGCTGCTCGACCCCGCGGCGTGTCGCGAGCTCGCCTCCCTGTACGACGAGGACCGTCTGTTCCGCGCCCGCATCGTCATGGCGCGCCACGGTTTCGGCCGCGGCGAATACCGCTACTTTACCTATCCGTTGCCGCCGCTCGTCGGCGCCCTGCGCCGCGCGGTTTACCCGCACCTGGTGGGGCTGGCCAACCGCTGGAACGAGGCCCTGGGAGTTGCGGTGCGTTACCCGGCGAGCCACACCACTTTCATCCGGCGCTGTCACGCCGCGGGTCAGCGCCGCCCGACGCCGCTCCTGCTGCAGTACGGCCCCGGCGACTACAACTGCCTGCACCAGGACGTCTACGGCGAGCACCTCTTCCCGCTGCAGCTCACGGTGCTGCTGTCGCGGCCGGGGGCGGATTTCACCGGCGGTGAGTTCGTGCTCACCGAGCAGCGCCCGCGCATGCAGTCCCGGGCCGAGGTGGTGCCGCTCGAGCAGGGGGACGCGGTCATCTTCCCCGTGCGCGAGCGACCCGTGAACGGCACCCGAGGTCCCTACCGCGTGACGATGCGCCATGGGGTGAGCCGGTTGCGCAGCGGCTCACGGCGCACACTCGGTATCATCTTCCACGACGCGACATGAGAACGGCCGACCTCTTCGACACCGAAGACCCGCAAAGGGCTGCGCTCGCGGCAGGCGCCGTGCTGCTGCGCGGCTTCGCCCTGCCCGTGGCGCAAGGCCTGCACGCCGCGCTGCACGCCATCCTGGCGCAGGCGCCGCTGCGCCACATGTGCACGCGGGGTGGCTTTCGCATGTCGGTGGCCATGTCCAACTGCGGTGAGTGGGGCTGGGTCAGCGATCGCACTGGCTACCGCTACACGGGCCTCGACCCGCAGACGCGTCACCCCTGGCCGGGCCTGCCGGCGTGCTTCGCCGAGCTGGCGCAGCACGCCGCCGCGGCCGCAGGCTACGCGGGCTTCGAGCCGAACGCCTGCCTCATCAACCGCTACGCGCCGGGGGCGCGGCTGACCCTGCACCAGGACCGCAACGAGTCCGACCTCGCGCACCCGATCGTCTCGGTGTCGCTGGGCCTTCCCGCCGTGTTCCAGTTCGGCGGCACCTCACGGGCGCAGCGCACGCAGCGCATTCCCCTGCGGCACGGCGACGTGGCCGTCTGGGGCGGCGCCTCGCGACTCGCCTATCACGGCGTGCTGCCCCTCAAGGACGGGGCGCATCCGCTCACCGGCCCCTGTCGTCTGAACCTGACGCTGCGGCGCGCCTGCGGCTGAAATCCCGGCTGG
>JAFAPI010000196.1 GCA_019247195.1 Gammaproteobacteria bacterium
GCTGCTGCGTAGCGCGTCCGCCGAGCGTGACTCTCGCCCGGCCGAGGGGACACGGTCAGTCACGAGCGAACATGAGCTGGCAGCCACACACGCGCGTGCGCGGGATGCCCTGGCGCAGGCCGCCCGGGCGCTCCCGCTCGCCTCGCAGCGGCCTCTGCGGCCGCTGCTGGTGTGGGCAGCTCTGCTGCACCGGCAATCGCGGCGCGCGGCCGCGCGCCCCGTGCGGGCCGGACCCGCGCAGCGCCTGCAGCCGATGGATGGCTGGCGCGCATGGCGCGCGGCGCGACGTGCGGCGCAGGGCCGTTTCCGCCTGGACGGCGAGCGCACGTGAGCGGGGACTTTGATCCGCGCCGTCACCGCAGTGAGCCCGCCGAGCTGGCGGGGCGCGTGATCGCGGTCACCGGCGCCGGCTCCGGACTCGGCCGCGCGGTAGCCCTTGCCTGCGCGCTCCACGGGGCGCAGGTGGTCCTCATCGGCCGCAACGTTGCCCGGCTCGAGAGCGTGCATGCCGAGATCGCCGCGAGCGCTGCCCCCGCGGCCACCATCGCCGTGCTCGACCTCGAGTCCGCCCTGGCGCCCGACTACGACGCCGTGGCCGACGCAGTCAGCGCCCGGTACGGGCGGCTCGACGGTCTGCTGCACAGCGCCGGCCTGCTCGGCACCCTGACGCCCATCGAGCGGTACGACGTGCCGACCTGGTGCCGGGTGTTGCATGTGAATCTCACCGCCGCCTTTGCCCTGACGCAGGTGCTGTTGCCGGCGCTCCGCGCCTCGGCCGATGCAGCCGTGCTCTTCACCAGCAGCTCGGTCGGCCGCGTGGGCCGGGCGTACTGGGGGGCATACGCGGTCGCCAAGTTCGGCCTCGAGGGACTCGCCCAGGTACTCGCCGGCGAGCTCGAGGCGACGAGCCAGGTGCGGGTCAACACCCTTAACCCCGGCCGCGCTCGCACCGCGATGCGCCGCCAGGCCTACCCGGCCGAGGATGCCGAGACGCTGCCCCGCCCCGAGGAGCTGACCGGGCCGTATCTGGCGCTGCTCGGTCCGGCCAGCCGCGGCATCACCGGCCGCGCGTTCGACGCTCAGTGGCCGGCGGGGACCTCGGCCAGCAACCCGCCGAGCTCGGCGGCGGAGAGCTCGCGGAACTGACCGCGCCCGAGCGAGCGCTCGAGCGCGACCTCGCCGAGGCGGGTTCGCAGCACCCGGCTGACGAGCGCGCCCTGGCGCTCGAAGAGCTGGCGCACGGCCTTGCCGCTCGCCCCCCGCACACCCAGCGTGTACCAGCGGTTGCTGGCTTCGCCGCCCGCGCCCTCACAGCGCGACACCTCAAGCGGTCGACCCCGGTCGAGCTCGCCGGCGCGCACGCCCTGCAGCTGTGCCTCGCTCAGCTCACCGCGCACCCGCACGCTGAATTCGCTCTCGAGCGCATGCGCCCGGCGCTGCAGCCGCGCGGCGAGCTCCCCGTCGGCGGTGACCAGCTCAAGACCGCCGTCGATACGTGGCATCGGGGTGATGCTGATGAAGCGCCGACCGGCACGACGCGGCAGGCGCTCCAGCAGCGCCGCACGGGCCACCGGCTCGCTGTGGACGGGCGGGCGCAGCGCCTCGCCCGGGGAGCGATGACAAAGGAAGACGGGGGCGTGCGGGGGCGCCGCGGTGTGGACGGTGCGGCCGTCCAGCCGCACCTCGTCGCTGTCCTTGATCCGCGCTCCGAGGGAGGCCGGGGCGCCGTTCACCGTGAGACGCCCGGCGCGGATCCAGTCCTCGACCGTGCGCCGCGAGCCGATTCCGGCGCGCGACAGCACTTTCTGCAGCCGCTCCCCCGCGCCGACCGCCGCGGCGGCGGCGCGACGCCCGCCGCGGGCGCGACGCATCAGTCCTCGAACGCCACCGGGGCGGCCACCAGCTCGCGCGAGGTCGCACCGTGCGCGGAGAGCTCGTCATCCTCGCCCTCCTCCGCCTCGAGTCCCTCGGGCGGGGTGGCCGCTGCCGCCAGCGCCGCGCCTGCCTCCTCCGGCAGCGCGAGTTGCAGATTGACGTCCCCGATGCTCTGCAGGGCCGCAAGCGGCGGCAGCTCGTCGAGGGTCTTGAGCCCGAAATAATCCAGAAACTCCCGCGTCGTGCCGAGCAGCTCGGGGTGCCCGGGCACGTCGCGATGGCCCACCACGCGGACCCAGTTACGCTCCAGCATGGTACGGATGATGTTGGGATTGACGGCCACGCCGCGCACGGCCTCGATCTCCGCCCGCGTGATGGGCTGACGGTAAGCGATCAGGGCCAGCGTCTCGAGCAGCGCCCGCGAATAGCGCGCGGCGCGCTCCGGCCACAGGCGCGAGATCTCCGGCGCGAGTTCCCGGCGCACCTGGATGCGATAGCCGCCGGCGGTCTCCTTCAGCTCGATGCCGCGCCCTTCGTACTCGGCCGCCAGCTGGGCAAGCGCCGCGCGCAGCTCGGCGGTGCCGGGCCGTGCCGGTTCGGCGAACAGGCGCTGCAACTCGGCGAGCGGCAGCGGATTGCCGGCGGCGAGCAGCGCCGCCTCCACCACGTTCTTCAGGTACGACTCGTTCATGACTCTCCCTCGTCCGTACCACCAGGCTCCGCTGCCGCAGGCGGCTCCGCCGCACCCACCACGTGCAGCGCGCGTGCCGGGCTCGCCCCACGCACGTGCAACGGCCCGTATGCCTCGGCCTGCACTATATCGATCAGCCCCTCGCGCATCAGCTCGAGAATGGCGACGAAGGTCACCGTGACGCCCATGCGTCCCTCCTCGGCGCGGAACAGCGCGAGAAACGGCACGAACTGCTGGCC
>JAFAPI010000217.1 GCA_019247195.1 Gammaproteobacteria bacterium
GCCCTGATGCGCATCGAGCCGCGTCACGGCAGCATCGAGGTGGGGTCGATCGCCTTCGCGCCGCGGCTGCAGCGGACCGTCGCGGCGACGGAGTCCATGTACCTGCTCATGCGGCTCGCCTTCGAGCTTGGCTACCGTCGTTATGAGTGGAAGTGCGACAGCCTGAATGCCCCCTCCCGCGCGGCGGCCGAGCGCTACGGCTTCCGCTTCGAAGGGATCTTCCGCAGCGCCGTCGTCTACAAGGGTCGCAATCGTGACACCGCCTGGTATTCCATTACCGCGGCGGAGTGGCCCGCCGTGCGCGGCGCCCTCGAGGCCTGGCTGGACCCGAAAAACTTCGATGGCTCCGGTCGGCAGCAGCGCTCCCTGCGCGAGCTGCGTTCCCCGCGCGACGGCCTAGGGATGAGCCGGGAGCCGATCGGGTAAGATGCCGCGCACACCGCCGCCGGGGATTTAAGCCCATGGAATGGCACCACTGGCTCGCCTTTGCCGCCGCCTCGGCTCTCATGGGTCTCGCGCCCGGGCCGGGAGTCACGAGCATCGTTGGTTATGCGCTCAGCTCCGGACGACGCACGGCGCTCGCGTCGGTCGCTGGCATGATGGTTGGAAACGTGACTGCGATGAGCCTCTCCCTCGCCGGGGTCGGCGCCCTGTTGTCCGCCTCGGCGCTGGCGTTCACGTTACTGAAGTGGATCGGCGCCGCGTACCTCATCGGTTTGGGATTGTTCGCGCTGCTGCGCAGTCGGGGTGGCGAGCGCTTGGCGGTCGTGGCGCCCACCATCGCCCCGCGCACCGCGTTCGCGAGCAATGTGGCGCTGGCGACCTTTCATCCCAAGACGATCGTGTTCTTTGTGGCCTTCGTACCGCAGTTCATCGATCCACGCCATGGTTACCTCCCCCAGGCCGCGCTCCTCATCGCCACCTTCGGCATCGTGGTCGGCCTGACCGATAGCGCCTATGCGCTGGCGGCCGCGAGCGCATCGCGTGTACTGCGCACACCGGCCGCGGCGGCATGGATGAAACGGGCCGGTGCCGGAGCCATGATCGCGGCCGGCACCGCCACCGCGCTCACCCGCGGCTGACCGGACCGGCGCCGCCAGACCGCGCGATCAACCGTTCGGTGGCGCGCGCCGCAGCACCACGGAGCTTTCCCGCTGGCGCGGCGTGATGTTCCAGTAACGCCTGAGCAGCGCGGCGGTGCGCGGCGCTTCCACGAGGCCAAAACCGTGGCGCTCGTAGAAGCGGATGGCCCAGGTGGCCGCCTTCCAGGTGCCCACCAGCACTTCGCGCCGGGTGCGCAGCAACTGCGCGAGCAGTGCGCTGCCGACACCGCGCTGCTGCCATGCGGGCCGCACGTAGGCGTGACGGATCAACTCGACGTCACCCCTGAGCTGCCGTCCCATCACCCCGACCAGCGCGCCCTCCGCCTCGTGGCCCCAGAAGTCGACGCCGGCAGCGAGCTCCTGATCCAGCGCAGCGGCGGTCATGTAGGGCTCGTGCCAGCAGTCCTCGGGGATCACGCCGCGATAGGCCTGCGCCGCCGCATTGATGATGGCCAGCAGGCACGGACGGTCCTCGTTCCGGCAGGGTCGCAGCGTAACCATGCGCGAGGATGGTCCGCGCCCGGATGCGCCGTCTTGCACGAAATTGCGCGGCCGTCAGCGGACACTCGCGGCGTAGCATCCCGGGGTCACGCCATAGGCCCGCAGGAACAGACGGGTCAGATGACTTTGGTCAGAAAACCCCGACTGGAGGGCTGCATCGCTCAGCGCCGTGCCGGAGCGGATCAATCGGCGGGCCTGAGCCAGGCGGCGCTGGATGATGTACGCGTGCGCCGGCATGCGGAAGGCGGCAGTGAAGGCGCGCAGCAATTGAAAACGACTCATGCCCGCGGCAGCCGCCAGCCGCTCCAGCCGCAAATCCCCGGCGAGCTCGGCCTCGATCAGCTCCGTCGCGCGCCGCACCGCAGCGCGCGCCACGTAACCGGTGGCGTGCGCTGCCGGGGATGGTCCTGCTAGCCGCGCCGCCAAACGCAACAGGCCGCTCTCGCAGCGCAGCTCGCCCAGGGGCAGAGCGGGGGTCGTCATCAGGGCAAAGAGTGCGTTGAACAGCGAGCGCAACGGGGGATCGGCAAATGCCGCGCTGGCGAAGGCAAACGATCCCGAGCGGCACGCGCCGACTTCGGTACGCAATCGCTGCAACAAAGACACATCAAAGTACAGAATGCGCCAGGCGCGCGGCCGCCCATGCATGGGACGGCCATCGTGGACCTCCCCCGGGTTGACCGCGATGAGGGTCCCGGGGCCGGCCTCCACCTGCCGCCGGTCACTCAGCGAGGCGTGGCCACCGGTATCCACCACGCCCAGGCCGTACTGATCATGCGTGTGACGCGGGAAGGATCGATCGCTCACCGCGGTCATCGCGTCGATTCCGGGGTAGGCGGTGCGATGAAAGCTGATGCGGGAGGTCACGGAGCGATTCCTCGCCCCCACTCTAGCCCCACCCTTCCCCGGGTCAACACTCCGCGGCCGCCGTCCGTTCCGTGTCCGTCGTATTGCGCACGTCCAGTCGGTTAAGCTTCGCATCCGGACCGAGGGGAACTTCGCATGCGTCGCACGTCCGCAGCATTCTTGATTCTGACCGGCGGACTCGCCGCGATGGGACCCCTGCCCGCCGCCGGGGAGGATGTCATGACCGCGGGTGACCTGCAGGGCCTCTGCCACGCGAGCGATACCACCAGCCGCAACGTCTGCCGCGTGTATCTGCTAGGGGTTACCGAGGGGATCGCGCTGGGCATCGACATCGGCCACGGTCAGGGCGCACCGGCCTGCCTGCCCGCGGGCGTGTCGGGCGATGACCTGCAGGCGCGCCTGCGCGAGCGGCTCGACGCCGATCTGGCGCAGACGGCGGATGCGGCACAGGCTCCGGCGGCGCGGGTGATCGCGCGACTCATGGCCAAGGCGTACCCCTGCCGGCCCCTCGGTCGCTGAGGACGGCGCACCGCGGCGATGCCCTCCTCCGAATCCCCCCGCGGGAGTGCGTTACCCGAGCGCATGGCCGCAGTGTTGCTGCGGGGCCACGGTGGATTTGAGCAGCTCGAATACCGGGAAGACGTGCCGGTGCCACGACCCGGACTGCGTCAGGTCCTGCTCCGCATTGGCGGCGCGGCACTGAACAACACCGACATCAACACGCGCACCGGCTGGTACTCGAGGTCGAACACCGCCGTGGAGGATGCCGGCTGGGGCGGCAACCCGGTCCGGTTCCCCCGCATCCAGGGGGCGGACGCCTGTGGCCGCATCGTGGCACTCGGTGCGGAGGTCGAGCCGGCCCGGCTCGGCGAGCGGGTACTGGTGGATCCGGTGCTCCGTGAGGCCGGCCCGGTGTACTTCGGCTCTGACTGCGATGGTGCCTTTGCGCAGTTTGCAACCGTGCCGGCGGTCAATGCCTGCCGCATCGACAGCGGCATGAGCGATATAGAGCTCGCCTCCTTTCCCTGTGCCTACGCCGCGGCGGAGAACATGCTCGCCCGGGCCGACGTGGGCGCCAGCGACACGGTGTTGGTCACGGGTGCCTCGGGCGGGGTTGGGTCCGCGGCCGTGCAGCTCGCGCGCCGCCGCGGCGCCACGGTCATCGCCTTGACCGACAAGCCCGATTTCGTCGCGGCCCTCGGCGCGACGGTCATCGATCGTGATGCCGATCTGCTGCGCGAGCTCGGCCATGACACCGTGACGGTGGTCGTCGATGTCGTCGGCGGGGATGCCTTCGGGAAGCGCCTCGAGATCCTGCGCCGCTTCGGCCGTTACGTGGTGGCGGGGGCCGTGGCCGGCGCGCGGGTGCCGATGGATCTGCGCACGCTCTACCTTCGCGACCTCAGCTTGTTGGGCTGCACGCTCTTCGCACCGGCGGTATTCCGCGCGCTCGTGCGCTACATCGAGCGCGGCGAGATCCGTCCGCTGGTGAGTGCTGAGTACCCGCTCAGCGAGATCGTCGCCGCGCAGCGGCACTTTCTGGCGGCGGGGCACGTGGGCAAGATCGGGCTGCGTCCTCCGCCCGATGACTGAGGCAGCGGCCTCGCCGCCGCCGCTCACCCGCGCAGCCGCAGATTGTCTGGATCGTAGAGGGGCTCCGTGGCAACCACGGCCGGCCGCCGCTCGCCCAGGATTTCAATTTCGAGCCGTGTGCCCGGCACGCTCAGCTCGCGACGTACGTACCCGAGGGCGATGCTGCAACCGAGCCGGTGGCCGTAGCCGCCGGAGGTGGCCAGTCCCACGACTTCCGCGCCCCGGTAGATGATCGAGACCGCGGCCGCGTCGGCATCGCCGGCCGCGACGATCATCGGAACGAAGCGCTCGCGCGCACCCGCCGCGACCTCGCGCTGCAGCGCAGCCTTGCCGATGAAGGCGGTCGGCTTGTCCAAGCACAGCAGTCGCTCCAGCGAGGCTGCGATGGGCGTGTAGTCCTGGGTGAGATCGACCTTCCAGCTGCGATAGCATTTCTCGAGGCGCAGGCTCTCCAGCGCATACAAGCCAAAATGCCTGAGTCTTCCGTCGGCGGCGCGTTGCAGCGCCTCGTAGACCGCGGTTACGTCCTCGCGCGCGACGTGCAGCTCCCAGCCGAGCTCGCCGGCGTAGCTCACGCGCAGCGCCACCACAGGCCGGCCTGCGATCTGCAGGGCCCGCGTGGTGAACCAGGGGAAGGCACGGTTACTCAGATCGCATCCCACGACCTCCGCCAGGAGCGCGCGCGAGCGCGGCCCGGTGAGCAGCAGCGCTCCGAAGGCTGCGCTGCAATTGCGCAGGCTGACCTCACCGGCAGGCGGAAGATGCGCGCGCAGCCACTCCTCATCGTGTCGCTGCCCGGCCGCCGCGCCGATCAGCCAGAATTGCCCGGGCGCGATCTGTGCGATGGTGAGCTCCGCGACGATGCCGCCGCGGGGCGAGCACAAATAGTTGAGAGCCACTCGCCCGGGGGCGGGCACCCGCCCGCTGCTCAGCCGGTCGAGCCAAGCGCCGGCACCGCTGCCGCAGATCTCGAAGCGCCCGAAACCAGGCAGATCGCAGAGGGCGACGTCGTGCGCCACCGTCAGGCATTCACGCTCGACCGCGTCTCGCCAGCTGACGTCACGGCGGAATGAGGCGACCGGCTCGGTGCGATCATCGGCCTGCGTGAAATAGAGCGCCCGCTCCCACCCGCCGCGCGCGCCGTGCACGGCCCCGCGCTCGCGCAGGCGCTCGTAGAGCGGCGAGGTCTTGCCGGGACGCCCCGCGGGCCGCTCCTCCTGCGGATAGGCGACCGCGTACTCGAGCCGATAGGTCTCGAGCGCCTTCGCCAACGCGAACGGACGGTCGGCAAAGTCGCAGAAGCGCCGCGTGTCCAGCGGCCAGATGTCCCAGCCGGGCTCGCCATTGACCAGCCACTCGGCGAGAAGCCGACCCGCACCGCCGGCCTGTACGATCCCGAACGTGAATGCGCAGCAGTGGAAGAAGTTGCGCACGTTGGCCGCGGGACCGAGCAACGGGTTGCCATCCGGCGCATACGGGATCGGTCCATTGATGACGCGCCGAATGCCGACGGAACCGAGCAGCGGAACGCGCGCGCACGCGGCGGCGATGTGGCTTTCGAGCCGCGCCAGATCATCGGCAAAGAGCTGGTGCGCGAAGTGCTCCGGCACCCCCTCCAGCCAGTGCGCGCGCGGGGCGGACTCGTACGGGCCCAGCAGCAGACCATGGCGCTCCTGGCGCAGGTAGTAGCTCACGTCGGGATCGCGCAGCAGCGGTAACCGCTGCATGCCGCGGGCCGTCAGCGCCGGAATGTCCTCGGTCACCAGATACTGGTGCGACAGCGTCACGATGGGCAGGAACTCGCCGATCAGCGCGGCGATCTCCGCGCCGCGGTAGCCGCCGGCATTGACGACGTACTCCGCCTCGAAGGGACCCGCGTCGGTGTCGAGGCGCCAACGGTCCGCCAGCCACTGCAGGGCCGTGACCCGCGTGTGTCGCTGTACGCGAGCGCCCCGTGCGCGTGCGCCGCGCACCAGCGCCTGCGTGAGCTGCGCCGGATCAATGTCCCCGTCGAGGGGATCCCACAGGGCCGCACGTATCCCCTCCGCCTCCAGATAGGGGTGATGCGCGCACATCTCGGCGGGTGAAAGCAGTGCGAACTCCAGGCCCTGGGCGCGCGCCTGCGCGATGACGTGACGGAACTCATCGACCCGGTCGCGGGTATGCGCGAGCCTCAGGCTCCCCGTGAGGTGATAGTTAATGTCGTAGCCGGTCTCGCGGGCGAGCTCGCGGTAAAGCGCGGTCGAATAGCTCTGCAGCCTGAGCAGGCTCCAGGAAGTGGCAAAGTTCGGACAGTTACCGGCGGCGTGCCAGGTCGAGCCCGCCGTGAGCTCGTCGCGCTCAAGCAGTAGCACGTCACCCCAGCCGAGGCGGGCCAGGTGATAGAGCACGCTGCAGCCGACCACGCCGCCGCCGATGACGATGACCCGCGCCGACGGCATCTGTGCTCAGCCGCGCACGCGCGCGCCCTCAGGGTCATAGAGCGGCCGCAGCGAGACTCGCGCGGGCACGCGCTGGGTCGCCACCTCGATCTCGTAGCTGCCGGCGAGCAGCCACTCCGGGGTCAGCAGTTCCTCGCTTCGCCCCACGTAGCCCAGCGCCACGGCGCACCCGAGCGTATGACCGAACATGCCCGAGGTCGTCTTACCCACCAGCTTCCCGTCGCGCCAGATCGGCTCGTTGTGATAGAGCAGCGGCTGCGGATCTTCCAGGGCGAACGCTGCCAGCCGCCGGTGCACGCCCGCGCTGCGCTGCCGCTCGAGTGCCTCACGCCCGCGGAAGCCGCCGGGCTTGTGCCACGCCACCGCAAAGCCGAGCCCAGCCTCCAGCGGCGTGTCCTCCTCGCTCACATCGTGCCCCCAGTGACGGTAACCCTTCTCCAGGCGCAGGCTGTTGAGGGCGTGGTAGCCGGCGAGCTGCAGTCCGAGGCCGGCACCCGCCTCGATCAGCGCGTCGTAGACGCCCGCGGCGAACTCGGTGGGTATGTAGAGTTCGTAGCCGAGTTCGCCGACGTAGGTAATGCGGCTCGCCCGCACGCGCGCGTAGGCGCAATCGATGACCTGCGAGGTGGCAAAGGGAAAGGCTTCATTGCCGAGGTCCGCGTCGGTCACCCGGGACAGGAGTTCGCGGCTGCGGGGGCCCATCAGACCGATGACTGCGTAGGCGGAGGAGACATCGATGACGAGGGCACGTGCGCTGGCAGGAATGGCGCGGCGCAACCAGGCCAGGTCTCGGGTCTGTGTCGCGCAGCCACTCACGATGAAGTAACGATCCTCGGCCTCGCGTGTCACGGTCACGTCGGCTTCGATGCCGCCGCGCTCGTTGAGCCACGGCGTATAGACGATTCGACCGAGGGGTACGTCGATCTCGTTGGCGCAGACCAGGCCGAGCACCGTCGTGGCATCCGTCCCGTGCAGCTCGTACTTGGCGAACGAGGACTGGTCGAACAGGCCCACCTGTTCGCGCACCGCGCGATGCTCGGCTGCGGAGTTTCCGAACCAGTTCTGTCGCCCATAGCTGTAGACGTAGTGGGGCTGCGAGCCCGGGTGGCCGAACCAGTTCGGCCGCTCGTAGCCGGCGACTTCCCCGAAACATGCCCCCGCCGCGGCCAGGCGGTCGTGCAGCACCGAGCGACGAACCCCGCGCGCGGTGACCGCCTGGCGGTAGGGCCAGTGCATGGCGTACAGCAGCCCGAGGCTTTCCACGGTGCGGTCACGCAGGTAGCGCCGGTTGCGCTGGAAGGGGGCAAATCGGCGCACGTCTACGTCCCACAGGTCGAAGGGCGGATGTCCATCGAGGATCCAGTCAGCCAGCACCTTGCCGGCCCCGCCGGCGGATTGGATGCCGATCGAGTTGAAGCCGGCCGCGACGTAGAGTCCGTCCAGCTCGGGCGCCTCGCCGAGGATGTAGCGGTCATCGGGGGTGAAGCTCTCCGGACCGTTGAAGAACACCTGGATGCCCGCGGTCGCGAGCGCCGGTACGCGCGCCATCGCCTGCGCGAACAGGGGTTCGATGTGACCGAGATCGGGAGGCAGTTGTTCGAAGGCACATTCCGGAGGGATGCCGTGCGTCGCCCATGGCTTGGCGACCGGCTCGAACCAGCCGACGAGCAGCTTGCCCGCGTCCTCCTTGAAGTACGAGCAGGCATCGGCATCGCGCAGGATCGGCAGGCCGGCCTTGAGCCCCGGCAGCGGCTCGGTGACCACGTAATAGTGCTCCGCGGCGTGCAGCGGCACAGTCGCCCCCGCCCACGAGCCCACGGCGCGGCCCCACATGCCGGCGCAGTTGACCACGACCTCGGCCCGCACGTCGCCACGCTCGGTCGCCACTCCGCTGACACGCCCCGCCGCACGATGGACGGCGGTGACTGCCAGGTCCTCCACGATGCGCACCCCACCCTGCCGTGCGCCACGCGCCAGCGCCT